>NZ_JBEOVA010000048.1:0-47537 GCF_040295225.1 Streptomyces sp. NPDC002896 | reverse complement strand
GCGCTGCCGGTCGATGTCCGGCCGTCCCGCCCGGATCGGCGCCCTGTCTGCCATCTTGCCCACCTCATCGAATCGCCGCACCGGCTCTTGACATCGCTTCGACTCGAAGCCACCCTGATTCCGCCGCTGTCCAGAACGCCTGTTTCCCCCAAGAGAACAGAGGCAGGGCTCGAGGTGACATACCGAGACTTCCAAGGCCAGCCAGAACGAATGCACGGGAAATCCGGAGGTCATCGATGGCGACACCCGTCCTCGGCGGCCTCATCAACGAGTACGAGCGAGCGGCGTAGAGATGCAGGTCACCCCAGGGGGCCCGGTTCTGGAACCCCACAGGGTCTGCCATGTCCATCCGTTTCTCCGCCGTCGATGCTGCCCGCCTGCTCCCCGACCCGCAGCGGGCACGTTGTCCCGTCCCGCTCAGCGGAACCTCCCCGCTCCGCCTCTGGACGGCGGTCCCACTGAGCGGTACACCGCGTGGCCGCAAGAGGCCGGCGGCGATCAGGCTGGGGGCCACACCTGTGCGGCGCAGGAGACGAGCGCCGTGCAGTGTCGCCTGCGGGCAGTACGACTAGCTACAGTCCGCTTACTTGAAGCCCGTAATTACTTTAGTCAAGCAAATAATATAGAATGTGAAATAGGACCGCAGCGCTGCGAGCAACCACTCCTCTCTCGACCGACGTGGTCGAGCGAGCCCTCAGCCGCATCACGTACCTGACCAGCCGGGTCCGGGAGCACGACCGCCTCGTGGCCCGGGCGGGAGTGCCGCTCGACCGTGCGGCCGTGGCGCTCCTGCGGCAGGTCGACGATGCCGAGCCTCTCCGCCCCAGCGAGCTGGCCGGTCGGCTGGCCGTGGAGGCGTCCCATGTCACACGGCAAGTGCAGCAGCTGCAGAAGGCCGGCTACCTGACCCGCGTCCCGGACCCCGACGACCGCCGCGCACAGCTCATCCAGCTCACCCCCCTCGGCCGTGACGCCGTCGAGCGCGTCCGCGACGCCAGTCGCCGGAGTATGGCGGGGGCGCTGGCCGGGTGGTCGCCCGAGGAACTGCGGCAGCTTGCCACCCTGTTCCACCGGATGGTCGACGACTTCCTCGCCTACAAGGGCGGGGATGAGACCCAGGAAGGCACAGAGGCGTCAGCCGCCGGCTGAGCGCCGCAGGAGATCCGCGGCCCCATCGGCCTGGTCGGCGCCTCGACAACCCGAATTACGAAACCAAGTCCGACGCCTACGGACTGACCGAGACCGTCTCGGGCGACGTCTTCATCGACCGGGAGCACGGGTCCAAGCTGGGCTCGGTCGGCCGGCCCGTGCCGCACACCCGGGTCAGGATCGTCGACGACACGGGCAACGAGGTCCCGGCCGGCGAACTGGGCGAGATCACCTGCGCGGCCTGAAGGTCTTCGCGGGCTGCTCGCGCGACGAGGAGGCCACGGCCGCGGCGCTCAAGGACGGCTGGTTCCACCAGGGACATCGGGCACGTCGACGAGAACGGCTTCCTCTTCATCGGCGACCGCAAAAAGGACGTGATCGTCTCAGGCGGCGAGAACATCGCCACGCCTGAGGTCGAACGGGTCCTCTACGAACACCCCGCCGTCCTGGAGGCCGCCATGGTCGGCCTGACCCACCCCCGCTGGGACGAGGTCCCCCGCGCCTTCGTGGTGTTCCAGCCCAGAGCGAGGGTCGGGGCGGACGAACTGCGGGAGTTCTGCCGGGTACGGCTGGCCAAATTCAAGGTGCCAGCCCGTTTCGAAATCGTCGACGAACTCCCCGTACCCCCTCGGGCAAGGTCCTCAAGCGGACCCTGCGCGACATCCGTGCGGAGGGCTGGACCATGACCGGCGTGAACACCGACCTGCGGTTCGACGGCAGGACCGCCTGGGTGACTGGTGCGGGCAAGGGCCGCGGCCGCGCGATCGCGGTCGCCCTGTCCCGGGCCGGGGCGGATGAGGCGGTGACGGCCCGTACGGCGGCGGTTCTCGACAGCCTCGAGGCCGAACTGTCCGCGCACGGCGGCAAAGTGCTCGTGCTCCCTGGCTCCGTCGCCGACTCCGCCGCCGTACGGACCATGGTGGAGCGCATCACCGAGTGGACGGGCCCCCTGGACGCTGCCGTCAACTGCGCCGGAGTCAGCCCCCACTTCACCCGCAGCGAGTTCGTCACCGACGAGGACTGGCAGCGCGTGCTCAACATCGGCCTCCAGGCATCGACCTCCAGGGCACCTTCTACTGCTGCCGCGACACCGGCAAGGTGATGCTGGACCAGGGGCTCCGGCTCGATCGTCAACGTATCGTCCCTGCACGCGAGCAGCGGCTTCGACCAGATTGCCGCGTACGCCGCGAGCAAGGGCGGCGTCGAGGTTCTCAGCAAAGCACTCGCTGTCGAGTGGGCGGACCGCGGGGTGCGCGTCAACGCCCTCGCGCCCGGCTACTTCCGTACGGACCTCAACTCCGGGCTTCTGGACAGCTGATGGGGTGAGCGGATCGTCCGGGGCACTCCCCTGGGCCGCGTGGGCGGCGTCGAGGAACTGGGTGGCGCCCCGGTCTTCCTCGCCTCGGACGCCTCCCGCTTCGTCACGGGCACCACGCTCACCGTGGACGGAGGCTGGACGGCCTGGTGAGGGACGCCTGCCCGGCGGACTCCGACAGGTCTACGCGGCGTCCGCGTGCCCGCCGTCACCCGACGGCGTCCGGCACGTCCCGGCAGTACGGCTGCGGCGGGCCGAAGAGTTCCTCGGACACTGCCCGCACGGCCTTGACCACCAGAGGAGCGACGAGTTCCAGTGGGGAACTGCCGTCGCCGACGACCGATATCGCCCCCACGGGCCCTTCGGGCCCGCGCAGGGCGAGGCCGACGCACCCGAGGTCGGGAAAACACTCTCCCCGGTCGATCGCCAGCCCGTTCCGGCGGCGGACGGTACGGAGTTCCCCGTGGAGGTGGTCGAGCCGGCCGATGCTCTGCGGGGTGCGCCGCTCGATCGCCTGCTCGTACCGTGAGTCGATCTCCTCGGGGCTCAGCCAGGCGAGCATGGCCTTGCCGAGCCCGGTACAGTGCGCCACCGCCCGTCCTCCGACCCTCGACGGAATATCCACCGCCGCCCGGCCGCCCACCTTGTCGAGGTAGTAGACATCCGGCCCGTCGAGGACGGCGAGATGGACGACCATCTTGGTGCGCACGGCCAGGTCCAGGAGGTGTGGTGCGGCGGCCGCGCGCAGCGCGCTGTGTCCGATCTCGCGCCCGCCCAGGCCGAGCGCCCGCGGCCCCAGCCGGTATCCGGCCACCGTGTGCTGAAGCCAGTCCAGCCGGACCAGTTGATCGAGTATGCGGTGAGTGGTCGACCGCGGCAGGTGCGTCCGGCGGGACACCGTTTCGAGCGTCAGGTGCGTCTGCGGCCGCTCGAAGAGATCCATGATCAGGGTGACGCGCTCCATCATCGACGGCGGCAGAGCGCGGGGGTCGATCTCGGGTCGCGGTTCCAGGCGAAGGGCAGACGTCATCGTCGGTGCCTCTCTGCTCAAAACTGAAATCAATTCTAGTTTGGCGCCGACGTCACGGTATCAACGCAGCAGTCCACTGAGAAAGAGTCGTGCACGCATTCATTGGGCCGCTCGGTCCATTCTCTGCCGACGCAAAAACACGCCGCTCCCCGGAGAACCCTCCGGGGAGCGGCGCCGAAGACAGCGGTCAGGCGTGCGTGAGGTCGAGGGCAATGTCCACGATCATGTCCTCCTGCCCGCCGACGAGGCCGCGCCTGCCGACCTCCTCCAGGATGGTGCGGGCGTCGAGGCCGTACTGACTCGCCGCGGCCTCGGCGTGGCGCAGGAAGCTGGAATAGGCGCCGGCGTAGCCCAGGGTGAGGGTCTCCCGGTCGACGCGCACGGGCCGGTCCTGGAGGGGACGGACCAGGTCCTCGGCGGCATCCTGAAGGGCGAACAGGTCGCAGTCGTGCTTCCAGCCGTAGAGGTTGGCCACGGCGATGAACGGTTCGATCGGGCAGTTTCCCGCGCCCGCGCCCTGTCCGGCGAGCGACGCGTCCACCCGGGTCACCCCCTCCTCCACCGCCACCACGGAGTTCGCCACCGAGAGGGAGAGGTTCTCGTGCGCGTGGATGCCGATCTGGGTCTCCGGGTCGAGGACGTCCCGGTAGGCGCGGATGCGGTCACGTACGCCGTCCATGGTCAGCCGGCCGCCGGAGTCGGTGACGTACACGCAGTGCGCGCCGTAGGACTCCATCAGCCTGGCCTGCTCGGCCAGGGCCTCCGGGGGCGCCATGTGGGCCATCATCAGGAATCCCGAGACGTCCATGCCGAGTTCGCAGGCGGTGGAGATGTGCTGGGCCGCGACGTCCGCCTCGGTGCAGTGGGTGGCGATGCGCACCGAGCGGACCCCCAGGGCGTAGGCCCGCTTGAGTTCGGCGATGGTGCCGATGCCGGGCAGGAGCAGGGAGGTGAGGACCGCGCGGTCGATGACGTCCGCGGCCGCCTCGATCCACTCCCAGTCGGTGTTGCTGCCCGGCCCGTAGTTGAGGCTGCCGCCGGCCAGGCCGTCGCCGTGGGCTACCTCGATCGCGTCCACGCCCGCCCGGTCGAGTGCCGCGGAGATCTTCGACACGAACTCGGGCGTGATCCGGTGCCGGATGGCGTGCATCCCGTCCCGGAGGGTGACGTCCTGCACGTAGAGCCTTGGGGTGTCGGTCACTTGGTCACCTCGGTGGTCAGTCGCCGGGCGATGCGCTCGGCGACGCGCAGGGCGGCCGAGGTCATGATGTCGAGGTTGCCGGCGTAGGCGGGCAAGTAGTGGGCGGCGCCCTCGACTTCGAGGAAGACGGACACCTTGGTGGTCGGCGTCTCGGACGTGTCGTCGGACAGCAGCGTGTGGATCGGGTCCGCGGCCGAGACCGGAGTGAACTGCACCTGTTGCTTGAGCCGGTAACCGGGCACGTACTCGGCGACCGCCGCCACCATCTCCTCGACCGAGTTCCGGATCGCGTCGTGGTCCGCCTCACCGATGAGGCAGTACACCGTGTCGCGCATGATCAGGGGCGGTTCGGCCGGGTTCAGGACGATGATCGCCTTGCCCCTGCGGGCACCGCCCACCTTCTCGATGGCGCCGGCGGTGGTCTCGGTGAACTCGTCGATGTTGGCCCGAGTGCCGGGCCCGGCCGACCTGGAGGCGATCGAGGCGACGATCTCGGCGTAGGGCACCGGTGTGACCCTGCTGACCGCGTGGACGATCGGGATGGTCGCCTGACCGCCGCACGTGACCATGTTGAAGTTGTCGACAGCGTTGTCGGCGTTCTCCAGGTGCTCGTCGAGGTTGACCGGCGGCACGACATACGGCCCGAGGGCCGCCGGGGTCAGGTCGACCAGGCGCTTGCCGTACGGGGCGAGCCGTTTGGCGTTCTCTACGTGGGACTTCGCGGACGTGGCGTCGAAGACGATCTCGATGTCGTCGAAGCCGTGCATCCTGATCAGGCCGTCCACGCCCTCGTGGGTGGTGGGGACCTTCAGGCGGGCTGCGCGCGCCAGACCGTCCGAGCCCGGGTCGATGCCCACCATCGCGGCTATCTCCAGGGTGTCGGACAGGCGCATGACCTTGATCATCAGGTCGGTGCCGATGTTGCCGGAGCCGATAACGGCCACCTTGGTCTTCGTCATCCGTGTTCCTTGAGTTCCTCGGGGTCCTTGGGTGAGAAGGTCGCTGTCACCGAGCCCAGGCCCGACAGCTCGGCCCGCACGGTGATGCCGGGCGGTGTGGGGACGAGCGGCCCCAGGGCACCCGAGAGCACGACCTGTCCGGCGCGCAGCGGGTCGCCGAACTCCCGGGCGGTGCGCGCCAGCCACAGCAGCGCGGCGAGCGGGTCGCCCAGGCAGGCCGCGCCGTCGCCCTCGGAGGCGAGCTCGCCGTCGGCGTACAGCCGCATGGTCACGTCCCGGGGCGTGAACTCCCCCAGTCCGACCCGCTGTCGGCCGAGGACGAACAGGCCGCTGGACGCGTTGTCGGCGACCGTGTCAGTGATCGCGATGTCCCAGTCGGCCACCCGGCTGTCCACTATCTCCAGCGCGGCCACGGCGTGTCCGACCGCCGCCCGGACCCGCTCGAGGTCGAGGTCGTCGTCGTCCAGATCGGCGGCGAGCACGAACGCGATCTCCGCCTCGACCTTGGGCTGGAGCAGCCGTTCGCTGGGGACGGCCGGCAGCCCGGTGACGTCCATGTCGTCCAGCAGGACACCGAAGTCGGGCCGGTCGACGCCGACCTGACGCTGCACCGACTCCGACGTCAGCCCGATCTTGCGGCCGACGACCCGTGCTCCGGTGGCGATCCGGTCGCTGATGACGCGTTGCTGAACGGCGTACGCGAGACTGATGTCGGTCGCGCCGAGCAGGTCCCGTACGGGGGCACAGGGCTTGTGGTCATGGGCTGCGCGGGTGAGTCGTACGGCCGCCTCGGCCACGGCGGTTTCACGGTTCGCGACGACCGTCGGTTCCCAAACGTCTGTCATTGTCATCCTCAACTCGTGCTGGCCTTCAGCCTGAACCGCCGTGCCGGGCGGCAGCTCCGAACGTTCCGCTCACCGGGACTGGAGGACCGGGACTCGGGGACCAGGGACCGGGAGGGTCTCGCTGAGCGAGATGACGCAATGGCGGGCCCACGCCGTCTCGTTACCGTCGTTCGGCGAACTGCTGAACGGCCGGTGGCGACATGCCGCGGCCGGCGGGACCGTGGGACGTCCCGGCCGGCCCGTCACCGTCGTGTGCGGAGTCCCCCCGTGGCCGCACGGGGGACTCTCTATCTCGACTTCATGGAACGCGGCATGCGCCGAGACCGGTGCGTGCCGCGCTCCAGGCGTACCGCACGTGCTGCGCAGAGCGCCCCGCGACCTCCACCTGTAGGCGCGGTCCCCCCACTAAGAACGTCGGCAGTCATGAGGAGGTTCGGATGAGCATCAACGAGGATGCCTACGACGTGATCGTCGTAGGGTCGGGCGGAGGTCTGGTCGGGGCGTACGTGGCGGCGTCACGCGGCCTGCGCACGCTCGTCGTCGAGAAGACCGACCGGGTGGGCGGCACGGTGGCCTACTCCGGTGCGGGTCTGTGGTTTCCGGGGTCCGCTCCGCTGAGCCGGGCCGGTCTCGGGGACGACATCGAGGAGGCACGGACGTATCTGCGCAGTGTCGTCGACGACCCGTCCCGGGAAGCGCTTCAGGACGCGTATCTGGCCGCCGGCCCCCGGCTGATCGACGAGCTCGAGCAGAACCCCTGGTTCCAGTCCTTCGTCCACGGCCCGGTTCCGGACTACTACGCGTCGGCCCCGGGGACCTCGCCCACGGGGCACACCGTCTTCCCGCCGCCGGTCGAGGTCGCGGAGCTCAAGGAGCGCAGGGCACTCCTGCGCGACTCGCTGCCCACCGAGCGGTTCGGCTTCGACGAGGGCCCGGTCCTGGTCGGCGGCCGCGCCCTGATCGGCCGGGCGCTGTCGGCGTTCCTGGAGACGGGCAACGGCGAGCTGCGGCTCAACACCGCGCTGGAGAGCCTGATCGTCGAGGACGGCAGGGTCACCGGTGTCGAGGTCGTCAGCGACGGTGAGCGGGTCCGGATCCGGGCCGAGCGGGGCGTGCTCCTCGCCGCCGGCGGCTTCGAACGCAACCGTGAGCTCCGCGAGAAGCACCAGTCCCCGCTCACCGGGGAGTGGTCCGAGGGAGCCCCGGCCAACACCGGTGACGCCCTGCGAGCAGGCATCGCAGTGGGCGCGGACACTGACCTCCTCGACGAGGCCTGGTTCGTGCCGGGGCTGGTCCACCCGGACGGCCTGCCGGTCTTCCACACGGGCACCCGGGGCGGCATCTGGGTCAACGGCGCGGGCGAACGCTTCGTCAACGAGACACGGCCGTACGACCAGGCGGCGCACGAGATCGTCCGCCTGCATGCCACCACGGGCGTGAGTCACATTCCGGCCCACTGGGTGTTCGACCGGCGGCACCTGGACCGGGACAGCATCGGTGGCCCGCCGGACGAGCCGCTGAGCCCCGAGTGGCTGGAGTCGGGCGCGCTAAAGAAGGCCGACACGCTCGAGGAACTGGCCCGCCTGATCGACGTCCCGTTCGACGCCCTGAAGCGGACCGTCGAGGAGTTCAACGGGTACGCGCAAACCGGCGTGGACGAGAGGTTCCACCGCGGTGAGACCCCGTGGGACCAGATGTTCCACCACATCGTCGGCTTCCCGGCCGACCCCCGGCAGAACTTCACGGCGAAGCCGGCGCCCGAGTGGCCGAACCCGCTGCTCCTGCCCATCGACGCCCCGCCGTTCTACGCGGCGACCATCGTCCCGTCCGACATCGGCACCAAGGGCGGTCTGAAGATCGACACCCACGCGCGCGTACTGCGACCGGACGGCCGGCCGATCGACGGGCTGTACGCGACCGGGAACACCGCGGCCGCGATGTCGGGGCGCGTGTACCCGGGTGCGGGCACTCCGATCGGTTCGAGCCTCGCGTTCGGGTACCTGGCGGTAGTGGACATGGCCGGGTCGACGGACTGAGGTAGCACAGTGCCCGGGACACCGCGGGTGTCCCGGGCACTGTGCTGTGCGCTACTGCGCCGCGATGAGCCTCGCGGCCAGCCGCAGGTCCGCTTCCCCCTGCTCGGTGGAGATCTCTTCGGTCAGCATGGCCACGAACAGCCCCCACCAGCTGTAGACGAGCAGCCGCACGCGGCTGCGCTCCGTCTCCGCGTACGCACAGCTCCCGAGCAGGCGCAGGAGCCTTTGTCCCAGCACTCTTTCGACGATGTCGATCTGGGTCGGGACGGCGCTCGCATACTCCGTGAACGACGACAGCGCCACCGCCGAGGCCAGCAGGGGGCTGTCCAGCAGCTTCCCGCTCAGCGCGATGAGCGTCTCCGCCACCTCGGCCACGGAGTCCGTCACCTCGTCGGGCACCGGGCCACCATCGTGGCCTCCGAGGAACTGCTCAATGTGCCATTCGAGCACCGCGAGGAACAGGTAGGGCTTGGAGGGGAAGTAGCGGTAGAGCGTGGCGATCGCGACGCCTGCCTCCTTGGCCACGTCGTGCATCTGCACGCTCGCCAGCCCCTCGCGCGCACCGATTTCGGAGGCGGCGCGCAGGATGCGGACCCGACGGGCGGCCTGGCGGCCGGACATCGGAGCAGCTGGTTGCCGTGCCGTTGCGGGTCTCGCCACGTCGTCGTCCCCCCATGTCGTCGTCTGCTCCCGCCGTCGGCACTCAGCCGGCCTCCGGGCGGGTCAGGAAGGCCAGCACCGCGCTCTCCCAGGCCTCCTTCTGCTCGATCATCGCCCAGTGCCCGCAGTCCGGCAGCACGTGCAGCTCGGCCCTGGGAATTGTACGCAGCGGCAGCAGCGCGTTCTCCAGTGGCGTGACCCTGTCGTCCCTGCCCCAGGTCAGCAGCGTGGGCGCGGTGACCTTGTGGAGTGCGGCCCAGATGGGCTGGTCCGAGTGGGCCTGGGCGGCCAGGGTCGCGGCCATCGCCTCCCGGCCGTAGATCCGGCGAGAGGCCTCCAGCGTCGACGGCTCGGTGGCGCTGGCCCACCGTTCCTCGATCAGCTCCTCGGTGAGCAGGGCCGGGTCATGGACCATCGACCTCAGCCACTGTACGAGGTTGTCCCGGGTGGGGTTCTCGGCGAACTCCACCAGCAGATTCAGCCCCTCGCTGGGCGCCGGCGAGAGGATGTTGCGGCCCACGCCACCGATGGTCACGACCCTGCGGAACAGGTCCTTGTGGGCGACCGCGACCCCCACGGCGACGAACCCGCCCATGGAGTTGCCGATGACGTCGACGCGGTCGAGGCCGAGTCCGTCGAGGAAGCGCAGCACGGCCTTGGGGCCGGCCGCCATCGGGTTCTCGGCGGTCGGGTCGCTCACCCCGAAGCCGGGGAACTCCAGCGCCAGGCAGCGGAAGTGCTCGGCGAGCACGGGAAGGTTGTTCCGGTAGTTGCGCCAGCCGGTCACACCCGGCCCCGACCCGTGCAGCAGGAGCAAGGGGGGTCCGTCACCCGCCTCGTGGTAGCGCAGCGTGCCGTCGTCGGTGTGGAGTTCGCGCAAGGTGTCCTCGTAGCTGAGTGTCATGACGGTCACCGTCGCACCCGCAAGGGGGCTGTCGCCGTACGTCTCCCGATCAGTGGGACGGTCCCGGCCGCGGGCGTGCCGGGATGTCTACCGTCACGGATGTACCGATACGGGGGGCCCGACGGGTCGCCCCGGACCTGACCAAATGTGAGGGGAGGGCCTGATGGGTGTTCGCTCACTCGGGTACCTGCGTCTGGAGTCCAACGACCTCGACAAGTGGAAGGCCTTCGGAGCCGACTTCCTCGGCCTGATGCCCGTCGAGGGCGGTGATTCCGAGTCGCTGTCCTTCAGGATGGACGACTATCCGGCCCGGATCGTGGTCTCTCCGGGCGCCCAGCCCGGGATGACGGCGCTGGGCTTCGAGGTCCTCGACGAACGGGAGCTGGCGCGTCTGGTCGCGGACGTCGAGAAGGCCGGGATCAAGGTGACGGCCGGCACCGAGGCCGAGGCGGCGGAGCGGAAGGTCACGGGCTTCGTCAAGTTCAACGACCCGGGCGGCAACCCGGTCGAGCTGTTCTACGGCACAGTCCTCGACCACGTGCCCGTGCACACCCCGCTGGTCTCGAAGTTCGTCACCGGTGACATGGGCTTCGGACACGCCATCATCTCCGCCGAGGACGCGCGGACCACGTTCGACTTCTACGTCAACGTCCTGGGCTTCATCGAGCGGAACACGATGCGCTCGCCCGGCGGCACGACCTGGTTCATGGGCTGCAACCCCCGCCATCACACCCTCGGCGTCACGCCGATGCCGGGTCCCGGTCGGCTGCTGCACTTCATGGTCGAGGCCGCGACCCTGGACGACGTGGGGCGGGCCCTCGACCGGGCCGCCAAGTACGAGGTGCCGATGATGCACTCCCTCGGCAAGCACACCAACGACCACATGGTGTCGTTCTACGTCTGGTCGCCGGAGAACTACGCCGTCGAGTTCGGCTGGAACGGCCTGAAGGTGCCCGAGCCCGTGCCCGTCTACGAGATCACGGACGGCGCGTTCTGGGGTCACCACTTCACGCCGCCGCCGCAGCCGGCCGGCTGAACGATCGTGACATGACTGAGCCCCACGGCCCGAGGCCGTGGGGCTCAGTCATGTCACTCGACGGTGATCGCCCGTTCCGGGCAGGCCCGTTGCCCGTCACGGGCCGCCTGTTCGAGGCCTTCCGGGACCTCTCCGTCGAAGGGCATCGCGTAGCCGTCGTCGTCCAGCCGGAAGAGCTCTGGTGCCGCTGCCGCGCACCGCGCGTGCCCGGAGCACATCGACGTGTCAATGGTGATCTTCATTCAACCGCTTCCTTCTCGAAATTCGGGTCGTCGCCGAGGCGCATCGGCCCACTGCGAGCCGCAGCCAGCAGTACAGACAGGTCGACGCCGTCGTCTGCCGCGATGTCCGTGCACGCCGCCAGGTCCTTGCGCAGAAACGGCGTGACCGCGGTGGCGAAGGCCTCGGCCCCTCCCCGGTCGGCGATGTAACGCCCCGCGGTCGCTCCGCCGCTGCCGGCTGCCAGGGCTTCCAGCAGGGCGCTGTCCTCGATGCCCAGCCGGCGTCCGGCCTCCAGCCCGGCCAGCGTCAGCTGTGAGAATGCGGCGAACAGCAGGTTGTTGAGCAGTTTGACGCGCAGCGCCGATCCGCGTGTGCCCGTCGTGATCACGGGATCGGCGTAGGCGGCCACGACTCGGCGAGCCGTCGCCACGTGTTCGGGCTCGCCCCCCGCGTACACCACGAGGCGGCCAGCTCGTACTGTCTCGGGCGTTCCGCTGAACGGCGCGTCCACGACGGCTACTTGACCTGTGCCGGAGAACGCGTCCAGTCGGGCGAGTGTCCCGGGTGTTCCGGTCGTGTGGGAGACGAGCACCGTGCGCGTGTCCATGGCCCCGACGACCTCGGGCAATACGTCGAGGACCTGTGCGTCGCTGTACAGGCAGCTGACGACGACGTCGGAGGTCGCGATGTCGGAGAGGACGTCAACGGGTTGTGCACCGGCCTTCGAGAGCCGCTGTCTGACTTCCGGCCGTCGTGCGTAGCAGCGGACCCGATGACCCACCGTCAGCAACCGCTCGACCATTGGCTCTCCGATGCGCCCGGCGCCGACGAAGCCGATCGTCGCACTCATTCTGCTCCTTACGGCTTGTTGGTCGACCCCGCGTCGACTGTGAACTGCAGGCCCGTGACGTACCGCGCCTCGTCCGAGGCGAGGAACAGGACGGCGTTCGACACGTCCCGCGGCTCGACATACGGGGCGAGCGGATTCATCGCAGCGAGCGCGAACAGCGGCTCGCGCTCGGCGAGTTCCTCCACGGGCACGCCGATGGTGATGCCCGTGCCGCTGACGCCGGTGGGGTGGACGGTGTTCACCCGGATCCGGTGCGGGGCGAGTTCGTTGGACAGGGCCTTCATCAGGCCGACCACGCCGTGCTTGGCGGCCACGTAGTGGGCGTACGGCACATGGCCGCGGATGCCGGCGGCCGAGCTGGTGATGACGATCGAGCCGCCCTCCCCTGCCTCGATCATCCAGGGGATCGCGGCCCGCGCCGTGTTCCAGGCGCCCTTGAGGTTGACGTCGACGACGACGTCCCAGACCTCCTCGGACAGTTCCCAGGCGGCACCCGAACTCATGACTCCGGCGTTGGCGACGACCACGTCGAGCCGCCCGAACTCCGACCCCGCCGCGTCGACGGCGGCCCGCACCTCGGCGATCGAGCGGACATCGGCCTGTACGGCGACGCACCGCCGGCCCGTCGCCCTGACCAACTGCGCCGTCTCCTCCAGCTGTTCCTTCGACGCCAGCGAGTACGGCAGCTCGTCGCTGATGTCGTGGCAGACGTCGGTGACGACGACGTCCGCACCCTCCTCGGCCAATCGCACGGCGTGGGAGCGGCCCTGGCCCCGCGCCGCTCCTGTGATGAGTGCAACCTTGCCCTCGACACGCCCCATGGCAACCTCAGTTCTTCTTCGAGTGTTCGATCAGGTCCTCGGCGGCCTCACGCAGGGCGCGCAGCCGGGACTGGAGGAGTTCACGCTCGGCTTCGTCGGACTCGCCGAGTTCGGCCAGGCGTACGTCTGTCTCGGCGATCTCGGCAAGGAGCCGGCCGTGGGCCTCCTCCCGGGTCAGCAGGTCCAGGTCGGTCCAGTCGGAGCGCTCGGACTCCGGGCGGCGGCTCATGCGGGGAGGTTGTAGAGCCGGCGGGTGTTCAGTTCCACGATCTTGTGCACCTCGTCATCCGGTACGTCGGCGAGGACCTCCGCCGCGTAGGCGCGGCTCTTGGGCCAGTACGAGTCGGAGTGCGGGTAGTCGCACTCCCAGGTGATCTTGTCGATGCCGACGTGGTGGCGGACCTCCACGCCGAACCGGTCGTCGATGAAGCAGCCGTGGAAGTGCTTGTGGAACAGCTCCGAGGGCCGCACGCTCTGGTTGACGTTCTGGTAGAAGCGGTGCCGCTCCCAGGTGCCGTCGCTGCGCTCCAGCAGGTACGGGATCCAGCCGATGCCACCCTCGGACAGGCCGATCTTCAGCTTGGGGTGCTTGTGGAGCACTGGGGAGAAGAGCAGGTCTGCGGTGGCGAACATGGCGTTGCAGCCGAACAGGGCGATCGTCACGGCGAACGGGGCCTCCTCGGCCGTTTTCGGCGGCTTGCCCGAGGTGCCGAAGTGCAGGCACAGGGGCATGTCGGTCTCCTCGGCCGCCGAGAACATGGGGTCCCAGTAGTCGGTGTGGAAGGACGGCAGCCCGCGGGGGGCGGGGTTCTCGGGGAAGGAGATCGCCTTGGCGCCCTTGGCCGCGGTCCGGTGTATCTCGGCGACACAGGCCTCGACGTCCCACATCGGCATGATGACCAGCGGGATGAGCCGGCCCGGCGCGGTGGCGCACCACTCGTCCAGCACGTAGTCGTTCCAGGCCTGGACGCACAGCAGCGACAGGTCACGGTCCTTGCCGTCCAGGAAGACGTGGCCCGAGAATCCCGGGAAGGACGGGAAGCACAGGGCGCCCCACACGCCGTCCAGGTCCATGTCGCGGATCCGGGCCTTCGGGTCGTAGCAGCCCGGGATCATCTCGTCGTAGCGCGTCGGCTCAAGGCCGAACTCCTCGGGCTTCTTTCCCGCAACGGCGTTCAGGCCGATGTAGGGGTAGACCCGGTCCTCGTAGACCCACACCTCGGCCGGCGCCTGCCCTTCCCCTCGCGGCTGCTCCACGATGCGCGGCCCCGCCTCCCGGTACTTCGCCGGCAGACGGTCCGACCACAAGCGCGGCGGCTCGATCAGATGGTCGTCGGTCGACAGCAACTTCATCCATGGCTGCAACGGCATCCTTGCGCTCCCTCGGTCTCGGGGACTCTCTAGCACCGGGCGCATTGTGTGCACTGAACATGTCCCACTCAGCGGGAGCGATCGCCAATGTCCCGGCGGGTTCGTAGATCATCGGAAACAGTCAGGCTCACTGCGCCAGTATTCAGGCTACTCTTTTATTCGACGGAAGGAGACCCCCATGGGTCGAGTGCACGACAAGGTCGTCTTCATCACCGGAGCCGCGCGCGGCCAGGGCCGAGCCCAGGCGATCGGGCTCGCCGCGGAGGGAGCCGACATCATCGCCGTGGACCTCTGCGAGGACATCGCCACCAACGGCTACCCGCTGGCCACGGACGAGGACCTGGAGGAGACGGTGCGGGAGGTCGAGAAGCTCGGCCGGCGCATCGTCGCCCGCAAGGCCGACGTACGGGATCCGGCCGCGCTCAAGGCGGCCGTCGCCGAGGGGGTGGCCGAGCTGGGGCGGCTCGACGCCGTCGTCGCCCAGGCCGGGATCTGCCCGCTTGGCCCCCAGCAGACCGCGCAGGCCTTCCTCGACGCCGTCACCGTCGACTTCAACGGGGTGGTCCACGCAGTCGACGCGGCCCTGCCCCACCTGCCCGACGGCGCCTCGATCGTCGCGACCGGATCCCTCGCCGGGCTGATCCCGGCGACCACCGACAACCCGGCCAACGGGCCAGGCGGGCTGGGCTATTCGTTCGCCAAGCGCCAGGTGGCGGCATTCGTGCACGATCTCGCGACCGTGCTCGCGCCCCGGCGGATCCGGGTCAACGCACTGCATCCCACGAACGTCAACACCGACATGCTCAACAGCGACGTGATGTACCGGTCGTTCCGGCCCGATCTGGAGAACCCCACCCGCGAGGACGCGCTGCCCTCCTTCCCGGCCACGACCGGATTCGGCATCCCCTACGTCGAACCCGAGAACATCGCCGACATGGTGCTGTTCCTCGTATCGGACGAATCCAAGTACGTCACCGGCATGCAGATGCGTGTGGACGCCGGCGGTTATGTCAAGCGGCGTCCACAACTACCCACATTCTGAGCGGAGTTCACGCTCCTCCGGTCATGTCGATGACCACCTTGCCGGTGGTGCGCCGTTCCGCCACGTCGGTCAGGGCGGCCGCCACCTCGGCGAGGGGGTGGACGCGGGAGACGAGCGGGCGCATCCCGTCCAGGACCATCCGGGCGAGCGCCCGGTCGCCGGCGGCCACCGCGTCCGGGGCGTACTGGCGCAGCATGCGGATCTCGAAGCCCCGTACGACCGCGTCCTTGAGCAGCACCAGGTTCAGCGGGATTCGGGGGATCTTCCCGTCGGCGTATCCCACCGTGACGAACCGGCCGCCCCGCCGCAGCGCGCGCAGGGCGGCCTCCGCGTGGTCGCCGCCCACGGGGTCGACCACGAGGTGGGCACCGTCGCCGCCGGTCAGCTCACGGATCCGTGTCTTCAGGTCCTCGTGGACGTAGTCGACACCGGCCTCTGCGCCGAGCTTGCGGGCGACCGCGAGCCGCTCCTGACTCGATGCCGCCGCGACGACGCGCATCCCGAGCCGGGTCGCGATGTCGACGGCCGCGGTGCCGACCCCGCCGGCGGCCCCGAGCACCGCCGTCCACTCCCCCGTAGTGCCCTGCCCGACGCTGACCAGGGAGTGGTAGGCGGTCGCATACGTCACATGGAACGCGGCGGCATGGACCATGTCGAGCCCGTCGGGGACGGGACGCAGACCCGCGACGGGCACCACGACCTGCTCGGCGAACGCGCCCGTCAGCACCGCCCCGGCCACGGGCGAGCCGACGGGGGGCCCGGTCACGCCGGGACCCAGCGCGGCCACGACCCCGGCGAACTCGCTGCCGGGGGTGAACGGCAGCGGCGCGGGGACCTGGTAGCGGTTCGACACGAACAGGACGTCCGGGAAGTTGACCGCGGCGGCGTGCACGCGGACCAGGACCTCGCCAGGGCCGGGTTCGGGGTCGTCCAGTTCGACGACCTCCAGACCGTCCGGAGGTCCGTACTGCGTACAGCGCGCTGCTCTCATCGTGCCCTCCCGGTGGTGGTTGGCATCGCCGGGTCCCGGGGCAGGCCCAGTACCTGTTCGGCGATGGTGTTGCGCTGGATCTCGGCCGTGCCCGCCCCGATCGTCGAGGCCCGGGTGCGCAGGAAGCCCCACACCCAGCGTCCGCGCTGGACGGCGTGCGGGTCGCGCCGGCCGAGGATCCCGTACGACCCCAGCAGCTCCACTGCGAACTCGTGCAGTTCCTGCTCGAAGGTCACGATGAACAGCCGTGACGTAGAGGAGGCGGGACCCGGCTCGCCCTTCGCCATGATGTCGGCGATGGTCCGCATCCCGGTGAGCCGCATGATCGTCACCCGGATCTCGAAGTCCGCCAGCCGGTCGCGCACCAGGGGATCGGCGGTCGCCCCGCGTTCGTGCGCCAGCTCGATCAGCTCGTCGAGCACACGCCGGTACAGCGCCGCCTGGTTCATCGCTCCTGCGGCGCGTTCATGGCCGAGGCTCGTCCGGACCAGCGGCCAGCCGCCGTTCTCGGGACCGATCCGGTCGGCGACCGGCACGCGTACGTCGTCGAAGAAGATCTCGCAGAAGTGCGCGTCCCCGGTCAGGTCCCGCAACGGGCGCACGGTCACCCCGGGGGTGTGTGCGTCGATCAGCAGATAACTGATGCCGTCCTGCCTGGAGTCGGGCGGTCCGGTGCGCACGAGAGTGAAGAGGACGTCGGCGATGTCGGCCGAACTGTTCCACACTTTCTGACCGTTGACGACGTACTCCGCGTCGGCGTCGTCGGGTCCCCCGCCCTCCCGTCGTGCCGTCGTGCGCAATGCGGGCAGGTCCGAGCCGGCCTCGGGCTCGGAGTAGCCCTGCGCCCACACCGAGTCGCCGCGCAGCATGGGGCGCAGGAAGCGCTCCTTCTGCTCGGGTGTGCCGTACTTGATCAGAGTGGGGGCCGCGATACCCAGCCCGGTGCCGAGGGGTCCCGGCACGCGGGCTCGCGCGTACTCCTCCTGGTAGATCACCTGGCGGGCGAAGCTCAGGTCCATGCCACCGTACTCGCGCGGCCAGCTCGGGCCGGCGTATCCGGCGTCGAAGAGGGTGGCCAGCCAGGCCTTCTGCCAGGCCAGTCGTTCGGCAAGGTCCTTCGGCCGGCGGCCGGGGTGGTGTTCGGTCAGGAAGGCACACAAGCGTGCCCGGAACTCCTGGTCGGTCTCGACCGGGCGTTCCTGTACAGCCGATGTCATCGGGTCCCCGTTCAGCGCGGAGCCATGC
This sequence comes from Streptomyces sp. NPDC002896, assembly GCF_040295225.1. Taxonomy (NCBI): domain Bacteria; kingdom Bacillati; phylum Actinomycetota; class Actinomycetes; order Kitasatosporales; family Streptomycetaceae; genus Streptomyces; species Streptomyces sp. NPDC002896. The sequence continues at coordinate 29,860 of NZ_JBEOVA010000048.1, read as the reverse complement.
GGATGGCGCCGTCGAGGCGGATCGTCTGGCCGTTGAGGTAGGGGTTCTCCAGCATCTCGACGGCGAGGCGGGCGAAGTCGTCGGGGTCGCCGAGACGCTTGGGATGGGGCACGGTCGCGGCGAGTCCGTCGCGGATGTCGACGCGGAGCCGGCCGAGCATGGGGGTGTCCATGATGCCCGGGGCGATGGTGTTCACGCGGATCTGCCAGCTGGCCAGGTCACGGGCGGCGACCAGCGTCATGCCGTGCACGCCCGCCTTGGCGGCGGTGTAGGAGGTCTGGCCGATCTGGCCGTCGAACGCGGCGACCGAGGCGGTCAGGACCACGGCGCCGCGGTCGCCGTCGACGACGTCGTTGCCTGAGAGGCGGGCGGCGGCCAGGCGCAGCACGTTGTAGGTGCCGATCAGGTTGACCCGTACGACCTCGGCGAAGGTGGCGAGCTCGCCGGGGGTGCGGTCGCGGTCGATGATCCGGGTACGGTCGCCGCCGCGCCCCGCGCAGTGCACGACGAAGCGCAACGGCCCGAGTTCCTGAGCGGTGTCCAGGGCGGCCGTGACCGAGGCCTCGTCGGTGACGTCGGCGCAGACGAAGCGGGCGGCGTCGCCGAGGTCGGCGACGGCCTTGACGCCCTGCTCCTCGGAGATGTCGGCCAGGACGACTCGGCCGCCGCGGTCGATGATCCGGCGCGCGGTGGCCAGTCCGAGTCCGGAGGCACCGCCCGTGACAAGTGCTGATGAACCGTCGATGTTCACATCAAACTCCTCACAGCCCCAGGGACTTGCTGATGATGGTCTTCATGACCTCACTGGTGCCGCCGTAGATACGGGCCACCCGGGCGTCCGCGTACAGCCGGGCTATCGGTGATTCGAGGATGTAGCCGTAGCCGCCGTGCAGTTGGAGACAACGGTCGACCACTCGGCCCTGCGTCTCGGTGCAGAACAGCTTGGTCTTGGCGGCGTCGACGGCGCTCAGTTCGCCGTCGACGAGTGCCGTGATCGCTGCGTCCAGCAGGGTCTGGGCGGCTTCCAACTCGGTGGCCATGGCGGCGAGTTCGAACTTGGTGTTCTGGAAGTGGGCCACCGGCTTGCCGAACACCGTCCGGTCGCGGACATAGGTGACGGTCAGGTCGATCGCGGCGCGGGCCTGGGCGACTGCGCCGACCGCGATGGCCAGCCTCTCCTGGGCCAGGTTGCGGCCGAGGTGGTAGAAGGCCGCGCCTTCCTCTCCCAGCAGGTTGGCGGCGGGGACCCGGACGTCAGCGAAGGACAGTTCGACGGTGTCCTGGGTGGCCAGTCCGATCTTCTCGAGCTTGCGCCCGACACTGAACCCGGGCATCCCCTTCTCCACCACGAGCAGCGACAGGCCCGCGCGCCGGTCCTCCGGATCGACGGCGGTCCGGGCCACGACGATCACCAGGTCGGCGTGGTGGCCGCCGGTGATGAAGGTCTTGGCCCCGTTGAGCACGTAGTGGTCACCGTCCCGGACCGCCCTCGTGGTGATGCCGGCCAGATCCGAGCCGGTACCCGGTTCACTCATCGCGATCGCGGTGTACCGCTCTCCCGAGGCCAGCCCCGGGAACCAGCGGGTCCGCTGTTCGGCGTTGGCGAGCCCGGTGAAGTACGGGACGACCACGTCCAGGTGCGTACGCAGGCCGCCCAGCGTCACGCAGGCGCGGGCGCACTCCTCCTGGATCACGACGTTGTAGCGGTAGTCGTCCTGGCCACCACCGCCGTACTCCTCCGGGATGGCCGTGCCGATGATGCCGAGCTTGCCGAGCGAGGTGAACAGCTCCCGGGGGACGAGGCCGGCGCGCCGCCAGTCCTCGTACACGGGAACCACCTCGCGGGCGATGAAGTCACGCACCAGAAGGCGGAAGTCTTCGTGAACCTCTTCGAACAGGGTTCGGCGCATCGGGTCTCCTTCTCGCGGCGAGCACGTCGTCGCGTCGCCCAGGGCCCTGAGCCGGGTCGGGGCACATCGCACCCGATCCGACTCGGCCAGGATTGAGTATACGCATTAAACGTCCCCTGAGGGAGCCTCATCGATATGCCCGTGTGTTTTACGGCTCCAAGGACTGAACAGTGGACTCAATACTTGGTCGATGAGGCGGCGCTGGCGGCACCCGTGCGGTCGGCGTCGGATTTCGACCGAGTGCGCTCCTCTCACCTGCCCGCCCGCCTCACAAGCCACCCCCCCGTCGGCCAGGAAAGGACACCACTCAGGGCCCGTGGAACCCGACGCCACCCCGACGTCACGCGACATCCCACCCCGACAGCAATGGGGAAATTGCAGGCAAACCGCCGAGGCTGACGCCCCAGAACCGACTGCCGACAACCGAGGTTGACGGAGCGCGAAGCATTGACATGATTCAGCAACCGTGCTGAATTTCTCGTTGGTGGGCTGGACACTCGGGGTCTGGCCAGCTCGGCACCCGGGGCGGCAGGCTGGCCCTAGGGCAGGGTGCTGGTCAGTCTTCTCCCCGTAATCAGGCTGCTGGAACACCAGCGGCGCCGTCTCCAGCGCGTGGCCGTTGACCTGCCGTCCGGGGTCCAGAAACAGGTTCGGGGAGCGTCGATCTCGGAGGGGCAGAAAGATTGAGCGGCTATGTTGATTTCCGCTGAGGTAGCTGCCGCTGTGCAAGAGCAAGTGAACAGACTGGGGCCCGACGAAAGGGTTGGTATCCGATGAGGACTGAAGACTTGATCCTGGTGAGCGTCGACGACCACGTGATCGAGCCAGCGCACTTGTTCGATGGCCGTGTGCCGGCCAAGTACGCCGATCGCGCTCCCCGATTCGTCTCCCGCGACGACGGAACGATGGCGTGGTTGTACGAGGGGGCAGTGGTCGAGAACCCCGCCGTCCAGGCGGTCGTGGGCAGGCCGAAGTCGGAGTGGGGTATGAACCCGGTCTGTCTCGAGGAGATGCGGCCGGGTTGCTACGACATCCACACCCGGATCAAGGACATGGACGCGAACGGCATGCTCGGGTCGATGTGCTTCCCCTCCTTCGTGCGCTTCTCGGGCGCGCTGTTCCTGGAGAACGGCGACCGCGACCAGTCACTGGCCATGGTGCGCGCATACAACGACTGGCACATCGAGGAGTGGGCCGGCACGTACCCGGGGCGGATCATCCCGCTCGCGATCCCGGTCCTCTGGGATCCGCAGCTCGCCGCCGACGAGGTCCGGCGGGTCGCGAAGAAGGGCTGCCACGCGGTGACCTTCACGTCGAACCCGTTCGACCTCGGGCTGCCGAGCCTGTACACCGACCACTGGGAGCCGTTCTGGCAGGCGTGCGAGGATGAGGGCACGGTCGTGTGCATGCACATCGGCTCAAACTCCAAGGTGCCGCTGACGTCCCCGGACGCGCCGATCGAGCTGATCTACTCGCTTTCGCCGATCGGATCGTTCGAGGCCGCGAGCGACCTGGTGTGGAGCAAGTTGTTCCTGCGGCACCCGCGGTTGCGAGTCGCGCTGTCGGAAGGCGGGATCGGCTGGATTCCCTACTTCCTCGAGCGGATCGACTACCTGTACAAGCACACCCAGCACTGGTCGGGGATGAGCCTGGGCGAGCGCCTGCCGTCCGAGGTGTTCAACGAGCATGTGATCACCTGCTTCATCGACGACGAGGTGGGCATCGAGACGCGCGGCCACATGAACCTCGACAACATCACATGGGAGTGCGACTACCCGCATTCCGACACGACCTGGCCGAACGCCCCCGAAGAGGTCGTGCGCTACATCGGCGGGTTGCCGGACGACGAGATCAACAAGATCACCCACCTCAACGCGATACGGCACTTCCAGTTCGACCCGTTCGCCCACATCCCGCGCGAGCAGGCCACGGTCGCGGCGCTGCGCAGCCGCGCGCAGGGTTGGGATGTGAGTGTCAAGCCGACCCTCCACCTCCGCCCGGAGGCGCCTGTCGGAGCGTGAGCAGGCAGCCACGGGGACGGGTGGTTGGTCCCCGTGGCGTGCACCGCCCGGTCACCGCCGGAGGAAGGCGCGTCATCGGGGGGCGCGGTGCCGGAGTGTCGGGGCAGGCCGCCGCATGACGCTGCGGTGGCCGGATCAGTGCCACCAGGGGATGAGGGCGTCCAGGTGACGGCGCATCCGGTGCCGGGCGACCCCGGCGTCACCCTGCACGATCGCGTCGAGGATGCGCTGGTGGACGTGCTGGACCTCGTCGGCCGCCGTGTCTCCGGGCAGCGGCCGGTCGTGACCGGCCGCATGCCGGCGGAACAGCTCGGTGATGATGGCGAGGAAGAGTGACAGCACAGGGTTGTTCGCCAGGGCCGCCAGTTCGGAGTGGAACAGGTCCGCCTTGCGGAGGTCGTCGGCCGGACCCTCGGTGGCCCACCGGACGGCCTTCGCGAGGCGCTCGGCGACCTCGGTGTCGCCCTCGGCGTGCCGGGCGGTCACCCTGGCGACGATGCCGAGTTCGATGGCATTGCGGACGATCCGCAGGTCGTCGGCCGTGACGCCCTGGTACTCGAGAAAGAGCGCCATCGTGTCGATGCTGGCCTGCGGTTCGGGCTCGGCGACGACGAGCCCGCCGCCGGGGCCGCGGCGCATCCGGGCGACCGAGTGGTACTCCAGCAGCCGTACGGCCTCCCGCAGGACGGCCCGGCTGATCTCGTAGCGGGCCAGCAGATCCGTCTCCGAACCGAGCACCATGCCGATCTGCCAACCTCGCGCCGCGATGTCGTCGTGGATCCGGGCGGCCACCACTTCGGCGAGCTTGGCCCGGGGACCCTCGACCAGCTCCGGCTCGACCACGTTCCCCGAGATCCGCTGCCCGCGCCGCACCCGGTGCCGCTCGATCCACGCGGCCACCGACTCCAGATGCGCGGTGAGCTCGGTCTGCGCGCGTGCGCCGTCATCGGCGACGACGGCGTCGACGACGGCGCGATGCTCACGGTGCGAGGTCTCCTTCGACGCGTGCATCTCCGCCTTGGAGATACGCCGGGAGGTGTGCGCGTACCGGGCGGTGAGGCGGGTTAGCACGTCGATGAACAGGTGCAGCACCGGGTTGCCCGACAACTGGCCGAGCACCGGGTGCAGCGGGTCCTGCGAATGGACGGACGGGTCGTCCCAGTGGGCCAATTCGGAGTCGAGCGTGGCACGGAGCGTGGCGATGCCCTCTTCGGTGATCCGGTCGGCGGCGAGCCCCGCGGCGATCGGTTCGAGGAGCTGGCGGGCCTGGAGCAGGTCGATGACGCTGGTGCCGACGTACTCGAGGTAGATCACCATGGCCCGGGTCGCCGGTCCCGCGTCGGGGGCACAGACGATCAGGCCGCCCCCCGGCCCGCGCCGCATCCGGGCGACCTGGTGGTGCTCGACCAGCCGTACCGCCTCGCGCAGCACCGCACGGCTCACCCCGAGTTGCTCCCGCAGGTCCACCTCGGAGCCCAGCGACTCGCCGACGGGCCAGCCCTGGCGAATCACCGTCGCCTCGATGCGCTGTGCGGTCTGCGCGGCCAGCTTGCCGACCGGGATGCCGGTCTCGCCGTCGGCGGGCTCGCGGTCGACGGCAGTCGCCATGGGCCAACTCCTCTGAGGGGATATTGCGGATCCCCAGCCTATTCGCCAAGGACACCGGGTACTGACAGACAGACCAACACGCCGGTTGTTAAAGTATACTCATTTTGGACCGGGCTGCATGACGACCCGCATGACCACAAGGAGCCGACTGCGATGCGACTGGAGTCCACGCCTGAGCTGGAGGCGTTCCGGAGGAGAGTGCGCGCCTTCGTGGCCGAGCACTCGCCCGGCGTGAAGAAACACTCCGGCGTGCGCGCACCCGAGGCCGCACTGATGCCGGCGATCCGTGAGTGGACCGCGAAGCTGTACGAGGCGGGCCTCCTCGGGATCGACTGGCCCGTCGAGTACGGCGGCCGGCCCGACGCCCACCCACTCGAACCGTCCGTCGTCGCCGAGGAGATCGCCCGCGCCCGCACCTGGCCGCCGGTCGGTGCGGCCTCGCTGGCCTCGGCTGCCCTGATCGAGTTCGGCGGCGACGAGCAGCGGGCGCGTTTCCTGCCCCGCATCCGCAGCTGCGAGGACGTGTGGTGCCAGCTGTTCAGCGAGCCCGAGGCGGGCAGCGATCTGGCGGCGCTGCGCACCCGGGCGCGCCGTGAGGGCGAGGGCGACGACGCCGTGTTCGTCGTCGACGGCCAGAAGGTGTGGACGACCAATGGCCAGCACGCCGACATGGGTTACCTGCTCGCGCGCACCGACAGCGACGCCCCCAAACACAAGGGCATCACGGCGTTCGCGCTCGACATGCGCAGCCCGGGCGTCGACGTGCGGCCACTGCGCGAGATCACCGGGACCACCGACTTCAACGAGGTCTTCCTCGACGGTGTCCGGATTCCGGCCGCGAACGTGATCGGCCGGGTGAACGACGGCTGGCGGGTTGCGATGAGCAGCCTCGGCCGTGAGCGTTCCGGCGTGGCCGCGCGGGGCGCCGAGTTGTCCGCCGTGCTGGACGATCTGGTGCGACTCGCGGAGCAGACGCCGGTCGGCGGGCGGCCCGCACTGGACGACTCCGCCATCCGGCAGTCGATCGGTGAACTCGCAGCGCGGGTGCACGTGAACGCCGCGATGATCGGTCTCGCGCAGTCGCGGATGCTGCACGGCACGGAACAGGCGGCCGACGCCCTCTTGGGAAAGATCTTCTTCAGCGAACTCAACCACGACCTGACGGACTTCGGCCTGCGCCTGCAGGGTACGGCCGGCCTGCTCACTGAGGACGACCCGGAGGCGTTGGCCGAAGGCTGGTGGCAGGACGCCCATCTGTACTCGCGTGCGTACACGATCGCGGGCGGAGCGAACGAGGTCCTGCGAACGCAGGTCGCCGAGCGGGGGTTGGGGTTGCCGCGGGAGCCACGTTGATCTTCACCGGCCCACGCCGGCCCTGTCACGGCGAGTGCCCCTTCGCACCGCCGCCTGGTCTGCTCGAGCTGCACGACACGGGGAAGGCAGTCGTACGGGCCAGGACCTGGGACGGCACCACCCCCTGGGTCGTCACGTCCGTGCCGCCCAACGCACGCACGCGGCCGAGATCCAGCCGTCGATCAACAACACCGACGGCGCCGAACACACTCGGTGGCGCCGGATGCTGACGAATTCGTTCACCCGCCACCGGATGGAGAAACTCCGCCCGGAAATTCAGCAGATCACCGACGACCTCATCGACAAGATGCTGGCCGGACCCAACCGACCGGCTTGAACGAGGCCCTGTCCCTGCCTCTGCCGTCACTGATGAATGGAGGAGGCCGCCCCGTTGGGACACATCCTGCTCGTCGCGGGCCACGACACCAGCGCCAACATGACCGCGCTGGGCGCCGCGCTGCTGCTGCAGAACCCCGACCAGCTCCCGGGCCTGCGCGAGCACGCCGACGATCCGAAGTACGTGACGAGCGCCGTCGAGGAGCTGCTGCGTTACCTCACCATTCCGCATCTGCTGGCGCGGCGGGCGGTGGTGGAGGACATCGAGATCGACGGTGAGACCATTCGCGCCGGCGAGGGCGTCATTGCGTCGACGTGGTCGCGCTCAATGAGCCCATGGCAGTGGCACGGCACTGCGTCAACCGCTCCGAGGGGAAGCCGACCGACAAGGTCGTCGTCTTCGGCGCCGGGGCCATCGGGCTGGGCGCCTCCATCTGGCTGAAGCTGCGCGGCGTGGAGCACGTAGTCGTCGCCGACGTCATCCCCGAGCGCCTTCAGACCACGCTCGCCGTCGGCGCGGAGTCGTCAGCCGCCGAGGACGTCACCGACCGCCTGACCGAGCTGCACGGCCAGGCCGCCAACGACCTGGGCCAGCCCCGCGCCGCCTCGCAGGGCCACCCCACCGAGATCTTCGAGGTCACCGCGGAACTCGCGGAGCACAGGGACCGCTTCGCCCAGCTGATCAGTCACCGTGTGCCCACCACCGACATGGGACGGACCTTCGAGCTGGCGCTGACTCCCGGAGCCGCCGAGAAGGTGGTCGTCACCTTCGACGACGAGGCGTGAGCGAAGCTCGCTTACTCCGCCTTCCTCAGCAGCATCGCCCCGGACGGCACTCCCCCGCCCGCCGTCACCACCGCGACCCGGGCGTCCTCGACCTGGCGCCCGTGCGCCTCGCCGCGCATTTGCAGCATGGCCTCGCGGACGAACCCGTAGCCGTGCAGCCGACCTGCCGAGAGTTGGCCGCCGTGCGGGTTCAGCGGGAGGTCGCCGTCCAGGGCGATGGTTTTGCCGCCGGCGATGAAGTCGGTCGCCTCGCCCGGCCCACAGAAACCGAGGCCCTCGATCCAGGAGAGGGCGTTGAAGGTGAACCCGTCGTAGAGGAGCGCCACGTCGACGTCAGCGGGGGTGAGGTCGGTGCGTGTCCATACGTGTGCGGAGGGGCCCTGCGACTGCGGCAGGTGGGTCAGGGTGTCCTGGTCCCAGCTGAGCCGTTCGAGGACCGCCGTGCCGACGACCTCGACCAGGACGGGCGGGCGCGGGCGGTCGTACGCCGTCTCGATCGCGGAGACGACGACGGCCACCGCACCATCGCACGGCACGTCGCAGTCGTAGAGGCCGAACGGCGTGGTGATCATACGGGCGTCGAAGTAGTCGTCGAGGGTCATCGGATCCCGGTGCAGGGCCTCGGGGTTGCGGGCCGCGTTCGCCCTGGCCGTGACCGCGATGGCGCCGAGAGCCTCGCGACCGACGCCGTAACGGTGCATGTAGTGCGAGGCGTTGCAGCCGATCCACTGTGCGGCCGACATGGCTCCGAAAGGCGCCCGGAACTCGAACATGCCGGTGGCGCGGCCACCGCCGGACTGCCACCGGCCGGAGCGGAGCAGCGCGCTGTGGGAGGACTCCCACACCGTGCGGAAGCACAGCACGTGCCGGCACAGCCCGGAGGCGACCGCGAGCATGCCGGCGGTGATCGAGCCGATCTGGCCCGGCACTTCGCGGGCGCCGTTGACCCAGGTGGGGCGCAGCTGCAGGGCCTCGGTCAGGGCTGTGATGCCGCCTTCGCTCATGCCGTCGGGGCTCGGTCCCGGGTACGTGGAGAGCCCGTCGATCTCGTCCAGATCGAGCCCCGCGTCCGCGACCGCGGCCAGGCAGGCGTCGACGGTCAGGGAGAGTGGGTCCACCATGAGCCGTCTGCCCACGTGCGACTGCCCGACGCCGGTCAGCGCGACGCTGTCCTCATACTTCCGCGGTGAGGCCATGGGCCGCAGCGCGGTGCGGACTTCACGCGGCTCGGGCAGCGGGCCGGGGCCCTCGGCGGCCTCGGTCTCCGGGTCCGGCTCGAACACGGGGACGTACACGTCGTCGTCCTCGGTCCGCTCGAAGCGCACCCGGACCCGCATGCCGACGCGCACCTCGTCCGGGTCGCAGCCCACGATGTTCGTGGTCAGCCGCGCCCGGTCGTCCTCGGCAAGGGCGACCACTGCGACGACGTACGGCGGCGGGAACGTCGGCAACCAGGTCTGGTGGTTGACGCTGAAGCCGACGACCACTGCCTTGCCCGAGACGGGGGTGAGTGCCACAGCGCGGCTGCGACATGTGGGGCACACCGGCAGCGGCGGATGGAAGTACCGTTCGCAGTCCGCGCAGTGGGTGACCCGCAGCACGCTGTCCGCTCCGGAGCGCCAGAACTCGGCGCTGGCGAGGGTGGGTTGGGGCAGCGGACGTTCGATCCCGGTCATCGCGTCAGCTCGATGATCGTGGCGTTCGCGGTGCCGCCGCCCTCACACATCGTCTGGAGTCCGTAGCGGAGGTTTTCATGCCGCATCCGGGCCAGCAGTCGCGTCATCAGGATGGCGCCGGAGCCGCCGAGCGGGTGGCCGACCCCGATCGCCCCACCCAGCGGGTTGAGCCGCTCGGGGTCGGCGCCGGTCTCCGCCAGCCAGGCCAATGGCACGGGGGCGAAAGCCTCGTTGACCTCGTACACACCGATGTCGTCGATGGACAGCCCGGAGCGGCGCAGCACCTTCTCGGTCGCGGGGATCGGGCCGAGGAGCATGGTGATCGGGTCCGCGCCGCTGACCGCTCCGGAGTGGTAGCGGGCGATCGGGGTGAGACCGAGTTCGCGGGCCCGCTCGGGGGTGGTGATGAGCAGGGCTGCCGCTCCGTCGGAGATCTGGGAGGCGTTCCCGGCGTGGATCACGCCGTCCTCCTTGAACGACGGTTTGAGGCCGGCCAGGGTCTCGACCGAGGTCCCCCGCCGCAGCCCCTCGTCCACGCCGAACTTGGTGCCGTCGACCTCGATCGGCACGATGTGGTCGTCGAAGACGCCCGCGTCGATCGCCGCGGCGGCCTTCGCGTGCGATTCGGAGGCGAATTCGTCGAGGCGGGTGCGGGTGAAACCCCAGCGCTCGGCGATGAGTTCAGCTCCGATGCCCTGGCTGAACTCGAAACCGTCGTAGCGGGCCAGGGCGGCGGGTCCGTACGGCTGTCCCGTGGTCCGGTGCGAGCCGAGCGGCACCCGGCTCATGGTCTCGACGCCGCCCGCGACCACGAGGTCGTACTGGCCCGACATGACGGCGTGCGCGGCCTGGTCGACCGCCTGCTGGCTGGAGCCGCAGGCCCGGTTGACCGTGACGGCCGGGACGTGTTCGGGCCAGCCCGCGGCGAGCACCGCGAACCGGCCGACGTTGCTGGACTGGTCGCCGATCTGGGTCACACAGCCCCAGACCACGTCGTCCACAGTGCCGGGATCCACGCCGGTGCGCTCGACCAGGGCGTTGAGGACCTTCGCCGAGAGATCGGCCGCGTGCACCGAGGCGAGCGAGCCGTTGCGCTTGCCGATCGGGGTGCGTACGGCGTCGACGATGACGGCGTCTCGCATGAAAGCTCCTTGAGGTCAGTCGGAGAACTGCACGGCTGCGTCGACTCCCCAGTCCCGGAATACGGCCCGGGTGTCGGCGCCGACCGTCGGTGCCACGCGGCCCGCGCTCGACGGGGTCGCCGAGAATCGGGGCGCGGCGGCGGGCTGGACCACTCCGTCGCGGGCGAAGAGGCTTCCGCGCGCGGCCAGATGCGGGTGAGCGGCCGCCTCCGTGAGACTCAGGACGGGCGCCACACAGGCGTCGGTGCCCTCGAACAGCTGCGCCCACTCGTCCCGGGTGCGCTCCGCGAAGCGTTTGGCCAGCAGCTGCCGCAGCTGCGGCCAAGTCGACCGGTCGTGCTGCCGGTCCGGGTCGACGTCCAGGTCGAGCAGTTCGACCAGGCGTCGGTAGAACTTGCGCTCCAGCGCGCCGACGGCCACATGGCGGCCGTCCTTGGTCTCGTACACGGAGTAGAAGGGCCACCCGCCGTCGAAGCGGTTGGTCCCCCGCTCGTCGCTCCACTCGTCGCGCGCGAGCTTGGCGAAGGTGCTGGCGAGGAGGTGGGCGGTGCCGTCGACGATGGCCGCGTCGACGACCTGGCCGCGGCCAGTGCGGGCGGCGGCGTGCAGGGCAGCCAGTACGCCGATCACGAGGTAGCAGCCGCCGCCCCCGAAGTCGCCGACGAGGTTCAACGGAATCTGCGGCGGGCCGTCCGCGTCCCCGATGGCGCCGAGCGCGCCCGTCAGCGCGATGTAGGTGATGTCGTGTCCGGCCGCGGCGGCGAGCGGCCCCTCCTGACCCCAGCCGGTCATCCGGCCGTAGACCAGACGCGGGTTGCGGGCCAGGCAGTCGTGGGGTCCGATGCCCAATCGTTCGGTGACGCCGGGACGGAATCCCTCGATCAACACGTCGGCGCGCTCGATGAGTTGGAGAAGTGCGACGGTCGCCGCCGGGTCCTTCAGGTCGAGTACGACCGACCGCTTGCCCCGGTTGAGCACGTCCGCAGGTCCGCCCGCGTCCGGTTCGCCCGCCCGCCCGGGCCGGTCCACGCGGACGACCTCCGCCCCGAGGTCGGCCAGGAGCATCCCGGCGAACGGCCCCGGTCCGATGCCGCCGAGTTCGACGACCCGGCAGCCGGCGAGGGGTCCAGCCGTCATGGTCACCGTCCCTTCCAGACCGGCGACCGCTTCTCCGCGAACGCCGCCGCCCCTTCCCGGGCGTCCTGCGACTGGAACACCGGCTCGGCGATGTCGAACTGCTTGCCCCACGCCTCCTCGAGCGTCCAGTCGGCAGTGGAGCGTGCGATCTGCTTGGTCGCCGCGACCGCCAGGGGCCCGTTCGCGGCGATAGTCGCGGCGAGTTGCAGTGCGCCGTCGAGCGCGCCGCCCTCGTCGGTGAGCCGGTTGACCAGGCCGTACGCGGCGGCTCGTTCGGCGTCGATCGGTTCGCCGGTCAGCAGCAGTTCCAGGGCGATCGCGTATGGGATCCGGCGCGGCAGATGGAGTGCGGCGCCCGCGCGGGCGACCAGCGACCGTTTCACCTCGGGCACGCCGAGCCGTGCCGTGCGGGCGGCGACGACGAGGTCGCAGGCCAGCAGCAGTTCGAACCCGCCGGCCAGGGCCCAGCCCTCGACGGCGGCGATCAGCGGCTTGCGCGGCGGCGTCATGCTGATGCCGCACAGTCCACGGCCCTCGATCGCGGGCGTCTCCCCCCGGAGCCACGCCTTTAGGTCCATCCCCGCCGAGAACGTGCCGCCCGCCCCGGTGAGCACGCCCGCCCGCAAGTCGTCCGACTCGTCGAGCTCGTCCACCGCGGCCGCCACTCCGGCGGCGACCCCCGCGTCCAGGGCGTTCTTCACCGCGGGACGGTTGATCGTGATGACCTGGACCGCGCCACGGCGCTCCACCAGCACCTCGTCCGACACGCCTACCTCCTCGAATCGTGCACTTGATCGCCGGTCACGGCGAATCGGGCCACTTCATGCGTGACCATGCCGTCCAGGTCCTCGGCAGGCGGTGCCGGGAGTTCGACAGCGCGGTCACGGGTCGGCAGCAGGACGACCGCCGTGCCGGGGGTGGTGACCTCACCCCGCTGGTTCTCGCACCGCACCTCGACGTGCACCTCGGCCCGCCCGTCCACCTGCCGTTTGTCGACGACCGTGCCGCGTACCCATGTCGTGTCGCCGAGGTAGTTGAACCTGCGGTGCTCACAGCGCAGTTTCCACAGCCAGCCGTCGTCGCCGATCCAGTCGGTCAGCAGATGGCACAGCCAGGTCTCACGCATGCCCCCGTAGTCGTAGGGGTTGGGCAGGCCCAACTCCCGCGCCCGTTCCGGCTCCCAGTGCAGACGCTGCACGGTGTCGGGGATGTTCAGCGGGTTCGGCGGGTACAGGCCGGGCGCCTTGCGCCGGACCCTCGCGGCGATCCCGAACGCCCCGGGCGGGGTGAGCTGCATGCCCCAGCCCAGGTGCCAGACGACCACGTCGGTGGTGGTCAGCGGCCCCTTCACCCGGGGTTGGAGCTCCTCGCCGACCTCGACGTCCTCCCAGTACCGCGGCTGGGCGCCGCGTCGGCTCTCGGCCGCGTACGCCGCGTCGATCTCGGCGAGTTGCCCGGGACTGTAGGGCTCTTGGACGAGTTGCTCCCTGCCCCTCTTCTTCGAGGTGTGCCGCTCGGCGTTGATCCACGTGCCGCGCCTGAGGGCGTGCATCTCGCCGCGCCCGTTGGCGTAGAGGTAGTCGCGGACTACGTGCGCGGAGCGCCCGCCGAAGCTGCTGGGCTTGAGGTGTACGCCCACCTGGGTCTGCAACACCCGGCAGCGGTCGCCGAGTTGCAAGGGGCGCCACCACTCGAACTCCATCACCGCCTGGTAGGAACCGAGCCCGGCGAAGGGGTCGCCCTTGAGCAGCGCCTTGGTCTCGGCGTCCGGCGTCGGGGCGGCGTCCTCTCCCATCGAGTAGAGGAAGGTGGGCGGTGCGACGAGCGAGCCCCAGCGGGTGCCGGCCGCGTAGTCCGGGTCGCAGTAGAGGGGGTTGTCGTCGCCGTAGCCGTACGCGAAGTGGCGTACGCCGTCCCAGGTCACCTCGTAGTTGTGCGGGGGGTTGTGCTGGGGCTGGGGCACGCCGAGGCGGCGACGGGAGCGCTCGACCGCCTCGTCTGTCAGCACGCCGAAGGTCTCGGCGGACTTCTCCGCCATCTTCTCGGCGGTCTGCTCCTGCGTGTCCGTCATCGCTGGTCCTCCTTGACACGGTCCTGCTGTGCGATCCGGGCGCGGACGAGGTCGAGGAGTTCCACGCGGCTGACCTTGCTCGACGGGGTCCGGGGCAGTGCGTCCAGGACGACGATGTGCGCCGGCACCTCGTACGGGGTGAGCCGGCCGCGGCAGAGGGCGACGAGTTCGGCGGTATCCGGGGCGGGCTGCTGCGTCTCGACCTCGACCGCCGCGACCGGCACCTCGCCCAGCCTCGCGTCCGGCAGCCCCGCCACGGCCGCCTCCCGCACGGCCGGGTGCGTCTCCAGGACGCGTTTGACCGTTTCCGGCTGCACCTTGAAGCCGCCGCGGATGATGGCGTCGTCCGCGCGTCCCTCGATCCAGACGAACCGGTCAGCGTCGATTCGGGCCAGATCGCTGGTCCGCACCCACGCCCTGCCGCCCCGCGTGCTCTGCTCGGTACGGACCTCCAGTCGGCCGGTCCTGCCTACCGGCAGCTCGGCCCCGTCCTCACCAATCACCCGCAGTTCGACGCCGTCGAAGGCGCGCCCGGCGCTGCCCGCCTTCCGCTGCCACCACCGCTCGTGCAAAGGCAGCGTCCAGCCGACCACCGCTCCCGCGAACTCGGTGGCCCCGTAGGTCATCAGGACGGGGATGCCGTACGTACGGAAGAACGCGTCGGCGAGTTCGGCCGGGCAGGGCGCGGTACCGGAGGTGACGACCTGCAGGCCGGCCAGCCGCTCCTTCGGCACGCCCGCGTCGAGTACGGCGCGGATGGCCGCCGGTACCAGGCTCGCCGCCCGCAGCCGGTGTCGCTCCACGGCGCTCACCCAGGGTTCTACGGCGAACTTGGGCATCAGGAGCATGCGGCGCCCGGTCGCGAGACATGCGAGCGCCCGCCACAGTCCGCCGATGTGCACGAGCGGTGCGGCCACGAGTGCCGCCGACCGCGACAGCAGCCTTTCGGGCTTCGGGGTCTGGCCGCCGGAGACGAGCGCCTGGTCGAGCTGGCCGATGCGCAGGTGGACGCGTTTCGGGGGGCCGGTGGTGCCGGAAGTGAGCATCTCCACGGCGACGCCGGGGTTCGCCGGGGCCTCGGCGGGTGCCGTGCCACCCGCGGGCCGCAGGGTGCCGTCCGTGCCCAGTTCCAGGGCCGCTCCGTGAGCGGTCACCGCTCCCAGGACGCCTTCGCGGGCCAGGGGTTCGGCGCCGGAGACGACCACGGGCAGCTCACAGCGGGCGATGTCCGCCACGAGCCGCGCGGCCGGCTGCAACGGACTCAGCATCACCAGGCAGCGTCCGGAGGCGATCACCGCGGCGACCACGGCGACGTGCTCGGGCCGGTTCTCGAGTACGACACCGACGCGGGCGCCGGCCCCCAGCCCCGCCGCGTCCAGCGCCTCGACGACCTGCCGGGCGGTCTGCTGGACCTGGCCCCACGTCCACCACTCCCCGTGGTGTTCGATCGCCTCGGCGTCTGCGGCTGCTTCGGCCAGCAGCCGGGACAGGCGGTCGCGAATTCCCACGTGATCAGCCCTTCGTCGCCGTGGCTACAGAGATTCCGACCAGTTCGGCCAGCCGCCCCCGGTGCGTCGCCGGGCTGCCGAAGAGCTGCTCGGACGACTTCGCGCGTTTCAGGTAGAGGTGCGCGTCGTGCTCCCACGTGTAGCCGATGCCGCCGTGGATCTGGATGTTCTCCTTGGCCGCGTGGGTGAAAGCGTCCGCGCAGTACGCCGCGGCGAGCGCCGCGGACACCGGTAGTCCGCCCGCCCCCTGGTCGGCCCCCTCGGCCGCCACGGACATCGCGTGGTACGCCGCCGACCGGGCGGCCTCGACCTTCAGCAGCATGTCGGCGCACTTGTGCTTGACCGCCTGGAACGACCCGATGGGACGGCCGAACTGCACCCGCACCTTCGCGTACTCCACCGCCGTGTCCAGACACGCCTGCGCCCCGCCGACCTGTTCGGCGGCCAGCGCCACGACCGCGAGGTCGAGCACCGTGCGCAGATACGCGGTGGCGTCCCCCTCCGGGCCGACCCGCAGCGCCGGGGCGTCGTCGAGGTCGATGCGCGCCAGCCGCCGCGTCGGGTCGAGCGTCTCCAGGCGGGTGCGGCTCACTCCGGTCGCCCCGCTGTCGATGGCGAACAGTCCGGGGCCGGCGTCCGCGCGAGCCACGACGAGGAGCAGGTCGGCGCTGTGACCGTCAATGACGAACATCTTCGTGCCCGACACTCGCCAGCCAGCGTCGACGCGGACGGCCTCGGCCGCCACGTCCTCGACGTTCCATGACCCGCTCTCCTCGGCCAGCGCCAGCGTGCCGGTCAGCGAGCCGTCGGCGATCGCGGGCAGCCAGCGGGCCTTCGCCGTGCCGTCGCCGGACACTGCAAGGGCCTGTCCGGCGAGGGCCACAGTGGCGAGGTACGGCGAGGGCAGCAGGGCCCGCCCCAGTTCCTCCAGAACGATCCCCAGCTCGACGGGGCCGCCGAAGCCGCCGTACTCCTGCGGCAACGCCAGCCCGTGCAGGCCGAGTTGGCTGGCCATCTGCTGCCACAACTGCGGATCGTGCCCCTCGTCGGACTCCATCCAGCGGCGCACCGCCGCGTTCGGCGACTTGTCCGCCACGAAGCGGCGCAGCGTCGCACGGAGCTCCTCCTGCTCCTCGGTGAACGTCAGTGCCACGCCGGCGCCTTCGAGCGCAGGTAGGCATCGAAGTCCGGCATCCGGGCTCGGTCCACGATTTCGATCCGTACGCCGGAGGGATCCAGGTGGTAGGCGAAGATCGACGGCGTGCCGTCGACGATCGCGCAGGCCTCCAGGGGGAATCCCGCCTCCTCGAGCCGCTTGGACGTCGTCGGGATGTCGTCGCAGAAGTAGCCGAGGTGGTGGGTCGCGATGCGTTCGGCCGCCGTCCAGGGGGTTCCAGGGACCTCCTGCACAAGTTCGATGTGCGGCGCCTCGAGCGAGTACGCGTAGCGCAGCCGCAGGGGGCGTTCACCGTCGGCCAGGCGGACCTGTACGTCGCCGGTCATGGTCTCGGTCCAGCGGTAGCCCGCGACCTCGCTCATCCGGGCCTTCCATGCCTCGATGTCCGGGACCACGATCCCGGTGTGGTACAGATCCGTCGCGCTGAGGGGATGGGTCATTCCCGATCACCACTCCAGACGCAGCGATTTGATGCCGTACATGTTCCCGTGCTGCCACAGCTCCTGGCCGGGGGCGACCCGGTAGTCGGGGATCCGCCGGTGCCACTCCTCGACCGCAACGTTGAGTTCGAGGCGGGCCAGGTGCGAGCCCAGGCACCGGTGCGGGCCGGAGCCGAACGCGATGTGGTTGGTGGCCTTGCGGTGCAGGTCCACCTCCAGCGGATTGTCGTACCGCTCGGGGTCGCGGTTGGTGACCGCGAGCGGGAGCATCACCATCTCGCCCGTCTTGACCGGGCAGCCGCCGATCTCGACGTCCTTCGTCGCTTTGCGCGCCGGGACGACGAACGAGTAGACCCGCAGGATCTCCTCGACCCCGGTGGGGATGAGCGAGGGGTCGGCGAGGATCTCCGTCCGCTGCTCGGGATGCGTGGCGAAGTGGTACAGCGCCCAGCCGATGGAGATCGGGACCGTGTCGAAGCCGGCCTGGAACATCAGGATGCAGAAGGCGTGCATGTCCCGGTCATTGATCGGCTCGCCGTCGATCGTCCAGGTCATGGCATGGGAGAGCAGGTCGTCCCGCGGCGTCTTGCGGCGCAGGGCGATCTGTTCCTCGAAGTACGCCGACACCTCCCGCATGGCGGTCATCTGCCGGGCGCCGTCCGGGTCCTCGCCGTGCGAGAGGTGCAGCAGCTCGTGGGTCCACGCGAGGAAGGTGGGCAGGTCCTCCTCGGGTAGACCCATCAGGCGCATGAAGATCAGGGTCGGGAAGCGGCGCGCGAACTCGTCGAGCACGTCGGCGCCGTCGCGGCCTTTCAGCTCGTCGATCATCTCCGCCGCGACCTGACGGATCTCCGGCTCCCGGGCGGCGACGGCGCTCGGGGAGAAGTAGCGGCCGAGGAGGCGACGCCATACGGAGTGTGTAGGTGGGTCCAGCATCTCGGGGATCCACAGGAACTTCGGGTCCGGTTCGAGCGCGGTCACCGACTTGTTGGAGAAGGTTCGCCAGTCCTGGAGTGCCTTCTGCACGGCGGGGCCGTCCGTGACAACCCAGTAGCCGCGGGCGATGGTGCTGCGGAAACCGGAGTGGGTGCCGGCCATCTCGTCCCAGCGCTCCTGGTGGCTGAGGACCGGGCCGCCGAGCCGGTTGTCGAAGTGGTAGGCGGGCACCCCGTCGTGGGTTCCGTCGGGGTCAATCGTCGTACTCATCACGGCTCCTTTCGTCATACGTCCGTCAGGTCGCCGCGCCGTCGATCTTGAGCGCGATGAGCTCGTCCTCGCTCAGGCCGAGGGAGCGCAGGACCTCGTCGGTGTGTTCCGCGAACTGGGGTGCCCGGGTGAGGCTGACCGGGGTCTCGTCGAACTGGACGGGGTTGGTGACCAGTTCGCGGTCGACACCGTCGGCGTCCACGACGGGGGCGATGAGACCGTTGGCGCGCAGGGCGGGATCCTGGCCGACCTCCCAGGCGTTCTGTACTGCCGCCCACTGGCCCTCGCCCCGGGAGAGGATCTCGACCCACTCCGCATAGGGGCGGGACGCGATGAGGTCGGCGACTATGTCGGCGGCCTGGGCGGCATTCGCCATCAACTTCTCGGTGCTGTCGAAGCGTTCGTCGGCGCCAAGCTCCTCGCGGCCGGCCAACTTGCAGAACTCCACCCAGTACCGGCCGGGTTGCAGCATCGACAGTTCGATCCACCGGCCGTCCGAGGTGCGATAGGCGCCGATGAGCGGATTGGTGACCGAACCGTGCCGGGGCGGTGTGTTCACCGGGAGCGGGCCGCCAGTCATCAATGCGAGGTTGACGGTGAACTGGGTCGCCCAGGCACCGACACCGACCAACGACACGTCCACGACGGATGGTTCACCGGTCGTGGCACGGGAGTAGAGGGCGGCGGCGATACCCCCTGCGATCGTCATGCCGCCCATCGAGTCGCCGTAGGCGCCGGCCGGCATCCGGGTCATCCGGTCCGCACCGGGCGGGGTGACACCGGCGGCGCTTCCACCACGCGCCCAGAAGGCCGTGCTGTCGTAGCCGCCCTTGCCCGCCTCGTCCCCGCGGGTGCCGAAGCCGCTGCCTCGGACGTAGATGATGTCGGGGTTGATCGCCCGGACGTCCTCCACGTCGATCCGGAGCTTCGCCCGTGCCTCGGGCAGGAAGTTCGTGAGGAACACGTCGCTGTTGCGGATCAGTTCCTCCAGCACGGGGCGTGCGGACGGCTTCTCCAGAGCAAGGCCGACGCTGCGTTTCCCGCGGTTGGGTCCCTCCACGATCGGGAAGAACGACGACCCCTTGCTGGCGGCCTCGTACCCGAGCACCCGGACCAGCCCGCGCTGGGCGTCGCCACGTTCGGCGTGCTCGATCTTGATCACGTCGGCACCCCAGTCGGCGAGCACGGCGCCCGCCGCCGGGACGAAGGTGAACTGGGCGACTTCGAGCACCCGCACGCCCTCCATCGGCCTCTGCATCGGACCAACTCCTCCGCGGCTCATCACTATTGCGCATACCCAATGCGCCGAGTCTGCCCTTGAGTATGGACCGAGGGCAACAAAAAGTATACTGTTTTCGCCATGCTGGATTTCACGATCGAACCCGAGTTCCAGGCCAAGCTGGACTGGGCGGCGGCCTTCGTACGCGAAGAGGTCGAGCCGCTCGACCTCCTGTTCCCGCACGGCGGTGACCCGTACGACACGCACAACGAGAAGGCCCGCGCGATACTCCGTCCCCTCCAGGACCAGGTCCGGGAACAGGGCCTGTGGGCCTGCCACCTCGGCCCCGAACTGGACGGCCCCGGCTACGGCCAGGTGAAGCTCGCCCTCCTCAACGAGATCCTCGGCCGCTCCTACTGGGCCCCGACGGTGTTCGGCACCGCCGCCCCCGACACCGGGAACGCCGAGATCCTGGCCATGTTCGGCACCGAGGAGCAGAAGGCCCGTTACCTGCAGCCCCTGCTCGACGGCGAGATCGTCTCCACCTTCTCGATGACCGAGCCGCAGGCGGGCGCCGATCCCAAGGAGTTCGTCTGCCGCGCCTGGCGCGAGGGGGACGAGTGGGTGATCGACGGGGAGAAGTGGTTCTCCTCCAACGCCCGGTACGCGGCCTTCCTGATCGTCATGGCCGTCACTGATCCGGACGCACCGCCGCACAGGCGCATGTCGATGTTCATCGTCCCGGCCGAGACACCCGGAATCGAGATCAAGCGCAACGTCGGCACGATGGACGAACGCGACGGCCTCGACGAGGGCATCCACGCCTACATCCGCTACCACCAGGTCCGGGTGCCGCTCGACGCCATGCTCGGTGGCCCCGGTGAGGGCTTCAAGGTCGCCCAGGCCCGCCTCGGCGGCGGCCGGGTGCATCACGCGATGCGTACGGTGGGCAAGTGCACGCGGGCCTTCGACATGATGTGCGAGCGGGCGCTGTCCCGCCGTACGCAGGGCACCCTGCTGGCCGAGAAACAGGCGGTGCAGCAGTTCATCGCGGACTCGTGGGTGGAGCTGCAGCAGTTCCGGCTGCTCGTCCTGCACACCGCCTGGATCATCGACACCCAGCCGCACGGCGCCGCCCGCACCCAGATCGCCATGTGCAAGGTCCAGACGGCCAAGGTGCTGCACGACATCATCCAGCGGGCAGTGCATCTGCACGGCTCGCTCGGCACCACCAACGAGCTCCCGCTCGCCAAGTGGTGGATGGCAGCGCCGAACCTCGCCCTCGCCGACGGCCCGACCGAGGTGCACCGCACCACGATCGCCAAGCAGCTGCTGAAGAACTACCAGCCGGCCGAGGGGCTTTTCCCCAGCGAGCACATCCCGCCGAAGCTGGAGGCGGCCCGCAAGCGATACGCGCACATCATCAACGACGACAGCCTCAGCGGCAGGGTGGACGAATGACCGACGGGCGCAACGACAAGTCCATCGCCCCGGCCGACCTGTTCGACCTGTCCGGCAAGGTCGCGCTCGTCACCGGCGGCAGCCGGGGCCTGGGCCTGGAGATGGTGCGCGCCTTCGCCACCGCGGGCGCCGACGTGGTGATCGCCAGCCGCAAGCTCGACGCCTGCGAGACGGTCGCGGCGGAGGTCCGCGACCTGGGCCGGCGCGCCCTGCCGGTCGCCGCGCACGTGGGCCACTGGGACGACCTCGGCCGGCTGGCCGACACCGCGTACGAGGAGTTCGGGAAGGTCGACGTCCTCGTCAACAACGCCGGCATGTCGCCGCTGGCGCCCTCGTCGTCTGAGACCAGCGAGGAGCTGTTCGACAAGGTGATCGGGGTCAACTTCAAGGGCCCGTTCCGGCTGGCCTCGCTGATCGGACAGCGGATGGCCGAGGGCGACGGCGGCTCGATCATCAACGTCTCTTCCTCGGGAGCGCTGTTCCCGCAGCCGCGGTTCGGCCCGTACGCCGGTGCCAAGGCCGCGCTCAACACGCTCACCACCGTCTTCGCCTTGGAGTACGGCCCGAAGGTGCGCGTCAACACCATCTCGGCCGGCCCGTTCCTCACCGACATCTCCAAGGCCTGGTCGGAGGAGAAACGTCAGACCACGCGCAGCGCGGTCGGCCGGCCGGGACGGCCGGAGGAGATCATCAGCACGGCGCTGTACCTGGCGAGCGACGCCTCCAGCTACACCACCGGGTCGCTGATCCGGGTGGACGGCGGGCTGTACTGAGGGCACCCGGGGGGGGCGATGGAACTGCTCAGGCTCGTCGCCCGAGCAGTTCCATCGCCTCCTCCAGCAGCACCGGCAGCGCGGGCAGCATGCGCCGGTGCATGTCGGTCAGCTGACCGGCCTTCCGGCCGCGCTTGATCAGCAGTGCGGTCGCGGCGGACTCCTTGTACTTCGTCAACGCCTCGAACCAGGGCAGGTCCGGCAGCGCCGCGCCCCGCGCCTCCTGGTAGGCGTCGATCAGCTCCGCCTTCCCCGGCATCCCGGTCGGCTCCTGCGACGGGGACGCCGGGTGGCGGGCCTCGTCGGTGAAGAAGGTCAGCCAGGTGATGTCGACCCGGGGATCGCCGAGCGACCAGATCTCCCAGTCGATGACCGCGTTGACCGAGTCTCCGTCGCACAGCGTGTTGCCGAGCCGGTAGTCGCCGTGGGTGAACACCGGCATCATCGCGGCGGGCATGGTGGCGCGCAGCCGTGCCTCGACCGCCTCGTAGCCGGTGCGCAGGTCCTCGGGAACGGTCGTGAACGCCCGGGTCCAGCGGTCGATCTCGGCGCCGGGCGTGACGACGGGCTCCACGGCCAGGGCGGTTCTCTTGGGGTCCACGCGGTGCAGGTGGGCGAGCATCCGGGCCGCGTCGAGGGCACGGGCCCGTACCTGCCCGGCGGGAACGGTCCCCCGGGGCACGAGCACCGGCTCCACGCAGTCCCCGGGCACCAACTCCATGGCCACGAAGGGCTGGCGGGCCGTCGGCGCACCCTTGTCGCAGAACAGCACCTTCGGCACCCGTACCCCTGGCACGCCCGCCAGCAGCTGCATGAGCCGCGCCTGGCGCAGCACGTCCCGATTGCGGACCGGTTCCAGGCCGGGCGGGGCCACCTTGAGGACGACCCGCTCGTACGCGGCCGGGACACCCGCCAGCTCGGCCACGTACGTGAGGCTCGACGTACCGCCGGCGAGCGGCTCGACCGACTCCACCGTGGCGTCGGGAGCCCAGCCGCGGAGCACGACGGCCGTGCGCTGCGTCAACTCCGCGGTCATGTCGGCACTGTTGGCGATAACGCTCATGTCCTCATCCCTGTCGGCCGACGGCCTGGCTGTGTTCGACGGTCAGCGGTCAGCGCCTCGACGATGTCGCGGCGTACGAGCTTGCCGGTCGGCGTGCGGGGCAGTTCACGCCAGCGGGTGATGCGGTCCGGTGTCTTCGAGCCGCGCAGCGTGCCGCGCACCTGCGCGCGCAGGGCGTCCGCGTCGATCGCCACACCGTCGCGCAGGACGACCACCGCCTCGATCCGCTGGCCCCACTCCTCGTCCGGGACGCCGACGACGACGGCGTCGAGCACGTCCGGGTGGCCGAGCAGGACGTCCTCGATCTCGGCGGGCGCGATGTTCTCGGCTCCGCGGATGATCGTGTCGTCGGCCCTGCCCTCGATGTGGAGGTAGCCGTCGGCGTCGACATGGCCCTGGTCGCGGGTGTGGAAGAAGCCCCGCTCGTCGACCACCGAGCCCTGCCCGGCGTACTCCCCCGACACCTGCTCGCCGCGCACCCAGATCTGGCCGTTCTCGCCGGGGGCGACGACCACGCCCGACAGATCGCGGACCTCCAGTTCGACACCCGGCACCGGCAGGCCCGCCGAGCCCAGCCGGGCCCGCACCACGGGATCGTCGCTCGCCACGGCCGTCCGGTGCTCCTGCGGGCCCAGGACGGTGATGGTGGACGAGGTCTCCGTGAGTCCGTAGGCGTTCACGAAGTCCACGTGCGGCCACTCGCGCAGCGCGGTCTCGATGACCCGCACCGGCATCCGGGCTCCGCCGTAGGCGAGCGCGCGCAGCGAGGGCACCGACCGGTCCAGGCCGTCCGTGTCCATGATGCGAGCGAGCATCGTCGGCACCACCATCGCATTGGTGATCCGCTCCTCCCGCACGAGGCCGAGCCAGCCGCCGGGTGTGAACTGCTCCAGGGTCAGGGCCCGGCGTCCGGCGTACAGGTTCGTCAGCACGTTGGAGACGGCGGCGATGTGGTACGGCGGAACGCTCACCAGGGCCGCCTCGTCGGGGTCGGCTCCGGCGAACTCCACCGTGCCGAGCACGTACGACACGAGGTTGTGGTGGCGCAGGACCACTCCCTTCGGCGCGGAGGTCGTCCCGCTCGTGTAGATGAGGACGGCGGGTGAGTCTGACTGCGCCGGATCGTCGCCGGCGGGGAGCCCGGCGTTCTCCGCGGCCTGGGCCAGCCACTCGGCAGGGCTGCGCACCGGCAGTCCGGCACGCCGCAGCGCCTCGCCGTGGTCCGGGTCGGCGATGCCCAGCGCGCGGGGGTGGTTCGCCAGCAGGGCGTCGAGTTGCGCGTCGCCCAGGCGGTAGTTGACCGGTACCAGCGGTACTCCGGCGCGGGCCGCGGCGAACAGCGCGACCGGGAGGGCCGGACCGTTAACCGCGAGGTACACGATCGCGTCGGCGTCGGCCGCGCGCGCCAGGTGCGCCCCGCCGACGGCCAGTTCGCGCAGCCGCCCGGCGGTCAGGCCGTCGTCCGTGCGCCCGATGACGACCCGGTCGCCGAATCCCTCGGCGGCCATGTCCAACAGCATCCCTATGTTCACGGGCCGCCCGTCCCCTCAGTCCGAGGCCGGGAGCGGCTTGGCGCTCTTCATCGGCAGCGGGACGCCGTTCACGGCCAGCGTGCCCGGCCCTGACTTCGTGCACAGGAGCTCGAGACCGAGCTCCTCGTCGGTGTACCGCTTGCCGAGCAGCGCACCGCCCATCAGGTCGGGGTCGGCCGTACCGGCAGCGGACCCCGGCCCGTTCCCCTCGACCATGGCGGCCCCGCCGCACATGATCTCCAGCTCTTCGTCCGGGCACCGCACGACGATCACCGCCGTCGTGTCGACCGTACTGGCGAGCATCTGCCCCACGCGTGGCCTCATCGCAGTGTCCTCCGCGGCTCTCGTGGTACCGAGTTGTGGCACCGAGTAACCAGAGAAAAGTATACTACTTACCTCGATCACGTCGAGAACGGAGCTGCCAGATGGAACTCAAGACCGTCCTGTTCGAGGTGACCGATCACGTCGCCACGATCACTCTCAACCGACCCGAGGTCATGAACGGCTTCAACCAGGAGATGCTGGAGGAGTTCGCCACCCTCTGGCACACCGTCAAGGCCGATGACGACGTGCGTGTCGTCGTGCTGCGTGGCGCGGGTGACCGGGCGTTCTGCACGGGCATGGACGTGAAGGAGGGCATCGACCGCCACCCCAACGTCTGGTCGCAGACCGATCCCGGGGAGTACCTCTCACCAAAGCTCAACCAGGTATGGAAACCCCTGGTGTGCGCGGTGCACGGCATGGCCGCCGGCGGCGCCTTCTACTGGCTCAACGAGGCCGATATCGTGATCTGTTCGGAGGATGCCACGTTCTTCGATCCGCACGTCAGCTACGGACTCACCGCGGCTCTTGAGCCGATCGGCCTCGCCCGGCGCATCCCGCTCGGCGAGGCGCTGCGCATCGCCCTGCTCGGCCTCGACGAGCGCGTGTCCGCCGCGCGCGCCCTGCAGATCGGCCTGGTCAGCGAGGTGCTCCCGCGCGAGCGACTGTGGGACCGGGCCGACGAGATCGCGCGCGTCATCGCCGCCAAACCGCCCGCCGCGATCCAGGGCACCGTCCGCGCGATCTGGGAGTCGCTCGACTCGACACGCACCCAGGCACTGCGCACCGGGTTGTCGTACACCCAGATCGGCAACCCGATCGGGAAGGCCGAGGTCGACCGCTCCTCGGTGCCCCGGGGACAGTGGACACTGCGCTGACCCTCCTCTACCCTCCCCTAAATAAGTGTACTTTTTTACGGGATTTCAGCTTCATGCTGATCATCGGGAGGCTCTCATGCGGTTCGGCATGCCCTGGCCCGGCCGGGACGTCGGAAGGGAGGCCGAGCAGGCCGGTGTCGGCGCCTTCTGCGCCGGGGAGTTCGCCGACCACGACGCCTACCTCACCGTGGCCGACATCGTGGCGAACACCGAACACGCCCTGGCGGGCCCCGCCATCGCCTACGCGTTCGCCCGCACCCCCTATGCGCACGCCACCGCACTGCGCCACCTGCACGCCCAGGCACCGGGCCGGCTGTTCCTCGGCCTGGGCAGTGCGGCGTTCCGGATCAACCGGGACTGGCTGGGCGTACCTCCCGAACGCCCCGTGAACCGGATCGCCGAGACCGTCGGTGCCGTGCGGGCCTGGCTGCACGCGGAGAACGGCGAGAAGGTCCAGTACTCCGGCGAGTTCTACGCGCTCGACGCCGACGTACGCGCTCCGGTGCTCGGCCGGTTGGACATCCCCGTCCTGCTCGCCGCGTTCAACACCCGCATGGCCACCACCGCGGGCCGGACCGCCGACGGTGTCATCGGGCACGGGCTGTTCACCGGCTCCTGGTGGAACGACGTCGTACGGCCCTCCGTCGAACGCGGCGCCACCGGCCGCGATCACATCGACGCGCACTCCCTCGAACACGGCTGGATCATCACGGCGATCGACGACGCCGCGCCCGAACGCGCCATCGCCGACGCCCGGCGCATGATCGCCTTCTACCTCACCGTGAAGACGTACGACCCGTTCGTCGCCCATCACGGCTGGGAAGAGCCCGTCGCACGGCTCCGTGCGGCGTTCCGGGCCGGCGACACGGACGGCATGGAGCGGGCGGTCACCGACGAGATGCTCACCGAGATCGCCGTCTGCGGAACGACCGCCGAGGCGAAGGACACCCTTGCGCGCCGCGTCGGCTCGCTCCCCCGCGACGTCGGCTACTTCGCACCCCCGAGCTTCATGGTGAGCCGTAGGCGCCGCGCCGCCTACGCTCAGGCGTCGCTCGCGCTCATCGGCGCCGTACCGGAAGGGGCCTGACCGACACGCGGACGACACCGGCCCCGGAGCGCTCCCGCTCCGGGGCCGGTGCGCTGCTCGGTGGTGGCTCAGGCACCCTGGGGAACAGGCGCGAGCTTCTTGCTCTTGTCGAAGTGCACGATGTCGGCGAGGGTGCCGCCCAGGATGGCCGCGCGGTCATCGTCAGGAACTCCCTCGAAGTTCTCGGCGATGCACTCGGCGCTGCCGCGGAAGGTGCCCTCCGCGTGCGGGTAGTCGTTGCCCCACATGACCGTCGACAGACCGGTGATGTGGCGGGCCTTTACGGCCGTCGGGTCGTCCGCGAACTGCACGTGGATCTGCCGCTGGACGTACTCGGTGGGCTTGAGCGGGTAGGGCCATTTGTCGTTGATCGCGAACAGCCGTCCCATGGCGGGCTGCTCCTTCGGGGAACGGCTGTCGTCCCAGAAGCCGAGCCACCAGTCGGGGTCCTGGCCGGTGCCGGTCTTCCAGGCCTTGTCCATGTAGCCCATGAAGGAGACCAGCCAGCCGGCCGTGTACTCGATCAGGTTGAAGTGCAGGTCCGGGAAGCGCTCGCACACGCCGCCGCCGACGAGGCTGGCGATGATGCCCTGCGGACCGGCCACGGCCGACCCGACCGCGGCGCCCATGGTCCGGCCAGCCACCATGTCGTCGGTCAGGTTGCCCTTGCCCATGTTCATGGCCGTCATCAGGCCCCGGACGGTCAGCGCCGTCCCGGACACCTCCTCCTTGACCTTCACGCCGCCGGTGGCCACGTGGATGAACACTGGCATCCCGTGTGCCTGGGCCGCCGCCCAGACCGGGTCGTACTCCTTCGAGTAGTACGGCAGGGGCGGGATCTCCGGGAGGAGGATCGCCCCGAGCCCCAGCCGCGCGCACCGCTCGATCTCTGCCACGGCCTCGGGGACGTTGGTGAGCGGGATCGCCGCTGTCGGGCGGAGCCGGTCCTTGTACGACAGGTAGCGCTCGACGAGGTAGTCGTTCCACACGCGCGCGTGCGCCATGGACAACTCGTGGTCGTCGGTGAACAGGACGAACAGCGAGAGGTTCGGGAACATGACCGAGGCGTCGACGCCGTCGAGGTTCATGTCCCGGATGATGTGGTCCGGATCGCCGTCCGGGGTCTCGCCACCGATCTGACGGTACTTGGAGATGGTCCAGCCGTCGAACCCGATGGTGTGCAGCTTCTTGAACTCCGTGTGCCCGCCCGGCACGATCGGCTCCTCGAGCGTGAACTCCTCTTCCCACAGGGCCCGCTCGCGAAGGTGCTTGGGCAGCCGCGTATTGAAGAGATCGACCGGCTCGATGATGTGCGAATCGCCGGACACGACAAATTCCTTGAACACAGGCGGTACCTCTTTCGAACCTCGTCGTTCGTGGCAGAACCGAACCCGCGGATGAGGCCGAAGTTAGCTGTACCGATCGGTCTAGTCAATCATTCAGCATACGGATTAATGGATCAATTGCACCTCGGAAGCTGACAGATCGCCGACTATGGCGCTGACTATGCGCCACAGGGACCAGCAATTAAGTACACTTAACTTGTCCACGTCTGCAGGCGATCAGGAGACGGCACATGGCGACGGCGTTCTCGTTCTCTTCGCAGCTCTACATCGACGGGCGCCGGACCGACGGCCGGTCTGACACCCCGATCCCCGTCCGCAACCCGGCGACCGAGGAGACGGTCGCGGAGGCCCCGGGCTCGTCGCCGGCGGACGTACGCCAAGCTGTCGAAGCGGCCCGGCGCGCCTTCGACGAGGGCCCGTGGCCGCGGATGAGGCCCGCGGAACGGGCCGCCGTACTGCTGCGCATGGCAGAGGAGATGGAGCGCAGACTGCCCGAACTCGTCGCCGTCAACATGGCCGAGGCGGGCTCGGTTCGCGCCCTGGCCGAGACCCTGCAGACCCGGCTCCCGGTGACGCACCTGCGCGACATGGCCGAGCGGGTGATGCCGGCCTTCGCCTGGGAGCGCCCGATGGATCCGACGATCGCGCCGGGCATCGGGATCTCGCAAGGGGTGCTGCGCCGCGAGGCGTTCGGCGTGTGCGCGCTGATCGCCGCCTACAACTTCCCGTTCTTCCTGAGCATGATGAAGGTGATCCCGGCCCTCGCGGCGGGTTGCACCGCCGTACTCAAACCGGCGCCCGCCACTCCTCTGGAGTCCCTGCTGATCGGCGACTTCGCCGACGCCGCGGGACTGCCGCCGGGCGTGCTCAACATCGTGACCGGTGACGTCGAGGCCGGCCGTGAGCTCACCACCCACCCCATGGTGGACCTGGTCAGCTTCACCGGGTCGGACACGGTCGGGCGCATGGTCTACGCCCAGGCCGCGGCCTCCCTGAAGAAGGTCGTCCTCGAACTCGGCGGCAAGTCGGCCAACATCGTCCGCGCCGACGGCGACCTCGACGGCGCCGTCCGGTCGGCGCTCGCCGGCATCACCACCCACGCCGGCCAGGGCTGCTCCCTACTCACCCGCACGCTCGTGCACGAGTCCGTCCACGACGAACTGGTCGACCGGCTGAGCACGGCCCTCGCCGCGGTCAGGGTCGGCGATCCGGCCGACTCGTCCACCACCATGGGTCCGCTGATCAGCGAGGCGCAGCGGGACAAGGTCGAGAAGCTGATCCGGGTCGGCGAGGAGGAGGGTGCGCGTCTCGTCTGCGGCGGCAAACGCCCCGCCGGCCTCGACCGGGGCTACTTCGTAGAACCCACGCTCTTCGCCGACGTCGGCAACGAGATGACCATCGCACGCACGGAGTTCTTCGGTCCGGTCGGGGTCGTCATCCCCTTCAGCACGGACGAGGAGGCGGTACGGATCGCGAACGACAGCCCCTACGGCCTCGCCGGCGCCGTCTGGAGCGCCGACACCGTGGCCGCGTACGAGATGGCGTCCCGCATCCGGGCCGGCGGTGTCACGATCAACGGTGGCAGCGCCGGAGTGAACCCGCGGGCCGCGTTCGGCGGGTACAAGCAGAGCGGACTGGGCCGGGAGTGGGGCGAGTTCGGGCTGGACGAGTACCTGCAGACGAAGACGGTCAGCTGGGCCGCGCGCTGAGCGGTCGGGTGGGGGGGGGGCCCGAGCCGAGAGCGGCCACGACCCCCCCCGCCACCACCAACACCCCCCCCCCCGAGCCGACCCGGCCGGCACACCCACA
>NZ_JBEOVA010000047.1:0-48080 GCF_040295225.1 Streptomyces sp. NPDC002896 | reverse complement strand
AAGTCCCTCGCCGACTACCTCGCCAGGATCGCCCCACCCAACAGTCAAACCGGAACCGACTAACCCTCAGGATTTCCGGCGCAGCACACTAGCTCGGACGTAGAGCTATGGATACTCGGACAACGGCGCACCCCCGCCCCCGCCGGTGGCGCTACGCGCTGATCGGCATTTTCGGCACCACGATGTCGAGCGGGCCGTCCGGAATCGCGACCGCGTCCGTGGACCAGCCCCAGATCGAGCAGACCCGCCGCGAGGTGTCGCTGTGGCCGTCACGCCCGTGCAGGACCCGGTAGTTGTCGATACACATCATCTCGCCCGCCTCGACACGGAACATGGGGCCGGTGTCGCGTGCCGCGACGACAGCCTCCTCCCACTTGCGCACGAAGGTCCAGTGCTCATCCTCGGACGAGCCCTCGACCGGCGCGAGATACGGGTGGTAGCGCCCCTGGAAGCGCCCGGAGGGGACGGTGCGGACGATGGGCGCGTACGTGCCCTGGGGGTAGTTGGGCTCGGAGTGGTCGATGTGGGTGGCACGGCAGAAGTCCGCGACGCCCGACCATTCCGGGTCGGCGGCGAGCAGATCGAGCAGCCGGGAGGTGTCGATGAGGAAGGAGTCGCCGCCCTTGGCAGCGGGGCGCTCGCACCACAGGAACAGGTGGTCGGGCGCGTAGTCGCCGAAGGCGAAGCCGTCGTTGTGCGCGACCATACGCTCCTCCGTCGGCGCGAAGCTCCGCTTGCGGCCGCGCGAGTCGGCGGGCTGCATGGCCACCTGCGCCGCCTCCCGCTCGCCGTGCGTCTTCGTGGCCTCGAACTGCGTGCCAATACGGACGGCCTTGTCGCCCATGACCTCCCGGCCGAACGCGACGGCCGACTGCTCGTCGCCGAGCCCGGTCACGATGGCCGCACCCTCGGCGGCGAGCACTTCGCGCGCTTCGACGGCACCGGCCACCCGGCGCGGGATGAAGCTTGCGGAACTGACGTCCATTTCCGACTCCCCTTGACGTGGGTCCAGTGTCTCCTGCGTGAACACAGCGTTGAACCGATCGGTTCAGCCAAGGTAGGGCCGCCGTGTTTCACCCGCATGTCCCGCACGGAACGCGTCGAATTCCCCTGCAGAGCAGGACATTGGGGCACACGAGCCCGCTGGCGGCCTTGACTCGTGGGAGCGCTTCCGATTGGGTCGCGCGCATCCGCTGCACCGCAGTCCGCCGCACCGCAAACGCACCGCACCGCACCGCAATGCACGCACTGCACCGCCATCCACCGCAACGGAAGGGTTCCACCATGAGACGTCTCGCTGTCCTGCTGGCGACGGTATGCGTGACGACCCTGCTCCCCGTCTCGACAGCGGGCGCCGACAGCCCGGTGGCGGGCCGGCCGACCGGCGCGGAGCCCTGGGAGCCCTACATACAGCAGGAGTTCACCGCCGCTGCCGGCCGCTTCTGCTCCTTCCCGCTGCAGCTGAAGGTCCTGGAGCAGGACATCCGCAAGCGGGTCCTGGAGCGCTACCCGGACGGCAGCATCAAGCGCGAG
The DNA here is from genome assembly GCF_040295225.1 of Streptomyces sp. NPDC002896. Lineage (NCBI taxonomy): Bacteria > Bacillati > Actinomycetota > Actinomycetes > Kitasatosporales > Streptomycetaceae > Streptomyces > Streptomyces sp. NPDC002896. Next base: position 46,547 of record NZ_JBEOVA010000047.1, on the reverse strand, counting down.
GAGTACGCGGGTCCGCTGGTCGTCGCGTACGTCAACGGCGACACCGGCGCGTCCGTGGAGCGCGACACGGGTGGCCGCGGCTTCCCCCAGTACCGCACCGACGGCACCTTCCTGCGCTACACATCGGTCGGCCCCGTCGGCTTCGGCATCCGTGAGGGCGACGACTTCCCGAAGGGCTACTACGTCGTCGACGGCATCCACGTCATGGAGTTCGCCGCCGACGGACGCCGTAGCTTCTCGGTCCGGCGGGGCCCGGAGGAGAACGTCTGCGAGGCCCTCGGAGACTGACTGAGCGGCTCGGCCCCGCAGAACCCTCTCAGTGGCGGGACGCGTGCGGTTGAATGGCGGGAGTTTGGGGGTGATGGGCATGGTGTCCACGGACCGGTTCCTGGCCTTCGCCGCGATGTCGCTGCTGGTGATCATCATCCCGGGGCCGAGCGTGCTGTTCGTCATCGGCCGGGCCCTGGCGCACGGGCGGCGGACCGCCGTGGCGACCGCGCTCGGGAACGTCTTCGGCTCGTATCTGCTCGTCGTGGCCGTCGCGTTCGGGGTCGGCTCGGTCGTCGAGCGGTCCGTCGTGGTCTTCATGACGGTGAAGCTGGCGGGCGCGGCGTATCTGGTGTTCCTCGGCGTGCAGGCGTTCCGGCACCGCAGGGAGCTGACGGCCGACGCCATCAGGGCGGCCGTGCCGACCGACGCCACGGCACACGGCGATCTCCGTACCGTCGTCGACGGCGTCCTCGTCGGTATGACGAACCCCAAGGGCATCGTCTTCTTCGCGGCGGTGCTGCCGCAGTTCGTCGACCACTCGGCAGGCCGTCTGCCGGCGCAGATGCTGCTGTTGGGGCTGATCCCGATCGGCATCGGCCTGGTCACGGACACGCTGTGGGGGCTGACGGCGTCCGCGGCGCGCGCCTGGTTCGCCCGCTCCGACCGTCGCCTGTCGCTGATCGGCGGCGCCGGCGGCTTCACCATGATCGGCCTCGGCGTGACGGTCGCGGCGACGGGCCGCGCGGACTGAGCCCCGCGTGACGGCCGCGGCGACGGGCCACGCAGACTGACCCGCCCCTCGCGTACGGCGGCCCCGCCTACGCGACCACGGTCCCGAACCGGATGTCGTACGAGGATGCGCCCGTCATCACCTTCAGCATCCGCTCCCCCTCCGCCGCCACCTCGTCCCGCTGCACCCGGGTCAGGGCGTCGAAGGGCTCGATGGTCAGCGTCGCCGCCGCGCCGTCCCCGGTCTCCTCCAGCCGCCATACGCCCGCCAGGAAGCCGTCGACGAGCAGCGTGCGGTAGGCCTGGTTGCCGTTCCAGCTGCGGCCCTTGTGCTCGGCGGGGACGACGCGGGTGCGGTCGGCGTGGGAGAGCAGCAGGTTGTCGAACTCGGGCAGGAAGCGGGGCGGCGCCGGGGTGTCGGCCCCGGGCCGTGGCGCGTCGGGCAGGTCGAAGAGTTCGGTGCCGCGCTCGTCGCGGAAGGTGAGCAGCCGGGGCCGCAGCCGCTCGAAGGCGTCCCGCAGCCGGGACAGGCCCGCCCAGGTCTGCATGTCCTTGACGGAGGCGGGGCCGAAGGCGGCGAGATAGCGCAGGACGGTCGCGTCCGGCGCCGGAGCTGGTTCGCCGGGACGGCCCAACCACTTCTCCGCCGTCGTGAGGACGACCTGCCCGCTGCGCCCCCACATGCCGCGCGGTGTGATCTGGACGAGCGGCAGCTTGCAGCGGGCAGCGACGGTGAGCGCCTGCGGATCGGCCTCCGGCCACTCGGCGAGCAGCGCCTCGCGCAGCTGCTTCATGGTGCGCGGTTCGGCCTCGACCAGCGCACGGCCGAACTCGGCGAGCCGGTCCAGGTCGACACCGGCGAGCCCCTCGCGGAAGGTGTTCAGCTCCCGATCGCGTGCTGCCTGCACGAGCGGCCGCAGGGTGAGGCAGTCGTCGGCGGTGTGGGTGTGGATGGTGGACCGCATCGTGACGATGCGGACGACGTCACGGGAGGCCATCAGCGCCGAGAGCTCCTCGGGGTCGAAGCCGTCGAGCCGGGCGGCCAGGGCGAAGTACGGCGGCTTGACGTTCTGCGCCTGCAGGCCGACCAGGTGTTCGACGGCGTCGCGAGCGGGCAGTGCGGTACGGCGAAGGAGCAGCTGACGGTCGAGCGTGGCGCGGTTGAGCTCCCGGGTGCCGAGCACGGGCGCCGCCGAAGTCGTCGTCTTCGTCATGCTCGGCACGCTAGCCCGGCTTGCGGACAGCTACAGTCCTATGAGGGCGGTCGAAGACCGCCGGTGGGACACCGGTCATACGGTTACAGGCACGAATCGGTACGCGGAGCGGTACGCGCATCGATACCCGAAGCGATACGGACACGGGAGGCTGCCGCGATGTCAGAGCGACGAGCGCGCCCCGTAGCGGCTCGAAGGATGGCGAGGAAGTACGCATGGCGGCGTGCGGCGGCTTCTCCCCCGCCGCCGTCCGCCGAGTCCGCGCCGCCGAAGCAGCCGCAGGACGCCTCCGCCGACCCGGGTGCGGAGGTCGACAGCATCGTGCAGGCGGTGCTGTACCGCGACGGCGTACGCGTCTCGGCACCGGCCACCCTCGCGGAGACCTTCCACGAGCTGCGCAAGCAGCAGGACGGCATGGCATGGATCGGCCTGGCCCGCCCGACCGAGGCCGAGCTGCTCTCCCTGGCGGCCGAGTTCGACCTCCACCCGCTCGCCGTCGAGGACGCGATGGAGGCCCACCAGCGCCCAAAGCTGGAACGTTACGGCGAGACGCTGTTCGTCGTCCTGCGCGCCGCCCGCTATCTCGACGCGCCCGAGGAGGTCGACTTCGGCGAGCTGCACGTGTTCGTGGGCCCCGACTTCGTGATCACGGTCCGGCACGGCGCGGCCCCGGACCTGTCGGCCGTGCGCCGCCGCATGGAGGAGACCCCCGAGCTGCTGAAACTCGGCCCGGAGGCGGTCCTGTACGCCATCCTCGACGCCGTCGTCGACGGCTACGTACCCGTCGTCGCCGGCGTGCAGAACGACATCGACGAGATCGAGACCGAGGTCTTCCGCGGCGACCCCGAGGTGTCCCGCCGCATCTACGAACTCTCCCGCGAAATGGTCGAGTTCCAGCGCGCCACCCGCCCCCTGGTGAACATGCTGCACGGCCTCATGGCCGGCTTCACGAAATACGGCACGGACGAGGAACTCCAGCGCTATCTCCGCGACGTCGCCGACCACGTCACCCACACCAGCGAACGCGTCGACGGCTTCCGTCAGGCCCTGGCCGACATCCTCACGGTCAACGCGACACTGGTGACCCAGCAGCAGAACGCGGAGATGCGAGCGCTGGCGGAGGCGGGCTTCGAGCAGAACGAGGAGATCAAGAAGATCTCTTCTTGGGCAGCGATCCTGTTTGCACCCACGTTGGTGGGAACGATCTACGGGATGAACTTCGACGTGATGCCGGAGCTGAACTGGACGTTCGGCTACCCTTTCGCGATCGGGCTGATGGCGGTCGTGTGCGTGAGCCTGTACTTCATCTTCAAGCGTCGGGACTGGCTGTAGTTGCAGGCCCCAACGCCTTGATCAACTTCGCGTACGCGAACATCCTTTAGGGCTGCTCCCGACCCCCTGGGGAGAATCTGGGGAGAATGCGCTGCGCTGGGGAGTGGGCAATCACCTCCCTCACCTGCTGTTCCACACCTGCCGAGCGCCTCGGTTCCAGTCGAGCGGCTGCCGTTGGCCGTCACCGAGAGTGCCTGGCGGGGCCCTGCCGACGCCTCGCTGGACGCGGTCAACCGGGCCCAGGGCACCACTCCAAGGGGCCCCGGTGACGGACGCCGACGCCGAGGAGTCCCGCCGCCGCCCGCCGGGGCGTTCGGCGTCGGCCGAAAACCCGTTGCCTGCCGGTCGCCGTCCTGGTGCGATGCAGGGGTTTCGATGGCGGGAGGGGACGGCTTGGCAGTGTGCGGGCTGCGGTGCGGTGCTGACGGCGGCGGTGTCGGAGGTGGCACTGCCGATCTGCGGGCCGTCGGCCATGGAGGGTCAGGCAGTTGCCGAGTAGCCGGAGCGGCGCTGCGGGGCTGCGCCCACGGGGTTCAGGGCGGCGTTGCAGCGCGAGTCGGCCTGTTCCTGCTCGCGTATCCAGGCGTCGAGTGCGTCGAGCCGGTACGTCACGCGCCCACGGGCGCCCATCCGGAAGCTCGGCGGTCCCTGCCGCCGGTGTCGCCAGACGTACAGCGTGCGAGGCGAGAGGCCGAGGTAGACGGCCGCCTCCTTCACGCCGAGGAACGCCCGGTCGACGGTGACGTCGCTTCGGGAGGCCGGGGAACCATCAGGAGACGTCGATATGCGCGCAGACAAAGAAGACACCTTTACAACGAGGGCGAAACGGGATGTGGCGCGACAGCCGAGGGCACGCGCCGTGCAGGAAATACTCCAGAGGATCCCCGGTTTCGGTAACCGGGAATCGTGATGTATAAGCGCTCACGCTGCCCGCGCCCAGAATCTGCTGGGGCGAAAGGGCGCGGAGTCTGTTGTAGCTCGCGCCGAGATGGGGAAGCGGTAGTCGTCTGCTGTGAGCGATTCCCGGGAACCCGTCACCGGAAAATGGCGAAACATAGCAGGGGATCCCCGGTTGGCGAAATCATGGCACGTCAGGCCAGACGCCCTGGTGGGCGTGCCTGCACAACAGGACCTTCAGAGCCGCTCAGTGGATATGCGCTGCCGTACGAGGCGGGGACTTCAAGCGCGTTGCCGAAGCATGGCGACTTGCCCGTATTTCAGCCCACCAATTCCTGGGCTATTTCGGCAACGGGGGATCCGGGTTTACTGTTTTGGTCCCACCGCAGGGACGTGTTCGCCGTGAGCTGTGTGCTTTCTCGGCGGAATGCTGGACTTGCGTGGGTGGGTGTGGCTGTCTTGGTCAGGCGCCGGAATCCTGATTCCGGCGCCTGGGAAACCCGGTATGCCAAAGCCGGGCCCAAGGAGCCCTCGTGTACACCCCGCGGGCCCCGCCGGCACGTCCGAGCCGGAGACCTCGCACCACTCCCCTCCCCACCCCCGAAGCGGGACACCCCTGCCCCGCCCTGACCTAGGAGCCGCCACACAATGAGCCTCGACGCCCAAACCTGGGTGTGGGACCACAGCCGCAGCAAAGGCACCGCCCGCATGGTCCTCGCCCTGATCGCAGACCGGTGCCTCGACCGCGACTACATCGCATACGCATCCGTCCCCGCTCTCATGAAGCGCGCGAACGCGTCCCGCACCGCCGTGCGCGACGCCCTCAGCAAGCTGACCAAGGACGGCGAGCTGAAACGGCTCGACGACCGGAAGGGGCCTCGCGGAGAGACGTACTACAAGCTCCCGAACGCCGCCCGATTCCTCGCCGAGCAGGCCGCTGAGGAGGGCCGGAGAACCGCCCCCACCGATCCGAAATCCGCCCCTCCCGACTCCGTCGCAGGGGGACCGGAAAGCCGCCCCGGGGAACAGATCCCGCGTCCGGGAGGGAGCAGATTCCGGCCAGAAGAGATTCCGCGCCCCAGAACAGTAGTGAACCGAAGGTGAACGGTAAGAGCAGCAGCACTGCCACCTTCCTGACCGCTGCTGACTGGCAGATCGACGACGCCACCGAAGCCTGGCTGGACCAGGACGGGCATCTGGCCAGGCTCGGCGAGCACGGACTGCGCACCGCCGACGAGAAGTGGCGCTCGTACCGGGCAGCGGGGGCACCCCGCGTCGCCGCCGCCTGAGCCGCCGACTGGCGCGCATGGATCGCCCGCGAGCACACCCCCGTGCCCCAACGCCCGCATCTGCGCGCGCTCCCCGGAGGCAGTGCCCCCGCCGCGGCCAGCCACTCGGCTTTGGGCTGCACGTATCCCGTCATGTGGGTGAGGGTGAAACCCTCGTCGAGCAGGTCGTCGAGTGACTGTGTGTCTCCTTCGACCATGGCGTCCAGGTAGGCGTGGTGGGCCTGGAGGATGCTTTCCCGGTCCGTCTGACTGGGGGTCGGTGGCACGCTGACTCCTTGCTGCGTGGCGGCCGTTGCGTGGCAGACCTGGGCTGTCGTCACGCCGCGGCGCGTGCCCGGACGGCGTCGAGGTCGTCGCGGACCCGCTGCGGCTCGGTGTCGAGCGGCATGTTGGCCTCGTCCCGTACCGCGTCCAGTGAGCCGGGCGGGTCTTGGTCCAGCGCCGCGAACAGCGGCCCCAAGTCGCTTGGTGCGGCACCCTGTTCGGCCACCAGCTCGAAGGTACGACCGGCCGCCTCGGGAGCGGTGAGGGCCGCCACCAGAACCCGTGCGATGTCGGTACGCGCGACACATCCGTCGGCGGGGCCGCCAGAGCGGCGGCAGTCGCCCTGGAGGAACACCAGTCGTTGCTCGTCGGGTCCGTTCATGTCGAACCAGCCCGGCCGCACGATGGTGCACGTGAGGCCACTGGCCCGTACAAGACGCTCCGAGCGGCGCTTCCACTCCAGCAGATGGCCGTAGCTGCTGCTGCGCGTGGTGGCCCCGATGGACGTCATCAGCGCCATGCGGGGCCGCGCGCCGTCCAGGGAGCCGAGGGCGCTCAGGACGTTGCGGACGCCTGCGTAGTCCACGGTCTCCGGCGAGGAAGCGCCGGTGCCGAAGGAGCCGAGGGTGAGCACGATGGCGTCGGCGCCGGCCGCCGCCTCGGGCAGGGTCTCGGGCCGGGTGACATCGCCGACGACAAGCTCGGCGTCGGCGGGGAGCAGCTGGGCGCCCTTCGCGCGGTCACGTACCAGGGCCCGGACGGTGTGCCCGCGGGCGATCGCCTCGGCCACCACGAGCCGTCCGATGCTGCCGGTGGCGCCGATCACCAGCACGGTCAGGGGCTGTGCTGCCATGTGCGTTCCCTCCTCGCCAGGGCACGGGTGGGATGAGCACCCGTGCCGTCAGTCTCACTCGGGCGTCGCGATCGCGCGCCCTGTGCGTCAAATCCCCCTGCGGGTGGTGTTGCCGCAGGTCACTCCCGTACGAGGGCGATTCTCAGCGCCCTCGTACAGCGTCCACGTGGGGGCCGGTCATGCCTGCTTCGGCTTCGCGAAGGTGGCGCCGTCGATCACGAACCGGTAGCGGACGTCGGAGGCGAGGATCCGCTCGTAGGCGGTGTTGATGTCCTGCGCGTCGATCAGCTCGATGTCGGCCGTGACGTCGTGCTCGGCCGCGAAGTCGAGCATCTCCTGTGTCTCGGCGATGCCGCCGAACAGCGAACCCACGAAGGACCGGCCGTTCTGGAGGAGAGTGAAGACCTCCATCGGCATCGGCTCGGTCGTCACTCCGACGTTCACCATCGTGCCGTGCAGGCGCAGCATCCCGAGGTAGTCGGGGAGGGACACAGGTGCGCTGACGGTGTTCAGGATGATGTCGAAGGTGTTGGCCAGCTCGGTGAACGCCGAACCGTCACCGGTCACGGCGTAGTGGTCGGCGCCGAGGGCCGCGGCGGCCTCGCGCTTGCTGCCGGACTGGGACAGGACGGTCACGTCGGCGCCCATGGCCTTGGCCATCTTCACGCCGAGGTGGCCGAGCCCGCCGAGGCCGACGACCGCGACCTTGGTGCCGGGCCGGGCGCCGAACCGCTTGAGCGGGGAGTAGACGGTGATGCCGGCGCACAGCAGCGGAGCGGCGGCGGCCGGGTCGAGAGCCTCAGGAACGCGGACGACGAAGTCCTCCGGGGCGACGATCGCCTCGGAGTAGCCGCCCTGGGTGTGGGCGCCGGGCTCGGCCGGATCGGGAGCCCCGAAGACAAGGGTGTTTCCCTTGAGGCAGTACTGCTCCTGGCCTGCCTGGCAGTTCTCACATGTGCGGCAGGAGTTGACCATGCAGCCGATGCCGACCAGGTCGCCGACCTGATGGCGGGTGACGTCGGGACCGATCTCGGTGACCCGGCCGACGATCTCGTGGCCGGGGACGAGCGGGCTGACCGCCAGCGGGCCGAACGTCCCGTCGACGTAGTTCATGTCGGAGTGGCAGATCCCGCAGTACAGGATGTCGAGCTTGACGTCGCGCGGGCCGACGTCGCGGCGGTCGATGGTGACGGGAACGAGCGGCTTGCCTGCTTCGTGGGTGCCGAACGCGTTGACGGTGGTGGGCATGATGGTTCCTTTGCTCAGGTACGAGGTGGGGTCAGGCTTCGGGGATGGCGCGGCCATAGGCCGCGAGGGTGACGTTCGTGGGCTCGGGGCCGCCTCGTCGACCGGTCTCCAGGGCGTCGAGGGACTTCAGCTCATCCGCGGTCAGGACGAAATCGAAGACGTCGATGTTCTCCGCGATGCGGTGCCGCTTGGTCGACTTGGGGATCACCGAGCGGCCCTGCTGGATGCCCCAGCGCAGCAGCACCTGGGCCGGGCTCTTACCGTGCACCTCGGCGATCGCGGTGACGGCCGGGTCCTCAAGGACGCTCCTACGGTCCTCGCCATATCCCGGGTAGAAGGTGATGCCGCCGATCGGGGACCACGCCTGGTTGAGGATGCCGTGCTCGGCGTCGAAGTCGAGGACCGCGCGCTGCTGGAAGTACGGGTGGATCTCCAGCTGATTGACGGCCGGGACGACGGAGGTCGCGTCAAGCAGCGTGGTCAGGTGATCGACCATGAAGTTGCTGACGCCGATCGCCCGGACCTTGCCATCTGCCATCAGCCGCTCCAGGGCACGGTAGGCGGCGAGGGTCTTGTCGAAGTCCGACGGCAGCGCCTGGTGCAGGACCAGCAGGTCGATCTGGTCCACACCGAGCTTGGCGGCGCTCTTGTCGAAGCCGTGCAGGGTCTCGTCGTAGCCGTAGTCGCTGATCCAGATCTTCGTCTCGATGAAGATGTCGTCACGGGGCACCGCGGAGGCGCGGATGGCCTGGCCGACCTCGCGTTCGTTGCCGTACGCGGCGGCGGTGTCGATGTGGCGGTAGCCGAGTTCGAGCGCGGCCGCGACGGCGGCCCGGGTCTCGTCCGGCGGGGTCTGGAACACACCGAGCCCGAGGGCGGGCATCTCGACGCCGTTGTTGAGGGTGAGGGTCTGCATCACAGGGACCTTTCGTGCGGGCGGGTACGTGCGGGGACGATGAGGGTGAGGGTGGCTGCGAGGGCCAGGGCGAGCAGGACGGCGGACCCGGTCAGCGCGGCACCCGAGCGGGCCGCGATGTCGGCGGCCCCGTGATCGGTGGAGACCGAGGCGGCCACAGCGGTCAGAACGCTCAGGCTCAGCGCACTGCCGATCTGGTGCACGGTGTTGACCAGGCCCGAGGCGGCTCCCGCGTCCGCGGGAGCGACCCCGTCCACGCCGCTGGAAGTCAGCGGGGCCAGGACCAGGCCCTGGCCAGCGCCGATGAGCACCATCGGCAACGCCACGCCCGTCAGGTAGGGCGTGTGCAGGTCGAGGCGGCTGAGCCACACCATGCCCACCATGGTCAGGGCGAGCCCGGTGGTGAGCACCTGCGGCCTGCTCGCCCGCTCCAGCAGCCGCGGCACCTGGACGGCGAAGACGAAGTTGACCAGCGTCATCGGCAGGAAGGCGAGACCGGCCTGCAGCGGCGTCCAGTGGTAGACGCTCTGTACGAACTGCGCCGTGAAGAAGAAGAACCCGATCATCGCGCCCATGTAGAGCATTCGGGTGACGTAGGCGCCGCTGCGCTCCCGGTCGGCGAACAGCCGCAGCGGCACGATCGGCTGCGCGGCCCGCCGCTCCACCAGGACGAACAGGGCCAGCATCACCAGTCCCGCCACCAGCGGAATCAGGGTGGCCGGAGCGGTCCAGCCGATGTCGGTGGCATCCACGATGCCGAAGACCAGAGCGGTGGAGCCCGCAGTCGCCAGGAGCGCCCCGGCGACGTCGAAACGGCCGCCCTGTCGCTCGGTCTCCGGCAGGAACCGCACGGCCAGCGCCACCATCGCGATGCCGACCGGGACGTTGAGGAAGAACCCGGCCCGCCAGGAGATCAGGTCGGCGACCAGGCCGCCCACCACCAGACCGAGAGCCGCGCCGAGCCCGGCCACCGCGCTGTAGGCGGCCATCGCCCGGTTACGGGCTCGGCCCTCGGCGAAGCTGCGGGTGAGCAGGGACAGAGCGGAGGGGGCCAGGACCGCCGCTCCGACGCCCTGCAGCGCCCGGGCGCCGATCAGCCACCACTGGGTCTGGGCGGCGCCGACCAGGAGCGAGGTCAGCGCGAAGACGACCAGGGAGACCAGGAACACCCTGCGGTGCCCGAACAGGTCACCGGCCCGGGCTCCCAGGAGCAACAGGCCGCCGAAGACCAGGACGTAGGCGTTGGTGATCCAGGACAGGCCGGTTTCGGAGAACCCCATGTCGGACCGGATCTGCGGCAGACCTGTGAAGACGATCGAGTTGTCGAGGATGACCATGAAGTAGCTGACGCAGATGATCGTGAGGATCAGCGTCGCCCGGGCCGGGGCAGCAGGGGCCGGCACACGCACCGCCATGGGCGGCGTGGATTCCGCTATGGCGACGTCGCCCGTCCCGTCGTACTTGGGTGCTGCGCGCACGGTGTGTCCTTCGCTTTCAGGGTGAGGGCCTGGTGTCGGACTCCTGGTCCTCGGTGCTCTCCAAGAGAACCCCGCGCGGGCACAGGGGTGGGAGTCACTGGTCTTCCAGGTACTGGCAGTACCTCGCAGGTCCTCGCGGACGGACCTACGGTGAAGGTCAAGGCACGACCGTCGTAGGTCGGGCTGGACCGTCCCACCGGGGCGCGATCACCGGCGGCGGAGCGATTTCAGGGATCTGGACGATGGCAGACAGAGACAAGAAGAGCGTGGCCGCCGAGGTCCGCGAGTTCCTGAGCACCCGGCGTGCCCGGATCACGCCCGAGCAGGCCGGGCTGCCGGTCTACGGCGGCAACCGGCGCGTCGCGGGCCTGCGCCGGGAGGAGGTCGCGCTGCTCGCGGGCATGAGCGTCGACTACTACGTCCGCCTGGAGCGCGGGAACCTCTCCGGCGCCTCGGACTCGGTACTGGAATCCCTCGCGCACGCGCTGCAACTGGACGAGGCCGAGCGCACTTACCTCTACGACCTGGCCCACGCGTCGACACCGTCGGGCCGGCGCCCCACAGCGACGACGTCCCGGGTGCGGCCCACGATCTTGCGCCTTCTCGACTCGATGGCCGATGTGCCGGCGTACGTGCGCAACGCGCGCTTCGACCTCCTGGCCGCGAACATGCTGGGGCGGGCACTGTACGCACCCCTTTTCGACTCGCCGCTGTTCGCCCAGCGCGGCCCGGCCAACGCCGCCCGCTTCATGTTCCTGGACCCTGCGAGCAAGGACTTCTGGGTCGACTGGGACAAGGGCGCTGACGACGCGGTCGCCTTCCTGCGCAACGAGACAGGCCAGGCACCCCACGACAAGGCGCTGACCGACCTGATCGGGGAGCTGACGACCAAGAGCAGCGACTTCGCCCGCCGGTGGGCCCGCCACGACGTGAAGTTCCACCGCTCCGGGGTGAAGAACCTGCACCACCCGCTGGTCGGCGATCTCGCCCTGCCCTACGAGGCGATGGAGTTGTCGGCCGATCCCGGACTTCGCCTCAACTTCTACACGCCCGAACCGGACTCCCCGGCGAGGGAGGCCCTGGACCTGCTGGCCAGTTGGGCAAGCACCGGGACCGTCGTCCCGACCGCGAACGACTGACCACCGAGCACACCCGAGGAGAACCCCTTCATGCAGTACCGACCGCTCGGCCGCACCGGCGTCCAGGTCAGCCCGCTCTGCCTGGGCGCGATGATGTTCGGCCCCTGGGGCAACGAGGACGAGGCCGACTCGATCCGCATCATCCACCGCGCCCTGGACGCGGGCATCAACTTCGTCGACACCGCCGACGTGTACTCCGCAGGCGTCTCGGAGGAGATCGTCGGCAAGGCCCTGAAGGGCCGCCGCGAGGACGTGTTCCTGGCGACCAAGTTCTTCATGCCGATGGACCAGAACGACCCCAACCAGCGCGGCGGCTCACGGCGCTGGATCATCCGCGAGGTCGAGAACTCCCTGCGCCGGCTCGACACCGACCACATCGACCTCTACCAGGTCCACCGCCCCAGCGCAGACACGGACGTCGCCGAGACCCTCGGCGCCCTCTCCGACCTCGTGCACCAGGGCAAGATCCGCTACATCGGCTCTTCGTCCTACTCCGGCTCCCAGATCGTCGAGGCCCAGTGGACCTCGCGGGAGCGACACCTGGAGCGGTTCGTGACCGAGCAGCCGCCGTACTCCATCCTGGTCCGTGGCATCGAGGAGGACGTCCTGCCCACCGTGCGCCGCCACGGCATGGGTACCCTCACCTACAGCCCGCTCGCCGGCGGCTGGCTGTCGGGCCGCTACCGCAAGAACGCCGCCGAGGGCCCCGCCTCCGCGGCACGCCCCCAGGCCCGCTTCGACATGAACACCCCTGCCAACCAGCGCAAGCTCGACGCCGTCGAACAACTCGCGCTCCTGGCGGAGAAAGCGGGTCTCACCCTGATCGAGCTGGCCGTCGCCTTCGTCGTCAACCACCCCGGCGTCACCTCGGCGATCATCGGACCGCGCACCATGGACCAGCTGGAGGCGTTTCTGCCCGCCGCCGACGTCACACTGTCGTCCGACGTACTCGACGCCATCGACGAGATCGTCGCGCCCGGCGTCACCGTCAACCCGGTCGACAACAGCTACGGCGACTTCGAACTGCGCGCCGACCAGCGACGCCGCTGACGCGCCCCGGGCCGGCCGGTCACGCCGGCCGGTCACGCCGGCCGGTCGCACCGACTTCCCCGCGACCACCAAAGGCGCACCGCTGCCGGGGTCCGCAGACTCTGCTCGGCTCCGAGGTCGGGCCGATCACCGGTGTATGGCCAGTACGTGGGGCGGCATGACCCGGTGGGTGGCCTCACTCGGCCGGTTGTGCGGTGGCCTGGTACTGGTCTGCGGCCCAGGAGGCGAGGATGCGCAGGCCGTCGTGGGTGGTGGAGCCGACTTCGGCGGTCCAGACGACGAGTTGCTGGTCGGGATCGGTGCTGGCGGTCAGGGTGTCCCAGTCCAGGCAGAGCTCGCCGGCGACGGGATGGTTGAGAACCTTTGTGCCCACGCTGAGGGTGGCAACGTGGTGTGCGGCCCACCACTGTCGGAAGTCCTCGTCCTGTACGCACAGTTCACCGACCAAAGCGGTCAGGCGTGGATCGTCCGGATACTTCGCCGCCTCCATGCGCAATTGCGCGACCGCAGTCCGTGCGACGCTTTTCCAGTCGGCATACAGGGTGCGCATCGCCGGGTCGGTGAAAAGGATCCGCACGTAATTGCGATGCTTTTCCGGGATAGCGGCGAAGTCGGTGACGAGTGCCGCCGCGAGGGGGTTCCAGGCGATGACGTCCATACGGCGGCCCATCACGATGGCGGGCGTGGCGGTGAGGTCGTCCAGGACTCTGCGCAGTTGTGGCTGGACTTTCTGCCGGGCTCGGCGGCGCGGTTTCGCCGTCTCCTTCCCGGCCAGGCCGAACACGTAGCGCCGCTGGTCGTCGTCCAGCTGCAGGGCCTGGGCCACTGCCTCCAGCACCGGCGCCGAGGGAGGCAGGCGCCCCTGCTCCAGGCGGGTGTAGTAGTCCGTGGAGATCGCGGCGAGCTGAGCCACCTCTTCCCTGCGCAGCCCGGCAACGCGACGCTGCCCGCCGCTGTCGGGCAGGCCGACGGCGCGCGGGCTCAGCTCGGAGCGACGCGCCTTGAGGAACTCGCCCAGCTCGTTCAGATGCGGTGTCGGACTCATTTCTCCAGTGTGGCAACGGAAGGGCCCGGTGTGAGGGGGAAGGATTCTTCCCAGGATGTTTCGTTCCCAGGAACAAACCCTCCACTGCACAGGCGCGTGTGGGGGTGCAAACCTGGAATTGCGCCAGACAGGACAGCGAAAGGAAGAGCATCGTGCCGGAAAAGGAATCCGCAGCACAGCAGGCCATCGGTGACGTCGCCCCCAAGCTCGCCGACCTCACCGACCAGGTGCTCTTCGGTGACGTCTGGGAGCGCGAGGGACTTTCCCCGCGGGATCGCAGCCTGGTCACCGTCAGCGCGCTGATCGCCCTGTACCGCTCCGACCAGCTCGGCTTCCACCTCAAGCTGGCCCTGGAGAACGGGCTGACCAAGGAAGAGCTCACCGAGGCCATCACCCACCTGGCGTTCTACGCCGGCTGGCCCAACGCCATGGGCGCCGCCGCGCAGCTCAAGGCCGTCCTGGCGTCAGCCGACGCCCCCCAGGACCACTGACACACCCCCTTTACGCAGGAGCTCCTCTTTCTCATGAGCAAGGTCTTCTTTGTCACCGGTGCGGGCCGCGGCCTGGGCACCGACATCGCCCGCCAGGCCCTGGTCGCCGGCCACCAGGTCGTCGCCACCGGTCGCCGCCCCGACAGCGTGCTCAAGGCGCTCGGCGGCGAGCAGGACAACCTGCTGGTCGCCGCCCTGGACATCACCAGCGCCGACGCCGCCCAGGCGGCGGTCGATGCTGCCGTGGCCCGGTTCGGCCGCGTCGACGTGCTGATCAACAACGCCGCCACGTTCCAGGCGGGCTATTTCGAGGAGATCTCCGAGGCGCAGATGCGCGCGCAGATCGAGACGAATCTGTTCGGCCCGATGAACGTCACCCGCGCCGTCCTGCCCGTAATGCGCCAGCAGCGCGCCGGTCACATCGTCACCATCTCCTCGATCGCCGGTCTGGTCGGCCAGGAGTTCTGCGTCGCCTACGCCGCCTCCAAGTTCGGCGTCGAGGGCTGGATGGAGTCCCTGCGCTACGACGTCGAGCCGTACGGCATCCGCACCACCATCGTCGAGCCCGGCTTCTTCCGCACCGAGCTGCTCGTGGACGCCTCCACCAGCTGGGCCGAGCTGTCCATCGACGACTACGCAGAGCGCACCCGGACCACCAAGGCGATGTGGCAGTCGATGAACGGTCAGCAGGCCGGCGACCCGTCCAAGCTCGCCGACGCCCTATTGAAGGTCACCGACCTGGACACCCCGCCGCTGCGATTCGTCGCCGGCGACGACGCCATCCCCACTGCTGAGGCCAAGGGCGCGGAGATCACCGCGCAGGCCACCGCCTCCCGCACTCTGGGCACCGGCCTCGCCCACGCTGACGCCGCCTGACCCCCGCCGCCCCAGGCACCCGATCCGCACCAAGGAGCACACCGTGGAATTCCTCAAGCCGCAGCCCACCGGCAAGGGCCCCGAAGACTGGTTTACCGGAGACGTCTGGTTCGACGTCATCCACGCCGGCCAGGAGCCGTCCCGCATCCGCGCCAACATGGTGCGCTTCGCGCCCGGCGCCCGCACCGCCTGGCACCACCACGCCGTCGGCCAGACTCTGCACATCGTCGCCGGCATCGCTCTGATCGGCACCCGCGACGGCACCGTCTACGCCGCCCACCCCGGCGAGACCGTCACCTGCCCGCCCGGCGAGGAGCACTGGCACGGCGCCACCGAGGACCGCTTCATGCAGCACCTCGCGCTGTGGGACGCCACCGCCCCGAATGACGACCGCCCGGAGACCACCTGGCTGGAGCACGTCACCGACGCCCAGTACCAAGCCCCCCGCACCCGCAACAGCCACTGACCCCGTCCCCACGATGAGGAGCATCCGATCATGACCGCGACGATGACCGCCCTCTTCGTCGCTCCCACACTCGTCGGCACGATTTACGGCATGAACTTCCAGAACATGCCGGAGCTGCACTGGAGGTTCGGATACCCCTTCGCGATCGGCTTGATGGGGGTTGTCTGCACGACTTTGTACGTGATTTTCAAGCGGCGGGACTGGCTCTAGACCCCTCGCCCCTCCGTCAGCGTAGGTTTCGCACTTTGCTCTCATGCGTCCTGCTGCTGCCGCGCCACCAGCGGTCCTTGACGGATTGCGACGGGATTCAGGTCCCACGCCTCGACAGTGAAGTCGCTGCCCCGGATGCCCGTGGTGTGGGCCTGCAGCCGCCATGGTCCGTCGCCGACGGGATAGAACCTGAGGGTGAGGACTTGACCGGTGGACAGGTAGATCTCGGCGATCGAGCGGTCCACGATGACGCGCAGTTCGACAGGAGTGCCGGCGACCCTCGCGACCGGGCAAGGGACGGTGTATACGCCCTCTCGTGCTCGTGCGTCCAGTGATGCATGGCTGCGGTCGACGGTGAGACGGCCGGCGGTGGGGTCGAGGCTGATGTGGAGGTACTCGGTGCCGTCAGCGGAGGTGATCAGACGCAGGCTGCTCGTGCCAGTGGGGTCGGGGGTCAGGACCGCAGTGAGGTCGAAGGTGCGGCTGACCTCCCCCAGTTCAACCGGCCGGGCTCGGGTGACGTGTTCCGTGCGGTGCAGGACGCGTTCCCCGCGCAGGGCGAGCAGTTCGCGTGCGGGGCGTTGGCCGACTGTGCCGTCGTCAGCCAGGGTCAGTTCGCGCGGGAGAGTGAGGACGCCTGCCCAGCCGGCCTCGTTCGACCACTCCGCGTCGCGGGCCTCCCACGCCCAGCCCCACAGCAGCCACCGGTCTTCCTCGGAGGCCTTGAGTAGGGCGGGGGCGTAGAAGTCCGGGCCGTGGTCCATCCGTACGGGCGGTGCGGCCGCCGTGAAACCGCCGTGTACCTCGTGGCCGGTGTGGACCGTCACGTGGCTTGGGCCGCCCTGCGGAGTCCAGTCGCTGACGATCAGGACGCCGCGGCCGCCGAAGGTCGCGTACTGGGGGCACTCCCAGCCGACCGGCTCGGTCGGGGCCGCTGGGCCGCTGGTGTGGAAGGGGCCGCGAAAGGCCCAGTTCTCCAGGTCGTCGGACTCGTAGAGCAGTGCCGCGGCTCGGCCGTCGGTCAGGGCAGAGCCGACCAGCATGCGCCAGCGGCCGTCCTGCTGCCAGACATAGGGGTCGCGGTACATGGTGGTGTCGGTGGGCGGCTGCGGGATGAGCAACTCCGGCCGCTTGGCCCAGGTGTGTCCGCCGTCGTGGGACTCGGCGGTGGTGACCGGCTGCCACCAGCGGCCGGTGCGGTTGGCGGAGTAGAAGGCCAGCAGCCGGCCGTCGACGGAGATGGCGTTGCCGGAGAAGCAGCCGTCCGCGTCGTCGCCGCCGGGGGTGGGGGCGAGGGCGACCGGGAGCTGTTCCCAGGTGATCAGGTCGGGGCTGCGGAAGTGGCCCCAGTGCACGTTCGCATGCTGCGGGGCGTAGGGGTTGTACTGGAAGAACACGTGGTAGTGGCCGCTGTGGAAGACCAGCCCGTTGGGGTCGTTGATCCAGTTGCGGGGCGGTCGCAGGTGTACGGCGGGCCGGTGGGGGTCGACGGGCGGCGTGGACACACGGGGCCTTTCGAAGGGTGCGCGAGGCACAGGGGGGTGGCATGAGAAGTGAGGGCGGGCGCCGGCGGCCCGGCGGAGGTCAGCCCTTGACGCCGCTGGAGGCGATGCTGCTGACGAAGGCCCGCTGGAAGGCCACGAACAGCGCGAGCACCGGCACGGTGATCATCGACGAGTAGGCCATGACCTCGCCCCAGGAAGGGTTGAGCTGGAAGAAGTAGTCGATGCCGACCATGACCGGCCGCAGTTCCTCGCTCTGGACGACCATCAGCGGCCACAGGTAGGCGTTCCACATCGGCAGGAAGGCCAGGATGGCCACCGTGGCGATCGCCGGACCGGACAGCGGCATGACGATGCGCCGGTAGATGCCGAACCAGCTCGCTCCGTCGATGACCGCCGCTTCGTCGAGTTCCTTGGGGATGCTCTGGAAGTACTGGTGGAACAGGAAGATGAAGAGGGCGTTGCCGACGAACGGCAGGATCTGCACCTGGTAGGTGTCCAGCCAGCCCTCGGTCACGATGAGCCGGCCGCCGTCCAGTTGGAGCCAGGGCAGTTTGTTGACCCACCAGACCATCGGCAGGGCGTAAGTCTCGAACGGCACGATCAGCGTCGCGATCACTGCGGTGAGGACGATCTTCTTTCCGCGCCACCGCATCCGGGACAGCGCGAACGCCGCGAGGCTGTTGATGAAGATGCTCAGCGCCACCGTGATGGCGGAGATCCCGATGGAGTTGAGCAGGAACCGGACGGCGGGCACCCGGTCGAAGACCCCGGTGTAGTTGTCCAGGGACAGGTGGCCGACCGGTAGGAATGCCTTGATGCCGTCCAGGTCGCCGAAGATCTGCTCGTCGGGCTTGAGCGACGACACCAGCATGAAGACGATCGGGAACGCGAAGAACAGTGCGAGCGCGATGCGCGCCGCCTGCAGGCCGATCAGGCGGAGCGACGGCCTCCGGCGGCGGCCCGGGCGTGCGGGGGCGGGGGATACGGAGGTCATGTCAGCCCTTCTCCCGGGTGAGGAAGCGCTGGACGAGGGAGACGGCCAGCACCAGAACGAAGAAGACGAGGGAGATCGCGGACGCGTATCCGGTCTGCTGCTGGCTGTATCCGGTCCGCACGGCCTGGTAGACGACCGTGCTGGTGGCGTCCAGGGGTCCGCCCTGCGTCATCACGCTGACCTGGGTGAACAGGGCGAACGCGCTGATGGTGATGGTGATGAGCACGAAGGTGCGGGTGGCGCTGAGGCCGGGCCAGGTCACGTGCCGGAAGCGCACCCAGCGGGTGGCCCCGTCCATGTCGGCTGCCTCGTACAGATCCTGCGGGATGGTCTGGAGTCCGGCCAGCCAGATGATCATGTGGAAGCCGACGCCCTGCCAGACGGACATGACGATGATGGCGGGCATGGCCGTGGACGGGTTGGTCAGCCAGTCCGGTCCGTGCACGAGACCGAGGGTGAGGCGGGAGATGATCTCGTTGACCAGCCCGGTCTTCTGGTACAGGAGCGTCCACAGGATGGAGACCACGACCATCGAAGTGACGACCGGGAGGAAGTAGACGGTGCGGAAGAAGTTGACGCCTTTGACCTTGGCGTTGACGAGCAAGGCGAGCACCAGCGCCAAGCCGCCCTGCAGCGGGACGACGACGACGGCGAAGTAGAAGGTGTTGCGCAGCGACTTGTAGAACAGCGGGTCGTCCAGCAGGGCACGGAAGTTCTGCAGGCCCGTGAACTGGGCCGGGGTCGGGGACACCAGGCGGGCGTTGGTGAAAGCCAGCGCGAAGGCCAGCACCACGGGGATGACGATGAACATCACCAGCAGGAAGACGGCCGGGCTCACCATGCCGAGTGCGGCGAGGCTCTCTCTGCGCCGTGCGCGCCCCCGCGTTGCACGTCGGGTCGATGGGGCGCCGGCGGCAGTGCCGGGTCGGGTGGACATTGACGACATTGTGGTGGTCATGGGACATCCAGGCAGGTACGTGTCCCGGCGGAGGCGGAGGGGAGGAACCGCATCCGCCGGGACGGGCGGGCGCGGTCAGCTGCCGGTGGAGTAGTTGTTGGTCGACAGGTTGTTATCGATCTGACTGACGGCCTGGTCGAGGGCGCCCTTGACATCGGCGCCGGCCAGGATGTCCCGAGCCGTCTTGGAGAACACCGTGGAGATGTACGGGTAGGCCGGGGTGACGGGCCGGACCACCGCGAACTTCTGCGCTTCCTTGAGGAAGATGTTGAACTGGCCGCCTGTTTCGTAGCCCTTGACCTCTTCCGCTGCCGCGTTGGTGGCGGGGATGGTGCCGGCGGACTTGGCGAAGTCCACGAAGTACTTCGTCTGTCGGGAGAAGTTCAGGTAAGCCTGAGCGCCTTCCTTGTTGGCGCAGGTCGAGCTCATGCCCCACTGCCATGACGCTCCGCCGATCTTCGGTCCGTCGCCGAAGTCGACCGGCGGGAGGATCGCCAGGTCGCTGCCGAACTTGTCCGTGTTGGCCTGGGCCGACCAGCTGCCGTCCCACTGGATGGCGGTCTTGCCGTTGCGGAAGTCGTCGGCGGGGCTCTTGCCGGACTTCTGCGGCGCGTAGCCCTTCGTGACCATCGAGCGGAACCACTTGCCCCACTCGACGGCCTTCTCGCCGTTCAGCGCGCCCTTGGCGGTCTTGTAGTCCGAGCGGTCGATGAGGTCGCCGCCGAAGCTCTGCAGCATCGGGGAGTAGGCGTACGGCCACCACTCACCGGGGTCGCCCGTGCCGAGATCCAGCGTGTTCTTGAACTTGCCGCTCGCCTTGATCTTGGCGAGCGCGTCCATGAACTCGTCCTTGGTCCAGGGCTTGTCGAGGGTGGGGATGCGGATGTCGTACTTCTTCAGGACCGACTTGCGGGAGTACATGGTCAGCGCCACGTCGTAGAAGCCGAACGCATAGGTCCTGTCCTGGTACGTGCCGACCGTGCTGGGCAGCTGGTCCTTCACGGCGACCTTGCCCTTGGACAGGTCCAGCGGCGCGAGGTACCCACCCCAGGCCCAGTTCGGGACGTTGGGCCCGTCGACGTCGAGGATGCACGGCAGCTTCTTCGCGGAGGCCGCGGCCACCACCGAGTCGTTGTAGGAACCCTGCGGGAACGCCTGGATCTTGACCTTGTACTTGCTCTGGCTGGCGTTGAAGTCCTTGACGACCTGCTTGACGACCGCGTACTCGGCGGCGTTGCCGGCATTGTGCGTCCACAGGGTCAGCGTGTTGCCGTCGGCGCCCGACGAGCCGGTGCTGCCGCTGCCGCCGCAGCCGGCCACGAGCGTCGCCGCAGCCAGGGCGGCTATGCTCGATACCGCGAGGCGCCTGGTTCTCGATTCCACGAGGTTCCTCCAATTTCACTGGGCACGGTCCTGGCAGACCGTGCCGGCGGCCGGTGATCACGGCCGCCTGTATCGGTGGTGCTTCGCCGTTCCGGGGTCAGAGTCGGGGCGGCGAAGCGACCGATGCCCGTACCACCAGCGGGCACGGCAGCATCTCCTGAGCAGCCGGAGCAGGTTCCTGGCCCGGTGCGCTCGTGAGCGCGAGCAGCTGTGCGACAGCCCGCGCCCCCATCTCGTAGTGCGGCAGGGCGACGGTGGTCAGCCCTGGGAACAAGCCGTCGCAGATCAGCTCCTGGTTGTCGAAGCCGATCACCGACAGGTCCCCGGGGATCGACAGCCCCAGTTCGGCGGCGGCGCGGTAGACGCCCATCGCCATCCGGTCGGCGAAGCAGAACAACGCGGTGGGCCGTGGCTCCGCCTGCAGCAGTCGCAGCGCCGCCCGGTACCCACCGGCGGCGTCGCTGGTCTCCGCCACCACCAGCCGGGGGTCCTCGGCGATGTCCGCCTCGGCGAGAGCGCGCCGGTAGCCCTCGAGACGTCCGTGGGTGGCCGGGATGTCGTCGACGTTGTTGATGAAGCCGATCCGGCGGTGGCCGTGGCGGACCAGCTCGCGCACCGCCGTCTCCCCGCCCAGGACCTCGTCCGGTACGACCGAGGGCACGGCGGGGTCGTCCGAGCGCGCGTCCAGCAGCACCGTGGGGACCGACCGCAGCCGCTCCGGCACCTCCACGACCCGGTGGTACATGGACGCGTACAGCACGCCGTCGACCTGGCGCTGCAGCAGCAGGTCGATCTCCTTGCGCTCCAGCTCCGGGTCGCCGCCGGTGTTCAGCATGAGCAGCAGCAGGCCGTGCTTGGCCGCCTCCTCCTGCGCTCCCAGGATGATCCGGCCGGCGTGCGGAGTGGTGGCGATCTGGTCGCTGACGAAGCCGATCGTGTTCGACCGCTTCAGCCGCAGTCCCCGCGCCAGTCCGTTGGGCGCGTACCCCAGTTCCCGGGCCGTTTCGAGAACGCGCTGCCGGGTCTCGGGGTTGATGCGCTTGCCCTCGACCTCGTTGAGGATGTGGGAGACGGTCGTGGCCGAGACGCCGGCCGCTGCCGCCACGTCCTTGATCCCGATCCGCCTGCCCATGTCGTGCCCAATCGTTTTGGCAAGTGAGTGCGGGATGAGATTGCGCCCCGCGAGGCGCCCCTGTCAACGGCTCGTTACGAACTCGTGGCCAAGCAATGTCGGCGCGAGGCGACGACCGGAGGCCGCCCGCCCCTGGCCCGGTGGGCGCCAACCAAGCCCACCGGGCCTGCGGTTCGGCCACGAACGCGGCGCCGGCGAAGCAGCCGGCCGCCCGGCCGGATCTCATCGGACAGCGGGCGGGTGGCCGGTCCCACGGCACGACAAGGGCCGGGCCCGCGAGGCGGGCCCGGCCGACGTCAGGTCACCGGATCAGGGGGCCGTCAGGTCACCGGATCGAGGAAGGTCAGCACGGAGGCGTCCTCCTCGATCAGTGGGGCGAGTGCGGTGTTGAACGGGCCGCCGTACGGGGCCTTCAGGTGTGCCTGGAAGGCGTCCTCGTCCCGGTACACCTCGAAGATCCAGTAGGCACGCGGGCTCGACGCCTTGGTGTAGACGTCGAAGGCGAGGTTGCCGTCTTCCTCGCGCACCTTCTGGGCGTAGTCCAGGATCAGGCGGGCGACCTCGTCCTCCGCACCCTCGCGGGCGGTGAACTCGGCGAGCAGGGTCTTGTTCACGGTGTGGCGTCCTCCGTGGTCAGGCGTGGTTGAGGATCAGTCGCGGTAGGAGTCGAGGTGCCAGACGCGGGCCTGGTCCAGCTTCACCGAGCCGTTCTCGGCGAAGACCTGCACGCCCTGGCTGGCGGGGTCGGGGAAGATCTGGTCGGTGATCACCGCTTCACCGCTGCCGCCGAAGACCTCGACGGACGACCAGTCGACGAGGATCCGCAGCTTCACCTTGCCGTTCTTGGCCTGCAGCGGGGCTCGCTGGACGCCGGGGAAGGTGCTGTTGAAATCCACGGCACCGGAGCGGGTGCGGTCGACGTACAGCTCCTGTGTCGTGGTGTCGTAGCCGATGACGGTCTCCTCGCCGTTGGCGCCGGTGCGCACCTTCAGGCCGAAGCGTTCGGCGTCCTTGAGGGCGAAGGTGGCCTCGATGTCGAGTGCCTTGCCCCTGGCCGCAGGGCCGATCAGGGGCTGTGAGGTGCTCTTGACGGTGACGCCGGCCGCCGTCGCCGGGCTCTTCTCCCGGAGCGACGCCAGGCTGTCGACCGGCTCGCTGGTCAGCCGGATCCGGCCGTCGACGGTGCGCAGGGCCATCTCCCGGGGGGCGCTTTGCGCACCGCGCCAGGGGGAGGTGGGGATGGCGCCGCTGTAGTCCCAGTTGTTCATCCAGCCGATCATGTACCGCTTGCCGCCCGGTGCGTTCTCCCAGGACACCGCCGCGTAGTAGTCCTTGCCGTAGTCGGCCCAGTCGGCGCGCTGCACGACGGACTTGGCGGGGGTGCCGGCGGCGGTGAACTGGTCGGCCATGATGTGGCCCCAGCCGGCGGTGTTCATGTCGACGATCTGGATGCGTGCCTTCTTGCCGGCGTAGGGACGCAGGTCGAAGGAGGACCAGTCCAGGGTCTCGCTGTTGGCGCCGGTGGCGCTGCGGACGACCTGGCCGTCGACGATCAGGTTGACGGACGTCTCCTGGGAGACGGGCTGAGCCTTGGTGTCGGACAGCATGATGTGGTCGACGTTGAGGTGGCCCCAGCCGCCGGTGTTGTCGTCGACGATCCTGATCTGCGCCTTCTTGCCGGCGAGGTCGCTGACGTCCCACGAAGCCCAGTTGAGTGCCTCGGCGTCCTTTCCGGTGGCGCTGCGCACCACTTGGCCGTCGACGAGGAGTTCGACGGCGGTGGGGTCGGCGGAGCCGGCGGGGTGGTTGCCGCCGCCGATGAGGAAGTTGATGTGGTTCTTGTCGACGGTGAATTCGGGCGAGGTGAGGGTGCCGGTGGTGGAGTCGCCGTTCCGGTAGGTGTTGACCAGGCCGTCGCCCAGGAATCCGGAGACTTCTTGCTGGTTGGGGAGGGTGCCGGTGGCCGGTGCCGTGCCGAAGGCGTCTCCGGTCGTCGTCCAGTCGCCGTAGCTGCCGCCTTCGAAGTCGGCGAGGACCGTGCCTGCGGGCGGCGGTCCCTGCTCCATGACGGTTCCGGACTCGTGCGGGTGCCGTCCGCCGCCGACCTTGAAGTTCAGGTAGGAGCTGTCGACGGTGAATTCGGGTGAGGTGAGGGTGCCGGTGGTGCCGTCACCTGAGTGGAAGCTGTTGGCGAGGCTCTTGCCGTCGAAGCCGTCGACTGTCCCCTGCCCGGCCAGTGCCCCGGCCGCCGGTCCCTCGCCGAACGCGGTGCCGGCAGTCGTCCACGTACCGAAGTCGGTGCCCTCAAAGTCCTGAACCACCGTGCCGGTGGGCGGGGTGTAGGTGCCCTTGTCCTCGGCGGTGAACTTCTTGCCGTCGAAGTCGCCGATGAAGTACTGGGCGGCCGAACCGCCCGCGATACCACCCGGGTTGATGTTGACGACCAGAACCCACTTGATGTTGTTCTCGTCCCCGTCGACCGCGAGGGGGAACAGGTCGGGGCACTCCCACACGCCGCCCGTCGCGCCGGCCGGCCCGAACTCGCTGAGCAGGTTCCAGTCCTTGAGGTTCTTGGACGAGTAGAACTGCACCTTGTGCTCGGTGGACAGCGACACCGTCATCAGCCAGCTCTTGGTCGGCGCGTACCACTGGACCTTGGGGTCGCGGAACTCCTTGGAGCCGATGTCGATGACGGGATTGCCCTGGTACTTGGTCCAGGTGCGGCCGCGGTCGGTGCTGTAGGCGAGCGACTGGGCCTGTATGCCCGTGTCCTTGTTGTAGCTGGTGTAGATCGCCACCATGGGCGGGTTCTCCTTCGTGCCGAACCCGGTGGTGTTGTTCCAGTCGACGACCGCGCTACCGGAGAACACCATCTCCTTGTCGTCGTGCGACAGGGCGAGCGGCAACTCCTTCCAGTGCACGAGGTCCTTGCTCACCGCGTGTCCCCAGGACATGTCGCCCCAGGAGTTGCCATTGGGGTTGTACTGGTAGAAGAGGTGGTACTCGCCCTTGTAGTACACGAGGCCGTTGGGGTCGTTCATCCAGTTCTTCTCCGGGGTGAAGTGGAACTGGGGTCTGTAGGTCTCGGAGTACGGCGGGGTGTCGGCAGCGACGGCCTGGGGGGCCAGCGGGGCCCCGGACAGGGCGCAGACGGTCGCCACCGCCGCGATCATCCGGGTGCGGGCATGCCGGGATACACGTCCAGAGCTCATGGGATCTCCTGTGCCGCGGCCGTCCACGCAGCGGAGCCTGCCGCCCGGCGCGGACCGACCGAAAAGTGACGTCTTGTCGGCGCCGTCGTCCGCGGCGCCGACAAGGAGTGTCATCGTTGACTTGTGTCATCGATGACATCGAGTGGCCCGATGATGGGGGCAATCCGGCCAACGCGTCAACAGTTCGGGGGCGATGTAGCCCTACGCAGCTCGTCTGCCCGTCATACGCCGTCGGCTGTGGCCGGCTGCGCCAGCTGGCTCTGCCACGGCGGATTGGGACCGGCAACCGAGCAGGTCAGAGCCGCGACCTGAGCGGCGAACCGGCAGGCCGCCGCGACATCGTCCAGATGGAGTTCCGTCAGCCGGCCACCGAGGAGGCCGTGGGCGCCGAGGTGGTGCAGCAGCCCGGCGGTGAAGGAGTCCCCTGCCCCGACCGTGTCGACGACCTTCGTCGCCACCGCGGGCACCTGAATCCGTTCGCCGTCCAGTGAGGCCAGGACACCGTCGGCGCCGCGCGTGATCACGACGAGCCGCGCCCCGGCCGCGTGCCAGATGTCGCACGCCTGCTCGGGCGATGTGCCCGGCAGCAGGAGTTCCAGGTCGTCCTCGCTCAGCCGCAGCACATCCGCGAGTTCGCACCAGTGCGCCAGCCGGGCGCGGTAGACGTCGGGGTGCACCAGGAGCGGCCGGACATTTGGGTCGATACTGACCGTCGATCCGGGGGCGGCCGCCGCCAGGAATTCCTCCACCACCACCGCCCCGGGTTCCCGGACCAGGGCCAGGGATCCGGTGTGCACACAGGCGGTTTCGGACAGGTCCACCCGCGCCAGTTCCTCGGCCGTCCACTGCCAGTCGGCCGTGCCCTGCGCATGGAAGGAGAACGCAGCCTGCCCCTGGGCGTCCAGCTCCGCCACGGCGAGTGTGCTGGGTTCCGCGGCCGGGACGGCGTTCGAAAGGTCCACCCCCGATGCCTCCAGATGGGCGCGGAACAGGCGGCCGAACACGTCGCCGGACAATCGCGCGAGGAAGCGGGCCGGGGTGCCAAGCCGGGCCAGGGCCACGGCCGTATTCGCAGGTCCGCCGCCGGGCAGGACGCGCAGGGCGAGTTCGTTCGAGGTGCTTGCGGGTTCGGCGAACGCGTCCGCGACGCACTCCCCCAGGACTGTGATCTGACGCGGGCTCATGGGCTGCTCTTCTCTGACGAACACACGGGCAAACCGGACGCGTCGTGGCGCAGCTGCCGGACGACTACGGGCGGGCGACGGCCGCGGGCGTTGCCGATTTGTGACGAGTGCAAGGCATTGACGTTTCCGGGAGACGGAGTCCATCATCCTCGCCATGCAGTGTCAACGATGACATAAGTCAACGATGACACCTCGGGCGGCATGCTCTGATCCCGACCCCGTGCCGCTCGCTATCCCACAGGAGTCGAACATGTCTCGCACCACTCGCCGGTCCTCCTCCCTCCTCAGAGCCGCCGCGGTCACGGGCGTCGCGGCCCTCACCCTGACGGCCTGCGGCTCCGGCTCCGGCTCCGGCTCCGGCTCCGGATCGGGTTCGTCCAGCGCCAGTTCGGGCGACGTCAAGGTCGGTCTGATCACCAAGACCGACACCAACCCGTTCTTCGTGAAGATGAAGGAGGGCGCGGAGAAGGCCGCCAAGGAGAACGGCGCCCAACTGGTCACCGCCGCTGGCAAGTTCGACGGCGACAACGCAGGTCAGGTCACGGCCATCGAGAACATGGTCGCCTCCGGTGTGAAGGGCATCCTGATCACCCCGAGCGACTCCAAGGCCATCGTGCCCGCGATCGCGAAGGCCCGTGCCAAGGGCGTCCTGGTCATCGCCCTGGACACCCCGACCGAGCCGGACAGCGCGGTCGACGCCCTCTTCGCCACCGACAACCTCAAGGCCGGCGAGCTGATCGGCGAGTACGCCAAGGCCGTCATGAAGGGCAAGACCGCGAAGATAGCCACGCTCGACCTCGCGCCGGGCGTGTCCGTCGGCGTCCAGCGGCACAACGGCTTCCTGAAGGGCTTCGGCATCGACGACAAGGACCCGGCAGTCGTCTGCTCCCAGGACACCGGTGGCGACCAGGCCAAGGGCCAGACGGCGATGGAGAACTGCCTCCAGAAAGAGCCCGACATCAACGTCGTCTACACCATCAACGAACCGGCCGCCCTGGGCGCTTACACCGCGCTCAAGGCCAAGGGCCGGGAGAAGGACGTCCTGATCGTCTCCGTCGACGGCGGCTGCACCGGGACCCAGGCGGTCAAGGACGGCAAGATCGCCGCCACGTCCCAGCAGTACCCGCTGAAGATGGCCGCCGAGGGCGTCAAGGCCGTCGTTACGTACGCCAAGGACGGCAAGAAGGCGTCCGGTTACACCGACACGGGCGTCACCCTGATCTCCGACAAGGCGCAGGACGGGGTCACGTCCAAGGACACCGCCTACGGCCTGGAGAACTGCTGGGGCTAAAGCCGCCCCCGAGGACCGTACGACACCGCCTCTCCCCTCAGTCGGGCGGCCGGCCCCTCCTCCTCCCCGACCGGGGACGGCCGCCCCCTCGTCCTCTTGTCCTCCGACAAGGAGTGACAACGACTTCTGTCTTCCGACAAGGACTTCGCATGACAGCCACGACCACGCCGTACGCCGAGCTCAAAGCGCCGACCACGGCCCGCAGACTGCTCACGGCACCGACCACCGGCCCGCTGGTCGCCCTCCTCCTGGCCTGCGCCTTCTTCTCCCTGACGACCGACCAGTTCCTCACGGGCGGCAACTTCTCGCTGATCGTGCAGCAGGTCATGGTCGTCGGCACACTCGCCATCGGACAGACCCTGATCATCCTCACGGCGGGCATCGACCTGTCGTGCGGTGCCGTGATGGCGTTCGGCAGCATCGTGATCGCCAAGATGGCGGCCGAGGGCTCCCTGCCCCCGCTCGTCGCCATCGCTCTGGGCCTGGTCGTCTGCGGCGGCTTCGGGCTGCTCAACGGGCTGCTGGTGCAGAGGATCCCGCTGCCGCCGTTCATCGTCACCCTCGGCATGCTCAACGTGGCGTTCGCGCTGACCCACATCTACTCCGAGGAGCAGACGGTCACCAACCTGCCCGGCCCGCTGACGGCCCTCGGGCAGACCTTCCCGCTCGGCCGCACCGACATCACCTACGGCTCCCTGGTCACCATCGCCCTGTTCCTCCTCCTCGCCTACACGCTGAGCAGCACCGGCTGGGGCCGGCACGTCTATGCGCTGGGCAACAGCCAGGAAGCGGCGCGGCTGAACGGCATCCGCACCTCCCGGCTGACCATCGGCGTCTACACCGTGGCCGGTCTCCTCTACGGCATCGCCGCTCTGCTGCTCATCTCCCGCACCGGAGTCGGCGACCCCCAGGCAGGACAGACCGACAACCTCGACAGCATCACCGCCGTGGTCCTCGGCGGCACCAGCCTCTTCGGCGGACGCGGATCGGTCCTGGGCACCTTCATCGGCGTGCTCATCGTCGGCGTCTTCCGCAACGGCCTGCAGCTGATGGGCGTCGCCTCCATCTACCAGACCCTGATCACCGGAATCCTGGTGATCCTCGCGGTGACCGTCGACCAGATCTCCCGGAAGAAGTCCCGATGACTGCCACCTCCTCCCCGACCCCTGTGCTGCAGGCCCGCGGTCTGGTCAAGCGCTACGGCCACGTCACCGCCATCGACGGCGCCGACTTCGACCTGATGCCCGGCGAGGTCCTCGCCGTCATCGGCGACAATGGAGCCGGCAAGACCAGCCTGATCAAGGCGCTCACCGGCGCGGTGGTCCCCGACGCGGGCGAGATACGCCTCAATGGCGAGCCCATCACCTTCTCCGGTCCGCAGAGTGCACGCGCCCACGGCATCGAGACGGTCTATCAGGACCTCGCCGTGGCCGCCTCCATGGACATCGCCTCGAACATGTTCCTAGGGCGCGAGCTCCGTCGCCCCGGCGTCCTCGGCAGCGTCTTCCGCATGCTGGACAAGAAGCGCATGCGCCAGGAGGCCGCGGAGCACATGGCCGACCTGAAGATCGGCCTGCGTTCGCTCACGCAGTCGGTCGAGACCCTCTCCGGCGGGCAGCGGCAGGCCGTCGCGGTCGCCCGTTCCGTCGCCTGGGCCCGCAGCGTCGTCGTCATGGACGAACCCACCGCCGCCCTCGGTGTCAAGGAATCCGGTCAGGTCCTGGACCTGATCCGCCGCGTCCGGGACAAGGGCATGCCGGTCGTCCTGATCAGCCACAACATGCCGCACGTCTTCGAGATCGCCGACCGGATCCACGTCCACCGGCTGGGCCGGCGCGCCGCCGTGATCAAGCCCTCCGACTACTCCATGGCGGAGGTCGTCGCCATCATGACCGGCGCCCTCACCGTCGATGAGGCCGGAGGTACTGTCGTAGCGGATTCCGAGGCGGCGAAGGCCGCAGGCGTCCAGGCCAACTGACGTACGACTGAAGCACTCACAGGTTCCGGCCGAGGCCGCGGCCGGGACCGACGAGCACAGGAGACCGTTTCCTCCATGGCAGCGAACCGCCGCCCCACCCTGGCAGACGTCGCCCGAGAAGTGGGCGTCAGCGCCAAGACCGTCTCCCGCGTCCTCAACGAGGACGGGCCCGCCTCGGCCCAGACCAGGGAACAGGTTCTCGCCGCCGTGGCCAAGCTCGGCTTCCAGCCCAACCTCATGGCCCGCAACATCCGCGTCGGCGGACCGGACACCACCATCGGACTGGTCATCCCCGACCTCGGCAACCCCTTCTTCGGAGCCGTGGCCCGCAGCATCGAGGACACGGTCCGCGACCGCGGCCTGACCCTGCTCATGGGCTCCTCCGCGGACGATCCCGACCGCGAACGCGCGCTGACGGACAAGTTCCTCGCGCGCCGCATCAGCATCCTGATGGTCGTGCCGTCCGTCGGCGCCGACCACTCCCACCTCAAGACCCACCGCGCCGCGGGCCTGCCCGTCGTCTTCCTCGACCGTCCGGGAGCGGGCCTGGCCACGGACAGCGTCGTCAGCTCCAACCGTGACGGCGCCCACGAAGGCGTCGCCCATCTGATCGCCCACGGACACCAGCGCATCGGGTTCATCGGCGACCTTCCCACCAAGCTCTACACACGCCGCGAGCGCCTGGCCGGCTACCGCACGGCTCTACAGGAAGCCGGCATCCCCTACGACCGTTCCCTGGTCACCAGCGCCCACGACCAGCACGGGGCCTCCGCTGCCACATCCCAGCTACTGGGCCTGGCGGATCCCCCCACCGCCCTGTTCGCCGGCAACAACATCGTCGCGCTGGGAATCGTCACCGAACTCGCCCGCAGCAAACGGAAGGACGTCGCCGTCGTCGCCTTCGACGACGT
Source organism: Streptomyces sp. NPDC002896 (assembly GCF_040295225.1). Taxonomy (NCBI): domain Bacteria; kingdom Bacillati; phylum Actinomycetota; class Actinomycetes; order Kitasatosporales; family Streptomycetaceae; genus Streptomyces; species Streptomyces sp. NPDC002896. The sequence goes on along the minus strand of NZ_JBEOVA010000047.1, from coordinate 16,232 downwards.
GGAGCTCGCCGAGGCACTCGAGCCGGCCCTGACCGTCGTCGCCCAGGACCCCGAAGAAATCGGCAGAGCGGCAGCGACCACCGCCCTGGCCCGCCTGGACAGCGACCGCTCCCGCGCCCGCACCATCACCGTCCCCACCCGACTGATCGTCCGGGGGTCGGGCGAGCGCCCCGCTCGGGTGCTGCAGGAGGCTTGATCCTCTCGGTTGGCGAGAGCAGTCCGGGTCACACCGATGCGGTCAGATCCCACGCCTCGACCGCGTACGCGGCGGACGCCACGCCCATGGTGCCCATCTGCACGCGCCAAGGGCCCTCGCCGACAAGGTAGAAGCGCACGGTGAGGGTGCGGCCGGATGCTGTGAAGAGTTCGGCGACCGAGTGGTCCAGCAAGATCCGCAGGGTCGCTGTGCGCCTTTCCGGCGGGAGGCGCCAACGGCCGCCCTTCGCACGGGGATCGAGGGAGGCGCGGTCGCGCTGACACGGCGGTGTCCCGGAACCCGGTCGGCCCGGGCCCCGGGACCGCCCGAAGCCGGAACGGTCGCGCCCGCCAGGGGGCGTCAGCGGACAGGCAGCGGCAGGACGCGCCGATAGGCGACGACGGCGACGGCCGCGACCACCACGTGCATCACCATCAGTGCACCGACGGCCAGCGGGCCACTGCCGGGCGTGTCGCCACCGAGCAGGGACAGGTCGGGCACGAACGACACGACCACGAGCACGGGCACCAGCCACCGCAGCAGCCCCGCCGGGTTCTTGGCGACGCGACGGACGACCGCCCAGCCGATGGCGCCGAGGACGACGCCGAACACGGTCAGCGGCGCATACGCGGTGGGGTGCAGCGGATCGAAATCGGCCGACGCCCCCGCCGCGCGGGCGAGCAACGCGACCACCGCGTTCCCGAGTACACCCACGACAGCCGCCGCGAGAAGCCCCGCGACCACGGTCAGGGCGCGGGAGCGCGGCGCGGACGGGGCGGACGAGACGGCATCGGGGACGGAACCGGGCATGGGGACCTCCTGGAGAGGAGCAGGGACGACAGATGCAGCGACAGAAGACATGCGTTTGAGAGTTCAAACACTGCAGACGCTACTCCCACAGTGTTTGATCAGGCAAACATCTCGACTAAAGTGGCCGCCATGGCTCCCACCCGCTGGCTCACTCCCGAGGAGCTGAGAGCCTGGATCGACTTCGTCGACTGCTCGACCCTGATGAGCGATTACCTCGATCAGCAGCTGCGGCGCGACGCCGCCATGACGCACGCGGACTACAGCCTCCTGGCTCGCCTGTCCGCGGCGCCCGACCGCACCCTGGGGATGTCCTTCCTCGCCGAGCAGCTGAAGTTCACCCGCAGCCGCCTCACGCGCGCGGTGATCCGCCTGGAAGCGTCCGGCTACGTACGGCGCCGGGACGACCCGGCCGACGGGCGCGGACAGCTGGTCGAACTCACCGACGACGCCATGGAAGTGATGACCAAGGCGGCCCCCGGCCATGTGGCCGCCGTCCGCCGCGTGATGTTCGACGCACTCAGCCCCGAACAGGTGGAGCAGCTCGCCACCATCACTGCCACCGTGGTCGCCTCCCTCAAGCAGGCCGACGAGGAGGACGCCTACCCGTCGGCCCTGCCGTGGCACCGGCGCTGATACCGGCCGACAACCGACCGGCTGGGCCACCCGCCATGAGCGCAGTTCCAACAAGCCGGTACTCGAACGCGCGTGGGGCGCCCTGGCCCGCGTGGGAGAGCTGCACACCGCACCCCGGCATCGCCCGCCGGGCCTGGATCCGCACCCGGGCTCGGCATGGCACATGCGGCGTGGGAACCACCGCCGGGGATATGTCCCGTCGCGCCACTGTGTCGAGCTGGGGCAGGTCGTGGAGGCGCACACGCTCATCGGTGCGTTTCACTGCGCCAGGCGCACCTCCCGCCGCGGTCTTCCCGCCAAAGCGCCAATCCAAAACGGCGCCGTCAACGTACTAACAGCAGGGTCGCAACCCGGGGGTCCGCCCTCGGGCGGCTGGTTCCCGTACAGCGGAAAGGTGCATCCACCATGCGAGTACAACGCGCGAGGCGTCTCGTAGCGGCGTCCGCGGTCAGCGTTCTGATGGCTGGCGGCGCTGCGGTCGGCGCAGCAGGTACGGCCGCAGCGGCAACCCCTGCCGTGCACACTCATGTGACCACCAACGAGTGTGACGACCGCGGTGACTGGGGCGGGGGCTGCTTCGACCATGGCCGCTCCCATCACCGCTTTGATCACCGCGACCACCGCTTCGATCACCGCGATCACCGCTTCGACCACCGCTTCGACTACCGCTTCGACTACCGCTTCAACCAAGGCTTCGTGATCATCGTGCTGCCGCGCTAGCAACGGGTCGACTGACGGTTTCCGAGCACCGGGTCGGTGGCGAGATTGCGGCCGATGGTGAGCCAGTCGACGCCGCGAGGCGCAGGTCGATTGCGTCGGCGCGACGCTTGGCGATGGCGGCACGCTGCGCCTTGGTGCGGCGGGTCAGTGCTGGTTCCTCCGGCGGTGCGCCCCCGCGCACGCCTGCCCATGATCGCACTGCACCCAACAAAGGCGGTGACGGACGGGCATCTGCGTCGACGCGGCAACAGAAGTAAGACCGTGTGGCGCAGCGCGGCGCGACGTGATCCAAACACGAGCATCGCGAGCCGCACCAACGACATCCCTGAGCCCGTGGTGCTGAACGGCGTGGTGTACGCGGGATCCATCACGGGATCCCTCTTCGCGGTCGCCCCGCCCGCAGCTTGAGCGAGACGGGCCGCGCCCGGCGCGGCGGCGCGGCCGCTCGCCGACTTCCTCGCACCCGAGACCCCCACCGGCGCGGTCACCACCGCGATCAACAGGCCGACGGCCAGACCGGCCAGGCACCCGACCAAGCCCCGCTAGGGCGAGGCAGCGGTCTCTCCTGAGTCAGGCGGCCAAGCGCCCCAGAGTCTCCTGGAAGGAGACGGCGTCCTTGGGGGGCCGGTTGTGGGGCAGCTTGGCCAGGAGGGCGGCCATGCCGCAGGTGTTGGTCACGCCGGAGAAGACCAGTCCGGCGCCGACGGCTCCGGACAGCCAGTGCGCGGGCTGCCAGGCCAGTCCGGCCAGGAAGCCGACGACGACCAGGGAACCGGCGGCCAGCCGGACCTGGCGGTCCATGGGCCAGGTGGTGCGGGCTCCGGCGGGCCGCTCGACGGCGTGTCCGGCCGCGGCCCAGGCGCTGGTGCCGCCGTCCAGTGTGGCCGCCTCGATGCCCAGGTCGGCCAATTGGCCACAGGCCTTGGCCGAGCGGGCTCCGGATGCGCACACCACCAGCAGAGGCGTGCGACCGGCAGCGGTCTTCAGGGCGTCGGCGGCCTCCTCGATGCGGTCCAGGGGGACGTTGTGGGCGCCCGGCAGGTGGCCGGCGGCGTACTCACCGGGAGAGCGCACATCGACGACGGTGAACTCCCCGAAGCGAGAGGTGGCCTGGCCCGGGGTCAGAGTGGTGAGGGTGGTCACGGAACAATTCCTTTCATTGGCCGGTTTCCCTCCACGGTAAAATACCCATGGGGGTATACCGAGGAGGATGTGTGCAACTCGACATGACGACCGACGAACTGAAGTCGGCGCTGAATCGGCTGCGGCGCGCCCAGGGGCAGATCTCGGGGATCATCCGGATGATCGAGGAGGGCCGGGACTGCGAGGAGGTCATCACGCAGCTGGCCGCTGTCTCCCGCGCCCTGGACCGGGCCGGGTTCTCGATCATCGCGACGGGGTTGCAGCAGTGCATGTCCGGCGAGAGCCCCAAGGAGCAGGATTCCGCACAGATGCGGGCACGGCTGGAGAAGCTCTTCCTGTCATTGGCCTGAGTTCCCTGCGGGTCTGCCGTGGCCGCCCAGACAGCCTGGGCGGCCACGGCAGACCCGCACACGTTTCACAGCAGGGCGCCGATCCCCATGGCCACCGCGACGGTCAGCAACAGGCTGCCGAAGACGCGTTGCAGCGTGGCGGGTGACACCTTCGCGCTCAGCCGCTTGCCGTCCCAGGCGCCCAGGACGGCGGCCGCGATGAACGGCATGATCAGGGTCCAGTTCAGCGTGGTGGCGGTGGCCGTCCGGGCGATCAGGGCGACGAGCGCGTTGGCGATGATGACCAGCAGACTGGTGCCGACGGCCGCGCTCATCGGCACGGCGAGCACGGCCACCAGTGCCGGGACGGCGAGGAAGCCACCGCCGACTCCGAGGAATCCTGTCACCGCACCCAGCCCGGCCCCGGCCCCCGCCGCACGCGGCGCCGACACCGTCCCGTTCTCTGGCGGCGTCCGGCGGCGCAACATGCGGAGCGCGGCCAGGACGGCAAGAGCCGCGAAAGCCAGGGTCAGCACAGTGGCCGGTATATGCGTGGAAAGGGCGCCCGCGACGGCTGCGGGCAGCAGCCCCGCCGCCGCGAACAGCAACCCGGCCCGCCAGCGCACCGCTCCCGCGCGGGCGTGCGCCAGCAGGGCGGTGAGCGAGGTGACGATCACGATGACCAGGCTGGCGGTGGTCGCCTCGGCCGGGCTGAAACCCAGCAGGTAGATCAGGGCCGGTACGGTCAGGATGCTGCCGCCCGCCCCGAGCGAGCCCAGTGCCAGACCGACCAGCGCCCCGGCCAGCAGTGCCAGGATCAGCGCGGTCATATGACGGTGCCCGCTGCGCCGTGCCCGTCCTGGACCGGCAGGCCCTGCTCAGCCCAGGCGATCATGCCGCCGGTGACGTCCACCGCCTCCACCCCCCGCCCGGCCAGCAGCTTCGCGGCCTGTTGAGAGCGGTTGCCCGAGCGGCAGATCAGGACCAGGCTGCATCCGTCCGCTGGGCCGGGTACGTCCGCAGCGCCAGGTACGTCCGCTGCCCCGGCGGCCAGCTGCGACAACGGAGCATGCAGCGCGCCGGGGGCGTGACCGGCCCGGTACTCGTCCGCCTCACGGACGTCGAGCAGCACCGCCGTACATCGCTGGAGCATGTGGTGGGCCTGCGCAGGGGGGATGCGGCCGGGGCCGCATGGGGAGAAGAGCATCGTTTCGTTCCTTGGGTGCTCCTCGACTGCCGGACCGCCGATGGCCGGGCAGACGAGGCCGTGCGGTCAGTTCCGGGCAGGCGCCACAAGCGGGAGGCCGGCATCGGCGGCCGCTGCGTAGCGGTCGTCGACGGCCACCACCTCACGCCCGGCGGCATCGAGCACGGACGCGGCGATCGCCGCGCGCATCCCGCCGGCGCAGTGCACCCACACCGTGCCCGTGGGCACCTCGTCCAGGCGCTGGTGGACCTGATGAATCGGGATGTGCACGCTGCCCTCGATCCAGCCGCCGGCCCGCTCGGCGGCGCGGCGCACGTCCAGGACCACCACGTTCTCGCCCCGCTCGCGCGCGGCGGCCAGGTCGGCGAAGGTCGCCCGCGGGAACGACGCCGGCCGATCCTTCTCGGTGACCCAGTCGGCCGGGGACCCGATGGCCGCGGCGGCCGGGCGGTCGATGCCCACCCGGGCCAGTTCGCGCTGGGCCCGGCTGATCTCCTCGGGGCTCTCCGCCAGCAGCGTCACCGGCTTGCCCCACGGGATCACCCACGCCAGGTAGGTCGCCAGCTGCCCCTCGAGCTCGAAGTTGACCGAACCGGCCACGTGGCCGGCGGCGAAGGCCACCCGGTTACGCAGGTCGACGACCCACTCCCCCGCCGCAAGGCGCCGCTCGATCTCGCCCGCGTCGGCGCGCTGCGGAGGGGTGAGGTCCATCGGCGCGGGACCGGCGGCATTGGCCGGACCCATGTGCGCGTAGTAGGCCGGCACATCGTCGAGTCGGGACAGCAGCTCGCGGACGAAGGTCTCCACGTCCTGAGTCAGCGCCGGGTTGGACGCCTTCTCCACACCGATGGTGCTGTGCTCCCCGCCGGCCTGGGCGGAGGAGCAGAAACTGCCGAAGCCGTGCGTGGGCATCACCGCCACCTCGTCGTCCAGCTCCGTCGCGAGCCGGTGCGCGGAGGCGTGCTGGGCCCGGGCCAGCTGCTTGGTCAGCCGCGGCTCCACCAGGTCGGGCCGCCCCACACTGCCGATGAGCAGCGACCCACCCGTGAAGGCGGCCACCGCACGCCCGTCCTCCTCCAGCACGTAGGAGGTGTGGTGCGGAGTGTGTCCCGGGGTTGCCACGGCCCGCAGCACAAGGCCCTCGTCGACGCCCTCCACGTCCCCGTCGGCCACGGGAACTCGTTCGTACGCCACCGACGCCCCGGCGGGCACCAGATAACGGGCACCGGTCAGCCGGGCCAGCTCCAGGCCGCCGGTCACGTAGTCGTTGTGCACGTGCGTCTCGGCGACCGCCGTGATCCGCACTCCTCGCCGAGCTGCCGCGGCGATCACGCGGTCGATGTCCCGCGGCGGGTCCACCACGACCGCGGCCCGGGCTCCGCCCGCCAGATAGCTCCGGTTGCCCAGACCTTCGGTCTCCAGGATGTCGGCAAAGAACACGGCGCTCGCTCTCCCTCACTACGTTTTACCCCCCGGGGTATCCGCGTTCACCGTAACAGAGATACCCAGGGGGGTATTTTGGAGGGTGTGCGACGGCCGTCACATGAGCGAGTTCATTCAGAGGCCGAAAAGGGCTGGGCTGATCCTGGAGCCCACGGGACCTGGGCTTGGCTGGAGGGTGTTTCAGCAGGTCGTCATGGTGACGGGCACGAGTTCGCTGCGACGTACGCGATCCTGCTGTGGCTGACGACAACGGGACAGGACCCGCTGCACACGTCCTCCGCCCCCACCACCTGCGTCATGCTCGTCGCCCCGCTGGTGCCCGTGGCCGCGGCCGTCCGCGTCACCGCGCGCCAGGACCGCGCCCCCGCGCAACGGGCGTCATACCTTCTCCATCGTTCCCCTCACCCAATGCGCTCCGTCCCGGGCACTGTTCGCCTGGGCGCGCCGTCTAGGGTGCGGGCATGATCTCGCAAGGCTACCTTTCTGAACTGTTCTCGCTGGACGGCCGCGTTGCCGTGGTGACGGGCGGCAGTTCCGGCATCGGCCGGGCCATCGCCGGGGCTCTCGCGCGAGCGGGTGCGAGCGTGGTGGTCGTGGCGCGCAAGGAGGCGGAGCTGGCCGCCACGGTCGATGAGCTGGCGGCGGACGGCTGCCGGGCGGCCTGGGTGAGCGCCGACTTGAGCACCCGCGACGGTGTGCGCGCGGCGGCGGAGCAAGCGGCCGCGGTGTTCGGCGAGCCCGACATCCTGGTCAACAGCGCCGGGATCAACCTGCGGCCGCCGATGGGCGAGTTGGGCGAGGAGGTGTGGGACGCCACGATGGCGGTGAACCTGGAGGCGCCGCATCTTCTGGGCCGGCGGTTCGGTCCCGGCATGGCCGAGCGGGGCTTCGGGCGGATCATCCACATCACCTCCCAGCAGGCGCATCGGGCGTTCGTCCAAAGCGGCGCCTACGGGGTCTCCAAGGGGGCGCTGGAGTCGCTGGCCCGCTCCCAGGCCGAGGCCTGGTCACCGCACGGCGTCACCTGCAACACTCTGGTGCCGGGCTTTGTGATGACCCCGCTCAACGCGCAGCTGTCGTCCGACCCGGAGAAGGTGGCGGAGCTGGCCGCGCGCACGATGATCGGACGCAACGGCCTGGCCGAGGACTTCGCGGGTGCAGCGGTGTTCCTGGCGAGCCGCGCCTCCGGCTACGTCACAGGGCAGGCGATCTTCGTCGACGGCGGGTTCTCCGTTCACTGAGCTCAGAAGCGCCGACCCGGCCCGGCGCCGGGCGGTCCACCGAGGCCGGGTGGGCGACTTCGCCCTGCACGAGCCCATGGTGCTCGGCCACGTCGCCGCCCTCAGGCCCGGCACCCACGGACCGGCCGGACCGGCAGTCGGTACCGCCGTAGCGGTCCATCCCCCGCCGCGGATCAGCGAACCGTCGATGCCTGTGCCGACGCCGACGCCCGTGCCGAGGTTGACGACGGCCATGCTCTCGACGACCACGGTCGCCGAGCTGAGCCCGGTGTGCCGGGCGAGTTCCTGGCGGGTGGACGGCCCGAGTTCGAACAGCGCACGCAGGACCTCGCAACGGTTCTCGCTACGGAGATCACGGGCCGTGCGCCGCGACACCATTCCCCCTCAGTCGTTCGGCGACTCCAGCCGTAGCGTACGGAGCTCCGGATCGCCCTGCCCCTCGATTCCCCTGATCAGGAGGGTCAGCCCGGACCATCCCGCCGGAACCCAGAGCGCGTCCGGGTCTCCGCCCGAGAAGGCCGGTCGGTCGCCGACCCAGATGCGGCCCAGGCACTCGCCGGCGGCCCATCCGGTCGCGCGGATCTGCGATCCGTCCAGCCGTATCAGGAAGCCGTCGCCGGATGGCGGCAGGTCGACGTCGAGCCATGCCTCCTCACCCGGTTTCAGAGCCAGCGGTAGTGGGATGTCCTGCGCGGGACCGGCCTCGGCGGCGAACCCGGTCAGCAGGTCGTCGTCCTGCACGGCGCACGACCAGTCCGTCACCTGCTCGAGGCTGAGCAACTCGGCGCGAAGGCCGCCGCCGCTCGGGTGGTGCGGCATCGTGATCGAGACCTGATGGCTACCGGCGGGCAGCAGGAGCCAGGGATCCTCGGCATGGACGGTGGTCGGCTCGCCGTCGTCCACGGTCACGCGCACCGGCTCGACCACACCCCGCAGGTGCAGCGCCGACACGGTTTTCGACTGGATACCGCGCGTGTAGGTGATGGGTATACCGACGCGGGTGCTGCTCCAGCCGCCGAGCTCCCTTGTGGGCGCCGGTACGCCCGCCCACTGGCCGTGCACCGTCCACAGAGCCGACACGTCCCTCACGTCCCGGACCGTCCACAGCGTGCCGAGTCCGCGAAGCGCGCCGAGGCGGAGTGCGGGCAGGCGCGCGTCGTCGAAGTTGGCGTGCCCCCAGATCTCCACGAGGGCCTCGATTGCGGCGCTGCCCGTCACATCGTGGACGCCGATCCGCTGCGCCGCACCGAATCCGGCGGCCGTCGGAAGTACCCGGCCGGCGATCGACAGGTCGACGATGTCCGCCGCGCCGACGAGAAGCAGTTCGTCGACGCCCGTCAGATCCGCCGTGGTCCGGTAGGTTCCGCGCCCCCGGTAGGCGCCGAGCGACTCCAGCGTCGGCGGCAGCTCGTGGCTGCCCGCCGGGTTCTCGGGAGCGGCGACCGACCGCCGCCGCACCGCCTGTACGGTGGCCGGCGGCGTCGTGTCCTGCCGGTCCGGCGCGTCGGTCAGTTGCACGGTGCCGTCGCGGTCCAGCACTTGGAGGCGGGCGGCGTCCGACGGCGCCAGCACGACAAGCGTCAGTCCGTCGACGATCGTCCGCTCGGGTGCGCCGTTCGCCGGTGCCGGGATCTCCACCTGGGTTCCACCCAGGACGACGGTGACCGGCACGTCGGAGGAGAACGCCAGCGCGCCCTCCGTCGCCGCGACCAGATCCGCCGACGCCAGGGTCAGCGTCGCGTCGGAACCCCAGGACCGCAACGGCACGTCCACCAGCATCAGCGGACATGAGTCCGGTGCGACGGCAACCGATTCGCCGTTCACCACCGCCCTGCCCGGTGCCGTGCCGAGATTCGGTACGGCAATCAGCTGGCCGCCTTCATGAAGGTCCAGAGCCGACGGCGACGAGCTGGTCGGAAAGTCGGCGGTGACCTCCACGCGAGGCACGGTCGACGTTGCGAGCGCCAGCCGCGATCCCAACGCGTCGATGACGCGCGCGAACACCTGTGCCTCGGTGTACTCGGGCCTTTCGGCACCGGTTGACGAGACGTATCCGCCGAAGTCGTAGCCGTGGCTCATGAAGTTGCCGGGGTTGCCCCAGTTCCCGCTGGACGGCGTGTACCCGAAGTTCCACCCGGACGACTGCAGATACGGCGCGATCAACGAGGCGCCGCTCGCCAGCAGCCGCCGCAGCGTCCGATGGCGCCGATTCGTCTCGGTGATCAGCAGCGGCACACCGCGGTCCGCCACCATCTCGGCGTAGCGCCGTACTTCGGGTTCGATGTGCGGGGAGTCGTCGTCCGGGTAGAAGTTGCACGCCGGTACGACCCCAGGGACGTCTCCGGTGGCACCCGTGAGATCACCCTGTCCGGCGCAGGCGATCAGCGGCACGGTGATGCCGTGGTGAACTACCTGGTCGCGCAGGGCGGTCAGATATCCCGTGCGGTCCTCGCAGTCGAAGAAGTCCAGCTCGTTCTCCAACTGCACCATGATGACCGGGCCGCCCTCCGGGTACTGGCGGTCGGCCAGAATGGGCAGCACTTGATCGAACCACGCGCTGACCTGGGCGAGGAACCGCGGTTCGTGCTGACGGACCCTCAGGTCGGGATCGAGGCCCAACCAGGCGGGCAGCGCGCCGCCGTCCCACTCTGAGCAGATGTACGGGCCTGGCCGCGCGATGACGTACAGCCCGGTCTCCTGCGCGAGATCCAGGAAGGCGGCGACGTCCCGCCGGCCCTCGAAGGACCAGCGGCCGGGCGCCGTCTCGTGGAAGTTCCACGGCAGATAGACGTCCACGCAGGTGTATCCCGACGCCCGTACCTGTTCGAGCCGCGAACGCCACTGCTCCCGCGGAAGGCGGAAGTAGAACAGCGACGCGCACAGCACGACGCGCGGACTGCCGTCGGTCCAGATGCCCCGGGCGTCGAGCTCGATGCCGCTGTTGACGATGGCCGGATGACTCACTTGACCCCCGCGCTTCCGCCGCTGATGTCCATTTCGTACAGGTACCGCTGGCCGAGGTAGTAGACGGCGATCATCGGCAGCGTGAGAAGGATCGAACCGACCATCACCAGGTTCCACGGCGGCGGCTGGCCTGCCACGCCCGTGGTGGTGATGTACTGCACGCCCAGCGCCAGCGGCATCTTCGACTCGTCGTTGAGGTAGATCAACGGCCCCATGAAGTCACCCCAGTTGTACGTCAGGGTGAAGATGCCGATCGCGATCAGCACGGGCCACAGCATCGGGAGCATGATGCGCCGGTAGATGCCGAAGAATCCGAGCCCGTCCACCATGGCCGCCTCGTCGAGCTGATTCGGCAGACGGGAGACGAACTGGCGTACAAGGAAGACGTTGAACGCGTTCGAGAAGAAGTTGGGCACGATCAGCGGCAGATAGGTGTTCACCCAGCCCAGGTCCTTGAACAGGATGAACTGCGGGATCATCGTGATCTGCGTCGGAATCATCATCGTCGCGATGACGACGAGGAACATCACGTTCTTCCCGGGGGCCCTCAGACGCGCGAACGCGTAGCCGACCAGGCCGCTCGACACCATCTGGCCGATGACTGAACCGACCGAGATGATCAGGGAGTTGACCAGGAACCGGCCCATCGGCAGATCACTGCTGAAGACCCGGGTGAAGTTCTCCCAGCGGAACTCGTGCGGGAAGATCGTGAACCCGTTGGTGGCCACCGTGTGGTCGCTCGACAGTGCGATGGACACGGCGAACACCAGCGGCGTCGACAGCAGCGCCGACACGACGATCAGGGTCGCGTAGGTGAAGGGTGTCGCCCGGAACACCCGCAGGACGCGGGGCGCACCGCTCGCGCCCCCTTCGTCCTGGCGGCGCTTTTCGCCTTCGTGCTGCGGCGCGGCGGCGGATACCACGGTCGCCATCACTTCACCTCGGTCTCGTAGAACACCCAGCGGCGGGTGGTGCGGAAGGCCAGCAGGGTGAACACCAGGATCACGGCGAACAGCAGCCACGAGATCGCCGACGCGTAGCCCATGTGGTAATAGGAGAACGCCTGGTCGAACAGGTACGGCACCATCGTCTGGCTCGCGTTGTACGTACCGGGCTGGGAGGCCTTGGGCGTGAGGATGTACACCTGTGAGAAGACCTGGAACGCCGCGATCAGCCCCATCACCAGGTTGAAGAAGATGACCGGGGTCAGCTGCGGCACCGTGATGCTCCAGAACTGCCGCACCGGGCCGGCGCCGTCGATTTCGGCCGCCTCGTACAGCTCTTGCGGAATGCCCCTCATCGCGGCGAGCAGCAGGACGGTCGCGCTGCCCGCGCTCCACACCGACAGCAGGATCAGTGCGTACTTCACCCAGCCCGGGTCCAGCAGCCACTGCGGCCCGGAGATACCGATCTTGCCGAGCACGTCGTTGAGCGGACCCGACGGGGCGAGTACCACCCGGAAGGCCATCGAGGCGGCGACCAGGGGCACCAGCGTCGGCAGGTAGATCAGGGTGCGGAACAGCTTGCGGCCACGAACCTGCTTGTTGAGCAGGTTCGCCAGCCACAGCCCGATCAGCAGTCCGAGAGGGACGGAGATCGCCGCGTAGTGGAAGGTGTTCCCGAGGGCCTTCCAGAACACCGGATCCTCGGTCAGCAGCTTGGTGTAGTTCTGCAGGCCGACCCACTTGGGCGCGGTGAAGGAGTCCCAGTCCGTCATCGAGAGGTAGATCGACGAGATCATCGGCCCCAGCAGGAACACGAGGAACCCGATCACCCACGGCGAGACGAACAGGTAGAACCAGAGCGCCTCACGGCGCCGCAGCTTCGACATGGCCATCGTCGGCTATCCCGCGGACTTGATGATGGACTCGAGGTTCTTCTGGACCGCGCTGAGCGCGTTCTTGGCGCTCTTCTCCTTGCCGAGCCAGAAGTCGGCCAGTCCGGTGTCGAACGCCGCCTGCATCTCGTTCCACTCGGGAATGAACGGCGCCTTGAAGAGGAAGGAGCTCGACTCGCCGAACACGCCCATGTTCACCGGCGTCTTCATCCACGCCGGCTTGAGGAACGCCTCGCTCTGCTGCACCTCGAGGTTGGCCGGCACGTCCTCGCCGGTGGCGATGATCTGCTGCTGGGCCGTCGGCGAGGTGAGGAAGTCGATCGCCTTCATCGCGTTCTTGGGGTTCTTGGCGGTACGGGAGATGGCGAGGCCGCTGCCGAAGGAGGACACGGCCTGCTTCTTGCCGCGCCACATCGGTGCGATGTCCCACTCGAACTTGGTGTCCGTGAGGCCGGCGATGGCCCAGAACCCGGTGGTGTTGACCGCGACCTTGCCGGCCGCGAAGGCCTGGTCACCGCCGACGTCCGTGCCCATGTCGGCGTACTGGGCCTTCGTCGGCACCACGCCGTGCTTGAAGAGCAGGTCGCCCGCCCACTGCAACGCCTCGACGACCTCGTCGCTGTCCACCGCCGGCTTGCCGTTCGCGTCGATGATGGTGCCGCCGTTCTGGTACGCGAAGCTCCACCACTGGGGCCACCAGCCCGCGCCCCCGTAGCCCCACGTCTTGCCCTTGCTCGTCAGCTCCTTGAACGCGTCGAGGGTGTCGTCCCACGTCCAGTCGGCCGTGGGCGCCTTGATGCCCTTCGACTCGAACAGGGTCTTGTTGTAGTAGACGATCATCGCGCCGGAACGGTCCGGTATCGCGTAGACCTTGTCCTGGTACGAGTAGAGCGACCCGATCGACCCGAACCGCTTGCTCAGGTCCAGCCCCGCGCTCTTGGCGAGGTCGTCCAGCGGCTGGAGCTGGTTCTTGCTCGAGTAGACGTTGACGTTCTCCGCGACCTGCATGATGTCCGGGCCCTTGCCGCCCGCGATCATCGTCTGCACCTTCTGCGGGTACGAGTCCGACGGGATCAGCTGGAGCTTCACCTTCAGGTCGGGGTACTTCTTCACCAGCAGGTCGATGCGCTTCTGGTACGTGGTCCGGTCGGTCTCGCCGCCCCACACCGTCATCACGAGGGGCTCATCGCTCGAACCGCTGCTGGAGCCGCACGCCGTGAGCGTGATGACGCCCGCCGCGACTCCCAGACCAAGAAAACTCCGACGTGAAACCTGCGCTCTGTCAAGCGACATGGCACTGCCCTTCCTTGGACGTGTCACAGCTCTGGAGGTCGCCCGACGACTGGGCCGGGCTTCGAGTGGCGGTTAAACTAACCATCGTTTTAAGTCAGGGACAAGACCTTGTTTCCCACGCGTTTCTGATCGCATCTCAGTCGTTATGCCGCCGCGGAAGCGGCCGCAGGACGACCAATCTGGTTCGCGCACCTCTCTTGACTCAGGCGGAACGCGCGGGGAGCCTGTATCGATACAAGGCACCTGCAACTGTCGGCACTCCGGACTGCCCTTTTCACGGGCACGATCCAGCGTCCGCTCTTCGGAAAGAGCGACGTCGCCCACTCAGTGGTTCAGGCCCCTTCGCCGCCTGGAGGCTCAGGTTCATGGTGCTGCGGGCTGCGTGACTCCAGCACGTCCAGGTCGCGCTCGGCGTACAGGCGGTGCTGCCACTCCTCGTTGAGGATGCACAGCAGGCAATCCCGGACGGGATAGCTCTCCGGCCCGGGCCACCCGGGTTCGGTGACCGGTACCGTGCGGGAGCTCAGCTGCTCGTCGGTGAGGTCGTTCAGCACCTGGCGCATCGTGGCCATCCGGTCCGTCCGTAGGGCCACGACCTCGTCCAGCGACGGGCGTGCGTCTCGGTCGCGCGGCACGCCGGGTTCGTCCTGCATCTGGTCGAAAGGCAGGTCAAGGGGGTCCCATGGGCTCGGGTCCCCGAGCATCACGCGCCGGATCCATGCGTCGGTGGCGAACACCAGGTGACGCAGGGTCTCGATGAAGGACCACTCGCCGTCGACCGATTCGTGCAGCAGTTCCGGGCTCAGCCGGCGGGCGCGCGCCACGGTTCCGTCCCACAGCCGCTCGAGGATCTCCCATGCCTCGCGGAAACCCGCTGGATCGGTCGGGCGCATCTTGGCCCGGTCCGGGTGGCGTCGGTCCAGCTCGGCCTCGACCAGCGGTGCGATGTCCACGCCGTTGATCGTGAGGTTCCACACCTCACCCATGATGTCCACGTTGAACAACTCGACGCCGCGCATCAGGACGCCGCTCATGTTGACCTGCTCTAAGCGGGCACCGCTCAGGTCGGCGACGTAGAACCGGGCGCCGGTCATCGCCACATGCTCGAAAGTGGCTCCCCGCAGGCTTCCGTCAGACTCACCCATGTCAGTCCCCCCGGGGATGTCGGACCACCTTCGATTCGACAGTACCGACCAGCTCTGACAAGACGCCCGATTCTGGTATCACCGGCAGGCCCGAGCGGTCCGTGTGCGGATCGTCCCGGGGTAGTTGTCGACCTTCACACACAGGCCGCCACGGGTGTACGGATGCTCTCGGTCACCGGTCACATCGACCGCCTTGCCGTCCTTGACGGTCACGAGCATGGCGCAGGTATCGGGACAGTCATGCGGGCACGCGCCACGCGTCACCGCGCCGCCCGTCGCCTCCGTTGCGTTCATGATGCTCTCCTCGAATCGAAGCTGCTCCCATCGTGGGAGAGCAGGAAGGAGCGGCACGCGACGGCGAGCGACACATGTTCGACCTGGCGCGACAGGATTCGTCCCGGAGGCCTGCCGCATGTGCGGGCATGTTCAGGTGGCCGCGGTCACCGTGAGCCGCAGCCGGGCGCCGTCCCCTCCGCCGAGCCGGATCTCCTGCCGGGTCTTGACCGTGTCGGTGGCCAGCCAGGGGTTGTCGTCCGTGCCCGGGTGCAGTACGAACTCGGGGTGGTCGCTGCTGTGCAGGTGGAGGCGGAGTCG
This sequence comes from Streptomyces sp. NPDC002896, assembly GCF_040295225.1. Lineage (NCBI taxonomy): Bacteria > Bacillati > Actinomycetota > Actinomycetes > Kitasatosporales > Streptomycetaceae > Streptomyces > Streptomyces sp. NPDC002896. Next base: position 677 of record NZ_JBEOVA010000047.1, on the reverse strand, counting down.
GTGGCCGGGGCGCAGCCGGTAGCCCGCGTGTCCGAGGGACAGATCGACCCGGTGCGCTGGGCCGGGGACGTGGGCGCGGCCGTGCGCGATGAGTTCCGCCTCGCCGTCCGGGTGCACGTCCAGCAGTTTGGCGAACAGGTCGCTGGACGGGCCGGTGGTGGACAGGTGCAGCGACAGGGTGACCGGGCCGGTCAGGTCGAGCGCGTCGGGCGTCCGTGCGGCGTCGAAGACCGCGACGTCCGGGCGGGTGGACCAGTCCTGCAGGCGGGGGTTGGTCTGCAGATACGCGAAGGAGTTCGGGGAGGCCGACGGCACCGGGTCGGCCGGCTCGTGGACCCAGGATGCGGTGCCGGTGACGGGCTCCTTCTCGGCCAACTCACCCTCTGCCAAGTGGAGTTCGTATGTCACCGACCCGGTCGGCGGCCACGTGGCGGACTCACGGAAACCGCGCTCGGCGGCGTGCACCTGGTGCCAGCGCACTTTGGGCAGGTCCTCGGCGGCGCCCTGATGACGCAGGAAGATGTCGAAGAAGTCGAGGGCCGGGTCCAGGTAGCGCGGCAGCATGCCCTGGAGTGCCTCGGTGTTCAGGGTGTGGTCGGCGTCGGGGCCGTGCTGGGCGGGGCTGCGGTCGACGTGGTGGTTCTCGTGGTCGATCGCGTCGATGAGCAGGTAGTGCA
>NZ_JBEOVA010000046.1:0-50016 GCF_040295225.1 Streptomyces sp. NPDC002896 | reverse complement strand
CGCCGCTACATCATCTGGCGGAACAAGCACGCCGCCGACGAGCGGCTCCGCGAGGTCATCGACAGGGCGAACGTTGCTTGATGCGGCACTAGATCCACCGACGGCGGATCCCGTGCCCGCCCGTTCCACTCCATGAGTGCCGCCCCGGCCGTACCCTGGCCGGGGCGGCACCCCTGTCCCCGAGCACCTGAGGAACCGCGCGTGTCCATGTCCCGCATCCCGTTCGAGCAGCTCCCCGGCGACGTCCGCCAGGCCGTCGCCGACAAAACCGGCGCCGTGCACCATGCGGTGACCGTGCGGGGCGGTATGAACTCCGGCATCGCCTCCGTCCTGGAGACCGAGAGCGGCAGCGTCTTCGTGAAGGGCATCCCGGCCGACCATCCCCAGGTCGCCGCGCAGCGCCGTGAAGCAGCGGTCGCCCCGCACCTGCCGACGTCCTGCCCACACCTGTACTGGCACCTGGAACTCGACGGCTGGAGCCTCCTCGGCTACGAGGTCATCGAGGGCCGCCACGCCGACTACGCGCCCGGCTCCCCCGACCTCCCGCTCGTGGAAGCCGCGCTCACCGAACTGCAAGCAGTCACGGCCCCGGCCGACGTCGAGATCAAGGACGCCGTGGACCGCTGGGCGGAATACGCCCCACCGGCGACGTCGCACTTCTTCGGCGGCGACACCCTCCTGCACACCGACTTCGCCCCGGACAACGTCCTGATCGTCGACGAACGAGCCCGGCTCGTCGACTGGGCGTGGCCGACACGCGGCGCGGCGTGGATCGACCCCGGCGCCCTGGCCCTGCGGCTCATGGACGCCGGCCACTCGGTGGAGGCGGCGGTGGCCTTCGCGGGACGCTTCCCGTCGTGGCGGACCGCCGAACCGGAAGCCCTCGCCGCGTTCGGGGCGGCGACTGCGGCACTGTGGCGGGAGATCGCCGAGGGGGACGGGACACCGTGGAAGCAGGGGATGGCAGAGAGAGCGGCGGCACTCGCGTATATCCTCGCCAAGGGGTAGCAGTCAGGTAGCGGGCCTCATCCCAATCAGCGCCGACCGGGCCGTCGGGGTGGCCGAACTCCGGCGTGCGCCCTCTCCTGCGTACTTGTTTGCGCTCCCCCGCCCTGTCCTACCGTCCTCCGGCTCACACGACGTCGACGGAAGGGCTGCAGGTGACCGAGGGCGAGTCCAAAGCCATTGCCGAGATCCTCCACGAGCTCAGCACCAACTCCCACGTTCAGGTCCGCTCGTCCACCGAACTCGCCGCCCAGGTCACCAAGGCTGCGTCGGAAGAGGACGAGAAACGAATCGAGGATGGGCGGGGTCCACTACGCCGACGTACCGACTACCGAGCCGTCGGGAGGGCGCCGCGATCACTGACACTCACTCCCTGGCAGGTCATCCACGCCATCGGCCTCGGCGCCGCTTCGGCCCGCCAGGGCGCGGGGCGGGGACTCGCCGAACATTGGGGCAGCCTCCGCTACAACCAGGCCCTGGAAGCAAATCGAGGCCGCTACCTGCAACTGTCGTCCGAAGGGCGCGACCTCCTGCGCTTCTACAAGGCCACACAGTCCGGAGAAATCGGCACTGGCTTTGCATCGCTACTGGCCGAGAACATCGTCAGGTCCCGGTACCCCGACCACTCGGTTTCCGTGATCCCGGCGGACATCGCCCTGAAGGCCGGCTGGACACTGAGCAGTTCCGGTAACGGCCCTCGCCCGGAGCCGCTTCAGCGAAGGCCGCACTTCTTCGTCGAAGCCTGGCGCCCAGGGCAGCCATCCAAAGTCCTCCTCCTCGCCTCGAAGGGCACGCACAGCAGCGCCCATCAGGTGCACAAGCAGCTGAGCACGGCCAGTGCCCACGTTGAGTCAGTACACATCGGGCCCTACGGCACCGTCCCGTACCTGCTCATAGGCACCGAGATTCCCCCCGCGGAGGCCCTCGCCCTGCACGCTCTCGAGACTCCGGGCATGTCCCTTCTCCGCACGCCCGGAGAGACATCCGGAGCCGACCTGGACCTCGTACTGGAACAGGACAATCGCATGGCCGACGTCGTGCGGCCCACAGACCGTGGAGAGACGACCATCCCCGGTTTTCAGGTGCTGCCGGACTCCTACGCCTGGTTCAGCGTCGTGCTGGCCCGGACGGAAGCGGCCACGCTCATGGCTTTCACCGGAGGCGGCAAGCCCACCGCCCAGTACCTGACCAAGGAACAAGGGCGCCGCCACTTCCTGCACGACACCCGCACCGACACGGCAAAACTGCGAGATGCGGAGCACCGCATCCACGACATCGACTTTGTTGGCACCGACCATATCTACCGCCTCAACGGCACCCGTGTAGAAGCGTTCTCCGGCCTCAAGAGGAGTCTGTACGTGCACCTCCACCACGGGCGCGTCAACGAGTACCGACGCGAGGTACACGCCCTACGCGGGCAGTGGCCGGACCGCAGCACGTCTGGACAGTGGAACGTGGTGTCCATCCGCGGCGACGGGACCGTGATGGCAATCCGTCTCCTAGAGGAGTGACCCAGGAGGTCAACGGCCATCTGCTGAGCGGTCCGGGTGGCGGCTACGCCGGTCGCGCCCAGCTGAAAACGGTGCCGGTCACGAAGCAGCGGTGGTGACTATGCAGCCCGGCTGCCGGCCGAGCCGGACCGTACGCATGTCGCCAATCCGGATGTCCAGCCCGGGCCGGACACGCCGACCGTACTCGACCATGCCTGGCTGGAAGTCCACCCCCGCGCTGAAACCCCTCGGCAAGAATCTCCAAGTCGCGGCCGGTGCCGCAGCCGAGGTCGGCCAGCGTCCGGGTGCCCGGCCGGTACCGCTCGATCAGAGCGCGGGCGGCGTCGGCTCCGCCGCTGTCGGCCCGGGCCAGGGCGTACAGCGCCGGGTCCCGGTACAGGAGTTGGTGGCTTCGATCTGGGTCTCCGGGTGCCACGGCGCTGTCGTGCCTTGGACAAGTTCAACGACCTGACTCGTCGGTCAACGCTCAGGTAACCCGCGGTCGCCCTCGTCCGTTCCCGTAGTCGTGTGGCCCCGCGCCCTCCACTCCAAGATGGACAACGTCATCGCCATTGGCGCAAACTTCCGCGATGAGCTTCCCGAGTTCGGCCAGGGTGTCCTGGCCCAGCAGCGACGGGTTGGCCTCGAGCATCAACGCGATGTGTTCCCCGATGCGCTGAGGCGTGAGATCACTCGTCGCCCCCAGCTCCACCGGACCGTCCTCGCCCTCGTCCACGATCCGGGCGTCGCGCACCAGCCGAAGCTGTCCATCGCTGAACAGCCTCGTAACCAAAGCCGCCTTGACCCGCTCCTGCGCCTCCGCGCTGCTCATAGTCGTCCGCTGATCGTCTGGAACAACGACGGCTTCCTCCAGGTCCCCCTCGGCCTCGGACCGACGGTCACTCGGGCGACCTCGTGTGACGCTGCTCCACTTCGCCTTTACGGACAGGGTCGCCCGGTCGTTCCACTTCGCCTTCGCTGCCGGGAGCGCGCGTTCAAACCACCACTTCCTGACAAGCGGAGCAGCCTTCTCCGCCAGCCTGAAGCTGACCTCGATGAGCACCTGGGTGGCGAACTCCGCGAGCTCTCGGCGCTCCTGCGCTCGCGCCTCCGATTCCTGGTGGTCAAAGTCGGGCCAGTCCTGTGGGTGCGCCGCCACCGGATCCGGCCCGTTTTCCTCCTTCAGAAAGATCTCGGCGTGATCCATCTGATCGGTGCCGGGGTCAGTAATGCCGCGGCGAGCGCCTGCGGTCTTCCTCGACCGTGCGAGGCGGGCACCCTTCCGGACTCTGACAGTGGCCTCGTACTCGTCGTACTCATTGCTGTCCATGCCCCACCTTCGACTTGCGGGATGCTCTGCGCCCGTCGTCCGCCCCAGCAGCCACGGCCACGACTCTGTAAGTTCGGTCTCCGGCCGTCCACCGGATCGCCAAAAGTGACTCTGAACCGGAACGGAGCAGGCGCGGACCCGCCGGATCGGCAGCAAGGCCGACGACGAGAGAGGTTCGCCGGGATACGGGAGGGTTGCATTCATCTCCGTTCGCGGGAGCCCGACCAGGCCGACCAGGCCGACCAGGCCGACCAGCCACGCTATGTCGCAGCTCAGGACGGCAGCGAACCTGCTCGAACCCTCCGACGAACATTTGGAAAGCCTGTTTGTTGGGGCAACCCCTCACGAGTTCGAATCTCGTATCCTCCGCCAGTGCCTCACAGGGCACGCTGTCGAAGGGCCCCACCGTTCGCGGTGGGGCCCTTCGACGTTGAGTGCAGTTTGCGTGATCAGGCGGCGACGGCCCCCTCCGCGCCGAAGCAACTGGCCTGTTTTGCGTGCCCGACCTGGACGCCGCTCCGCGCAACTGACCAGCCGGACGGCACGATCGAGGCTGAGGGGATAGCCGACCGCTGCGGGTGCCATCGCCGACTGCGGCTGGCCCGCCCCGAAGCTGGCGGGCATCCTCCATGCATGTCCACTTCATCCTTGGAACGCCCCGTCGTTTACGTCGACGAGTCCGCCAACTCGGGGCAGAACCTCCTCGATCCGCACCAACCTGTCTTCACGGTGGCCGGGGTTCACCTCCCTGACGACCTCGCCGCCTCCATCATCGACGAGGTCCGTGGGCAGCTCCCGCGCAATCTGCGCGAGCCGAAGTACACGTCGTTGGCGGGTTCCAGCGGCGGACGGAAGGCGCTGATGAACGCCTTCTCGCGCCTGCCCGAGGGGAGCGTGCGAACGTACTTGGTCCACAAGCGATTCATGGTGATGACCAAGATGGTCGACGTCATCGTGGAAACCATGGCGCACCGGGACGGCTACAACCTGTACGAGGGGAAGGAAACCCTCGCTCTGGCGAACATGCTGCACCTGGCCAGCCCGGTCATGGGAGATGCGGACGCCTACGACCGGATGCTCCAGGCGTTCGTGAACTGGGTCCGACAGAGGGCCACCACCGACGAGCTGTACGCGGCCATAGCCGCCCTCAAGGCCTCCATACAAAGCCAGCAGTTCGCCGAGTTGGTGGAGGTCCTGGAATACTGCCGGCCCGTCGCTGACGAGACCGCAGCGGTGATCGCATCCCAGGGGCATCGGGACGAGCTGGATCCGGCGATCCCAAGCCTGTACTGCCTTGCCACCACCTTCGGTCAGACCTTGGGCAAGTTCCGCCTGGTGCACGACGCATCGAAAGTAGTCGACCGCAACACTGCCTACCTGCACACCGTGCACTTCCTCCCCAATCCCGCACGGCAGGGTGAGTTCATGAACCCCTTCATGGGCGCCATCGAGTTCGCGGACAGCAAGGACCACCCGCAGCTCCAGGTGGCGGACTGGGCCGCGGGCGCCACGCGCCAGTGGGCGCAGCAGATGGCAGGTGGCGGCGGGGACCAGTTCTCGCGCGACCTGGAGCCGATTGCCCGACCCTGGCTCATCGACGGCATATGGCCGGCTCCCGTGGAGGGCTCAGGTTCTTGATGGCGAAGGTGCGCCTGGTAGGCGACCTTGCAGCCTGCATCGCGGGCGACGGTGAGCGGTAGAGCTCCGACGGAGACGGCTTGGTCCACGATCACCAGCACGGTGCCGAACTTCGCGGTCAACTGGCCAGCGGGGCGTGGGCCGGCGGCCCTTCCTCCGCGATGTGAGAGGAGGGGCATGGTGCAGCAGCTTGCTGCAGCTGACCGTGGCCGAGATAACCCTGCCAGCCCTTCGCCCGGTGCGCGAGAGAGCTAGCTGTTCGCCCGCCTGAAACAAGCAACTGTTGAGAAGTGGGCTTCTCGGGCCTATATATCTGTGAATGTGGCCCGGGCAGTGACGTCGCTGCTAGCGTGGACCTTGGTCGAAGTGGTGAACGTCGCCCAGCCTCAGCGGCTGTGTCCCGGGACACAGCTATGCCCCGGAGTCCGCCTGATCGCTGCGGGCGGACTCCGGGGCAGGGAGCCATCATGCTTCTTGCCCCGGGCTGTATGCAACTAGGTGCAGTGACAGAAGTTCCAGGGCGTACGCAGAAGAATCTAGCACAGTTACCTGCAATCTGCGTCGGACACAGGGGGACGCAGTGATGCGGAGCGATGAGCAGGAACTGGTACGGGCCATGTCGGCCGAGCGCTTTCAGCCGTTCCTCGCGGTATGCGGGGGCGACGCCACAGTGGCACTGCGCCTGTATGCGTGGGACGCCGAGGTCAGCCGGGCTTTATACAGCATCTTGCGGGACCTGGAGATCTGCTACCGCAACGCCGTCCACCGGCAGCTCGCAGGCAAGTACCGCCGGGACGACTGGTGGAACGACCGACGCATCCGACTGCACCGGGTCGGCCAGGACAACATTGCCGATGCCCGCGAGAAGCTGCGCACGATGCGCAAGCCGGATGCTCCCTGCGACGTCGTGGCGCAGTTGTCGTTCGGCTTCTGGGTTGGCCTCTTCGCCAGAGGCGAAGGGCGCCACTACGAGATGCAGCTGTGGAACGCGTCGCTTCAGCATCTTTTTCGGGCGCACGGCATCCGCCGCGATGAGCTGCACTTGGAGTTGAAAAGACTTCTGAAGCTGCGGAATCGGGTCGCCCACCACGAGCGCGTCTTCCACATGGAGTTGGAGGACCGCTTCACCGCCGCGCTCACGCTGATGGGCTACGTCAGTCCCGAGACGGCCTCGCTGCACGAGAAGTTCGGCCAAGTGCCGCAGGTGCTGGCTCGCAAGGAACGAGTGCTGTCCGGAGAGGAGGAGATTCGGCTGTGAGCCAGGGGAACCAGCGGCCGCCCACGAACCGGAACCGGTTCAAGCCGGTGACACTCGGCGAGATCAAGGAGCTCGCCAGCGTGGGCCGCCCCACCGTGAGTAACTGGCGCCGCCGACACGCGTCCTTTCCGACCGCGATGGGCGGCACAGAGAACAAGCCGCTGTTCGACGCGGAGGAAGTCGCCGAGTGGCTGGATACCCGGCCCGTCCCCGACGCGGAACGGCGGGAGGACGGACGTATGCCGACGTACGGAGACCGGTTCCGGGAGGCTCTCCGGTTGCGCCAGTTGGTCGCGCTGAAGCACGATGGCATCTCGGCAGAGACGCTGATCAGGTCCGCCTTGTCGCTGATCGCCGATGCGGCCGCAGGTAACCGGCGGGCTCCGGTCGCGGGCGGACAGCTCGAACAAGCGGTGGATGAGCTGCTGGACAGTACGGAGACGCCGGGTGCCGCCGCCGACGCGGTGCTCGACTTGGCCGGCCGGCTCGAATCTGACCTGGCCATGGACGCCACCCCGGCGGTGGTGGCGGAGCTGATCGGCGCGCTGGTCCGCCGCCGCGAGGCCGCCGGTGAAGCCGAATGTGCCCGCCCCTCCGTGATCAACCTGTACGCCGGCACGGGAGACCTGCTCTTTGCCCTTGACCGTGGCCGGCTCGGCCAGATTACCGCGATGGAGTCGGACAGGCTTCGCCGGGAACTGCTGGGCCACCGCCTGCTGGCGCACAATGTGCAGGGCGTCGACCTGTATGCCGATGTCGCGGCGCTGCGGGCCGACGGACTCACGGCGGCCGACGTCGTCGTCGTCGACCCACCCTATGCGGCGGGCGAGCGCGAGACGGACGAGGACGGGCCGCTGAGCCGGGCCGCCGAGGCACTGGGTCTGCTCGGGCCCGGTGGCACCGCGTACGTGGTCGTGCCGTCGTGGACGCTGGCCCGTCAGAGGACGGGTGTTCGCAGTCCGAACGTCCGGCTGCGCGAGCACCTCCTCATGGAGGACGCGGTGGCTGGCATCGTCCAACTCCCGCGCCGCATTCATCCGTTTCGCACCGGTGCGGAACTCGCCCTTCTGGTCCTGCGCCGGGACGCCGAACCGGCCGAGCGCGGCCTGACGCGGTTGGTGGATGGCGACCGAATCGCGGTGCGGACGGGGCTGGGGCAGCGCTGGGCCGAGTTCGTCGCCGACGCGCTGAGCACGGCGGACCTCCCGGCGTCCGAAGAGGTCCGTGACATCCCGGTGATGGCCGCGAGCCCGCGCGGGGAGCAGCTGCTGGACGGCCGGTCCCTGCTGCCCGCCCACCGGCTGGCCTCCCCCGAGCCGGGACTCGACCACTTCGGGGCGTCCCTGGACGCCCGCCGGGAGGCGGCGGCGGCGCTGCCCGACCTGCGGGAGTGGATCGGCGGCCTGGGCATCGCCAAGCGGGAGAGCCCGGTGCCGCACCGCCGGCTCGACGAGCACGTGCGGGCCGGGCAGTTGAGGCTGCTCCCGGGGCACCGCATCCACTCCGAGGACATCGCCGACGGGGGCCTGGTCGTCATCGGCCGGGAGGAGATGCTGGGCACACTGCCGATCGGTCGGCGGCGTATCGCGCCGGAGGCGCTGGCCGGCTACCCGCAGGCGGCGGTGACCGAGCGCGGCGACGTCCTGCTGCTCACCGAGCACGGGGTGCGCACCCATGTGGACGACCTGGGCGGCTGCGTCCTGCTGGCGCCGGTACAGGGCCTGCGGATCACCGCGTACGCGCAGCAGCGGGCGACGGGCGGCACGGCCGGCGGCCTATGGATCGGCCCGCACCCGCTGGCCCGGCTGCTGGCCGCGCCCAGGAACCAGCAGCGCAGCAGCGGTTCGCTGGTGCGGCGGGTCAGCGTACGCGACATGGACCTGCCGCAGCTGCCGCCCGAAGAGATCACCGAACTAGAGGCCGTCCTCGCCGAGATCGACCGGCACCGCGCCGAGGTGCGGCGCCAACTGGACGCTCTGGACACGCTGGCCGAGCGGCTCGCCGCCGGGGTTGCCGACGGCGCGCTGGCGTTACGGCGGCGGCCGAGCCGGTAGCCGGTGGTCCCATGGAGGAAGCACGAAGTCGAACACCAGAGAAGCGAGGCAGCTGTGCCGCCACGGAAGAAGCGGTCCCCGGAGGAGATGAAGGACATCCTCTGGCGTGCCGCCGACAAGCTGCGCGGCAGCTTGGACACCGCCGCCTACAAGCACTTCGTGCTGGGCCTGGTCTTCCTGAAGTATGTGTCTGCGGCGATGACCGAGCGGCGCCGGCAGCTGGAGGCCGAACTGCGCGCGGAAGGCGGATGGGAGGAGGCCGGACTGCTCGCGACCCTGGAGGAGCGCCGTGAGTACACGGGCTCCGGCGTCTACTACGTGCCCCCGGCCGCCCGTTGGGAGAGCGTCGTGGACCTGGCGCGGGGCACGGGGGACGGGGCTGGCATCGGCGAGGCAATCGACTCCGCGATGCGCGCGATTGAGGGCTACAACCCGGCCCTGCTCGGAACCCTCCCGCAGATCTACGGCGACAGCAGTGTGGACGGGCGGCGCCTGGCCGACCTCGTGGAGCTGCTCGACCGCGTGGTATTCCAGGAACAGGCCAGCGGTCCCGGCGCCCCGGACGTCGTGGGTGAGGTCTACGAGTTCTTCCTCGCCCGGTTTGCCGCCTCCGAGGGGCGCAAGGGCGGTGAGTTCTTCACCCCGGCCAGTGTCGTCCGGCTGCTGGTGGAAGTCCTCGGACCCCGGGAGGGTGAGCGGGTGTACGACCCGGCGTGCGGCTCCGGCGGCATGTTCGTCCAGACCGCGCACTCGGTCAGAACTCACGGCGGCGACTGGCTGAACGTGGCGTTCTACGGCCAGGAGCGGAACGCCACCACTTGGCGGCTGGCCCACATGAACCTGGCCGTCCACGGGATCGAGGCTGGTCTCGGCACCGGGCCGGCCGATGTCTTCCGCGAGGACCGGCACCCGGACCTCAAGGCACAGGTCGCTCTGGCCGCCCCGCCGTTCAACCTCTCCGACTGGGGCGGCGACTTCCTGGCGATGGACCGGCGCTGGGTCTACGGCACCCCGCCGGTCAACAACGCGAATTACGCGTGGCTCCAGCACACGGCGAGCAAGCTCGCCCCGGGCGGGCGGGCGGGCGTGGTGCTCGCCAACGGGTCGATGAGCAGCAGGCAGTCCGGTGAGGGGGACATCCGCCGGGCGATGCTCGAAGCGGACCTGGTGGCCTGCGTGATCGCTCTACCGGGCCAGCTGTTCCGCACCACCGCCATCCCGGCGTGCGTGTGGCTCCTCGCCGACGGCAAGGGGCGGGGCTCCGTCTGGGCGCGTGAACGCGGCGGCGAGGTGCTGTTCGTCGACGCCCGGGAGCTGGGGTTCATGGCGGACCGCACCCTGCGGGAGCTGAGCGACGAGGAGATTGTCCGCATCGGCGACCGGGTCCGTGCCTGGCGCGGCGAGTCCGGCGCCGGCACGTACGAGGACGAGCCGGGCTTCTGCGCGAGCGTGCCCCTGTCCGCCATCGCCGAGCAGGACTTCGTCCTGACCCCGGGCCGGTACGTCGGCACGGCCGAGGCCCCGGCGGACCCGGATGCCGAGCCGCCGGACGCGAGGGTCGCCCGACTGACCGCCCTGCTGCGCGAGCAGTTCGCCGAGTCTGAGCGCCTGGCGAAGGCCGTCGATGCGCAGTTGCGGAGAGTGTCGTGACGGCCGTCCGCACGCGGCCCCTGAAGGAATTCGCCGTGCCGGACGGCCTCGTCGGCGGACCGCTCGGCTCCCGCCTCGGAAAGCGGGACTTCGTCCCGGAGGGGGTCCCGGTCGTCCGTGGCCAGAACCTGTCCGGCGGCGGGTACTTCTCGTCGACCGGTCTCGTCTTCGTCCCGGCCGCCCGCGCGGACGGCGCGCTCGCCCGCCACCTCGCCATTCCGGGCGACCTCGTCCTCACCCAGCGCGGTACGCTCGGCCAGGTGGGAATCGTGCCCGCCGGAATCCATGACCGGTATGTCCTGTCACCGGCCCAGGCGCGGATACGGGTGGACCCGGACCGGGCGGACGTCAGGTTCCTCTACTACTGCCTCCTGGACCCGGGCATGGTGGCGCTGATCCGTTCGCGTGCCGTGACCACCGGGGTTCCGCACGTCACCCCGGACATCCTCGGCGATCTCCCGATCCCCGCCCGGCCGCTGCCGGAGCAGCGGGCCGTCGCCGATGTCCTCGGGGCACTGGACGACAAGATCGCCGCCAACGAGTGCACGGCCGAAACCTGCCTTCAGCTGGCCGACGCCTCGTTCGCGGCGGCGCCAGCGGGCCCCCCGCAGCGGTTGGGCCAGGTCGCGGAACTGCACGACGGGCCGCACGCCACGCCGGTGAAGACCGCATCCGGCCCGTGGTTCCTCAGCATCAGCAGCCTGGACGCCGGCCGCCTGGACCTGGCCGCCTCCGCCCACCTGTCCGAGAAAGACTTCGCCAGCTGGACCCGGCGTGTCCGGCCGCGGGCCGGCGACGTGCTGTTCTCGTACGAGACCCGGCTCGGCCACGCGGCGCTCATGCCGCCCGGTGTCCGCGCGTCCCTGGGACGCCGGATGGCACTCCTACGAGCGAAGACCCCTGCGGCGGGCGGCGCACTGCTCCTGCACGCCTACCTTAGCCCCGCGTTCCAGGACGAGATCGGGCGCCGTAGCCTCCATGGCGCCACCGTGGACCGGCTTCCGCTGGGGGACATGCCCGGCTGGCCCCTTCCCCTTCCCGCCGAGGGCGAGCGGGCCGGGCTGTCCGCGAGACTGGACGCCCTGCACGCGAGCGCGGCGCAAACTGCAGCCGAGAACCGTACCCTGGCGGCACTGCGCGACACCATGCTCCCCGGGCTGATCTCCGGCCGGTTGCGGGTCGGGGACGCTGCCCGCGCGGTGGGAGAGACCGGATGAGCGAGCGCGTCGCGGGCACCACAGGGCCGACCGAGCGGGAGCTAGAAAGGCACACCCTCGAACTGCTTGGCGAGTACGGCTGGCGGCCGGTCGACGGGGCCGAGCTCGGGCCGTCCTCCGGGGAGCGGAGCAACTGGGACGACCTGGTCCTGCGGCCGCGCCTGAGCGAGGCGATCAGGCGGCGCTACCCGCTGCTGCCCGAGCGGTCCGTGGACGACGCAGTCGCCCAACTGCTGGAGCGAGCCACCAGGAACGATCTCCGCGAGAGCCACCAGTTCCACCAGCGGCTGGTCAACGGCGTCGGCGTCCCGTACCCGGACGCGGCAGGCGGCGGGGAACGGCACACGGTTGTCCGCCCGGTCGACTTCTCCGACCCGTACGCAAACGACCTGCTCGCCGCCCGCCAGGTCAAGGTACGCAGCGCCCAGGATCGCGTTGCCGTCTTCGACATCGTGCTGTACGTCAACGGCCTGCCCCTCGCGGCTATCGAGCTGAAGCGGGCTGGCGGTCGGGACGCCGCCCGCGACGCGTACAACCAGATCCAGGGCTACCGCCGCGATCTGAAGGAGACGGGCACGTTCGCGAACGTCCTGGTGACCCTCGTCACCGACGGCACGACCGCCCGGATGGGCACCCCGTTCACCGCCTGGGACGACATGGCGCCCTGGCACGCCGACCCCGACGGTGCGCTGCTGCGCCGGAGGGAGCGGCAGGACGGGCGCGCCTTGGAGCGGATGCTGCTTGGCGCCTTCGAACCCGCCCGGCTCCTTGATCTCGTGGCCAACTTCCTGTCGTACTCCGCGCGCCGGACGGGCGCGGTGGACACCGTCACCCTCGCTAGGGCCCACCAGTTCTTCGCCGTCAACGCGGCCGTCCGCGCCAGCGAGACCGCCGTCGCGACGGACGGCCGGGCCGGGGTGGTCCGGCACGCGCAGGGCGCGGGCCGGAGCCAGGAGATGTTGTTCTACGTCGGCAAGGCCGCGCGGGCGCCCGAACTGCCGCACCCGATGTTCGTCGTCCTCACTGACCGCGTCGACATCGGCAACCGGCTCTACGCGGCCTTCGCCGCCAGTTGCACCCTGCCGGCGGCGATCGGCGGCGGCGTCGAATGGGCTCAGGACAGCACGCAGCTGCGGCAGTTGCTGCGGCGCGACGCCCACAGCGGTGTCGTCTTCGCGACCGTGCAGAAGTTCCGCCTCACCCACGAGGAACGTGAAGCGGGCGCCCGCCATCCGCTGGTGTCCGCACGCCGCGACGTCATCGTCGTGGTCGACGAAGCCCACCGCGGACAGAGCGCCCGGCACGCCCTCAACCTGCGCGAGGCGCTACCGAACGCCACCTTCATCGCGTTCACCAGCACCCTGGCGGACGACCGGAACGGCCGCACGCACGCCGTGTTCGGCAACACCATCCACACCTACGATCTGGCGCAGGCGGTGGACGACGGAACGGCCGTGCCCGTCTTCTACGAGTCGCGCCCAATCCGGACGCCACCCGAGGACGTGGACTTCGACGTCAATCTCGACGTCGGCTTCGTTCCCGATGCTGCGGACCTGGCCGCTTCCCCCGCGCGGATCGAGGCGCTGGCCCGGGACGTACTCGCGCACTGGGACGTGCGGCGCACCCAGATGATCAAGCTCACCGGCCGGCCCGGCAAGGGCATGGTGGTGACATCGTCACGGCTTGCGGCGGCGCGGCTGTTCGATGCCCTCGCGCGACTGCGGCCGGAGTGGACCAGCGGCCGGGACCCCCGGACGGGACTGCTGGCCGACACCGGCGGGCGGATCCGGGCGGCCGTCACGGGCCACATCGGGGACTCCGCCGAGATCGCGGACCACGTCCACAGCCCGGAGGGGCTGAGGACGATCCAGCGGCAGATCTTGGATCCCGACGACGAACTGGAACTTGTCATCGTCCGGTCGCTGTGGCTGACCGGCTTCGACGCCCCGCCGCTGCACACCCTCTACCTGGACCAGCGGATGCGCGGCCCCGCGCTGCTGGAGGCCGTCACCCTGTTGAACCGCACGTGGGACGGCAAACCGTCCGGCCTGGTCGTGGACTACCAGGGCGTAGGCCCGCAACTCGCCGAGGTACTGGCCGACGCTACTCGGCAGGGCGGGGACGGCGGCGCACCAGTCACGGACGTCGCGCACGCGGTGGGCGCCGTACGGGACAACCACCGGCGGCTCCTGGACGTCCTGGCCGACTGCCCGTGGCGGGAGATTCGCGACGGCAGCGGCCCGGACGCGTACCGGGGGGCTGTGACGGCGGTATTGGACCACCTCGCCGCTCCCGAGCCCGGCGCGCGGCCGGGAACGGCCCGGCGCGGCGACCGGTTCACGCGGCACGTGAGCCTCATGCGCGGCGCGTTCTCGCTCTGCCCGGCGGACGCCGGGGTGCGGGACCTGCTCGCCGACATCCGCTTCTTCGAGGCCGTGCGGACCGCGCGGGAGAAGCTGGACGCGTCCGCCGACGGCACCGGCGGCTCGGCCGACCTGTACGACGCCGCCGGCCTGGCCGAAGCGGACCTCTCCCGCCCGGACGACGCCCTGCTGGATCGGCTCCGGGCGAGCCGCCGCCCACACCTCGCCGTTGAGGCGCTGCGCCGCACGCTGGTCAGGGACATCCGGCAGGCGCACCCGAACAATGTCGTTCGCCAGGAGGCCCTCACTGCGAGGACGCGGCAGGCCGTGGACCGCTACGCCAACGGCCTGATGACGGCCGACGAGGCCATGACGTCCCTGGTCGCCCTGGCCCACGAGGTGTCCGACGACCGTGCGCGGGCGCAGCGGCTGGAGCTGACCGAGGACGAACTCGCCATCTACGACGCGCTCGTGGTCGACCCGCTCGTGACCGACATGATGGGGGCGGCAGTCTTGACCCGGCTCGCGCGCGAGCTGTACGGCCAGGTCAGGAGTGTCACCACGGTCGACTGGCGGCTGAAGGACCAGGCCCGGGACCGCGTCGTGGCCCGTGTGCTGCGGCTGCTACGCAGGAACGGCTACCCGCCCGACCAACTCCAGGCGGCTGTCGAGCGGGTGCTAAGGCAGGCGGAGGCCGACGAGTGGACGTGACGCGCCGCTCAGGCCGGTTGAGGGCGCGCCGGGCCGCGTGCCATCAGTCCCACCAGAAGTGCCAGACGTGGCGATCCAGGACCGCCTTGGCCGCGTAGGTGCGGAGGGTTTCGTGGTGGCCTTGGACGATGTTGTCTGGGCAGAAGGTGTAGTGCTCGGCGGCGACCGCCTTGGCCTCGCAGCCTACGACGTAACTAAGTCGATCTATTTCCCCTCCGCACCCTGAGACGAGGGCTCGGAGGGTTGCAGTTGGGGTTGCATTCATGGTCGTTCAGGGGGGTCCATCCGAGCGAGCCAAGAGCACTGGGCCGCAGGTCAGAACGGCCGCGAACCCGCCCGGACCCCCGGACGAACATTTGGAAAGCGTGTTGGGGGCAACCCCTCACGAGTTCGAATCTCGTATCCTCCGCCAGTGCCTCACCGGGCACGATGTCGAAGGGCCCCACCGTTCGCGGTGGGGCCCTTCGGCGTTCTCCGTCTCAGTTTCCAGCGCGCATGATCATCGCAATCCCGAAGCGCTGACAGCGGGCGGCCAGTCAGTCGACCCGGACGACCTCGGACGAGCACTGATCCGCCTCGGGTGTTCTGTGAGGTGCCTCAAGCGCTTCCGCCGTGCTCGCCCACCGCGATCCGAGCCAGCTTCGTCAGCATCATGCCGTTGCGGATCGCGACGATGTAATCCACGGGAAGTCCGTGCATCCGGGTGCCAGGGCCCCGGAGGGGGTGCCAGTCGAGGATGAACAGGGTGTTCTCGCCCCAGGGGATCAAGTTCATGGCGATGCGGGCTGCGCCGAAGGGATCTGCCTTCGCTTCCAGCTCCAGGCGGCGTTGCGGGTCGCAGATGCGGACGACGCAGGTGTCGTCGAGGGTCAGGGGGCCGGCGCCGACTCGGACTTTCAGGCGGGCGCCTACTTCTGGCCAGTGCGGGTCCGCGTCAAGGACCTGCTGGGTACCTGTCACCCACTCCCCGTAGCGGTGGCCATCGGACAGCAGGCGCCAGACCTCGGGGGGCGAGCTCAGGATCAGACGGCGGTTCCGGGCCACACTAATCACGCTCCTGGAGGACGGGGACATGGGAGGCGTCTCCGGTCATGGCGTCCCCCGGGATGAGGGCGTCCGGCACAGCAGGCGCTGGGCATCTGTGAAGCCCGGCGCGAGAACCCGGCCCCCTGCTCGACGGTTGGGCGCGGCCGCACCGGGTTCGCGGTCCGGCCGCCCATGGGCCTGGCCTCCAGCCTCATGCCGACCGCGCCCCCTGCGCAGTCCGACAGGTCCAGACGGGTGGCTCGACCTGCCCTCGGCGCCATCGTTCATCGCGCGGCTCCGGCGGGGCGTGCCAAGGGCGGTCAGCCACGGTCAACGACGGCGCCCGGCGGCCGAGAGATGGGCTGGGGGTCTTTCATGGCAGCTCCAGCCCGCCGTTTCGCCGAGCTCGGTTACCGTCTGGAGGCCCGAGAGTCGGGCGCAGTGAAGGGGAGGCCGCCGCCGTGTCGATACGAAAGAACTTCGCCAAGCTCTTCAAGAGCACGGCCAAGACCTCTGACGGCGAGCTGTTCGCGGTAGAGCGCCCATGCCAATGCTCGCCGGAATGGCCCGGCTTGGAGACGACGGCGAACGGGCACATGCTCCCGGCTCAGCCCTCCAGCCACTACAGCGTTCTCACGAACCCGGAGGTCGGTCCGTTCCTCGCGCGCTGCACCGGTTGTCAGGCTCGCTATCCCCACCCTTGGGTGATCCCGCAGGGTGCGCCGATGCCTTTCGACTGGGCTCGCGATTGAGTACGGGCCGTCTCTGGGCCGTGCGAGGTCACTCACGGGCGACCAACGATGACCAATGACGACCAGTCGGCCGCAGTCGATCAGCCCCGGGAGCTGTGAAAAACCAGGCCACCCGAGATCAATCGCAAGACCCAGGGCAAGAAGCCGCCAGCAGTTGCGGCAGGAGCGATCTGGCCGGCGAGGAGGGCTCCCCGCTGCACCTGGGTCAGGTTGCCGAGCGAAGCTTGTCGTAGCCCACGAAGGAAAACATGCGGGTGCCCAGCTGGAGCGGCATGGGCCGACTGCCGAAGCGGTGTACTCCCACAGCCTGGAGTTGGTCTCCATCGGTGACCCACTCGCGATCGAAGCCCCGTTCTTCGAACCACTTGCAGATCAGCGGCACGCGGTCAGGGTCCTTGCGATGCCTGGTCCAGATGACCCGCCCACCGGTCTTGCACAGCTGCGTGCTCGCGTCGACGGTGCGCTCGATGTCCGGGTCCGCGATGTTGCCGAACACCCCGCAGATCAGCACAATGTCGGCCGGTGCCATCCCATCGTAGTGATCGAGCAGTGCGGCGTCGGCGGCGACAGCTTCGACCTCGTGCAGCCCCGCTGACCGGGCGGCCGCGGCGGCCAAGTCAACGTTCTTCGGGTCCAGTTCCACCAGACGTGCACGTACGTCCAGGCGGCGCGGATGTCCGGGCAGCACGCCCAACAGGTCGCGCCCTTGGCCTGCGCAGAGACTCACCACCCGCAAAGGGCCGGGTGGACAGTCGTCCAGCGCCAGCCGAATGCGCTCCTGAACCGTCAACAGCCTTCGAGCAAGCGGCGAGTCGCGAGTGTCGTAACGGTCATGCCACGTCTGCCAGTCCATGAGCGGGACCCTACGAGAACCCCACTCGGCCACTCCAGCCGATATGCGTAGGGACGAGTGCGCCGCGCTCCCTTGCGGCCCAGTGCCATGGTTCCCACTCACCCCGCTGGCGAAGCCAGTGACTGCCGCTCTGGCGGCGGTCTCACTTGCCGTCTCATTCAGCGTCGTTCACAGCGACCACCGTGGTCAGGAGCACCGACACCGCGGCGCCCACCACGCCGTCCCGGATACGAGTGAGGCGGGCCTTCGAAGGTGGAGACCCGCCTCGCTTGCTTGCCCGTCTCAGATGGTGACGGCGACGCCGTTGAACGTCGTTTCGGGGGTCTGGGGGGTGGTGAAGCGGGCGTTGACCAGGTAGAGGCGGTTGCCCCAGCGGGCGGTGGTGGTGGGGACGTCGAAGCGGGGATCGGTGATCGTGCGGCGCAGGGTGGCCGAGCGGATGTCGGTGTCGAGGTCGAACACGGCGATGAGGTTCTGGCGGTTCTGCACGACGTACAGGGTGTGGCCTATGCGGAGGAGGCCGTCGCCGTTGGCGACGTTGTCCGCGCCGTTCAGTGTGATCTCGGTGGCGTGGCCGGTCTTGAGGTCCACGTGGTAGAGCTTGCCGGGCGTACTGCTGACGACGATCAGTCCTCGGCCGTCGGGGGTGCCGACGACGCCGTTGGCGTTGTTCACGTTGGGTGTCTGCACCCAGTCGCCGCCGAGCGGCAGGCCCCGGACCTCTCCGTCGCGGCCGCGCGGTACGCCGTAGAGCACGCTGTCGCGTGAGTCGGTGAACCAGGCGCGGTCGCCGAGCAGGATGACGTCGTTGATGAAATGGCCCGTCGTGTCGGTCAGTTGGTACGTGTTCACGACTTTGCCGGTACGGCTGTCGACGATCCGCGCGGAGCCTCCGCCGCCTCCGGCGACGTAGAGCAGGCCGTCGTGGTCCAGCTTCAGCCCGATCGCCACCGTGCCGGTGGCGCCCTCGTAGATGTGCTGGCCCTCGCCGGTGCGCAGATCGGTGCGGTAGACGGCGCCGTTGGCGCGCGAGCCCATGTAGGCGTACGGCTTTGCGCCGATGGTGATCCCTTCGGGGAGGAAACCGTCGGGGAGCGGGAACTCGGTCGGCCACGCGGCAGCCGGGGCGGCGTCGGCGGCGCTCGCCGTGCCGGCGCCGGTCGCCACTGCGAGCGCGGCGACGGCGGCACCGCCGAGGACGGCGCGGCGGGACGGCTGGGGGTGGTTCCGGGTCATGGTTCCGTGCCTCCGTGAAGAGTGGGGTGGGGGTCTGCGGACTCAGTACCTCAGCGAACTCTGCGAACTTGTCGGACCACTTGGTGCACTTGATGCAGCTGATGCAGCTGATGCACTTGGTGCACTCGGGTCGGCTCGGTGAACTCCGTGAACTCGGCTTCAATCCGGTTTCGGTTCCGTCCGCTCGTAACGGGCCGCCGCCCGCCGGAGTTCCCCGTACTCCCACCCCGGGGCCGGCTGGCTAGCCTTCTCGGATGACCACCGGGCGCGTCTCGGTGCCGATGTGATCGCCAGCACCCCGGCCGGCTACCGCCTGACGCTGGACGAGGAGCAGGTGGACAGTTCCACCGTCCTGCTGCGCGCCGCCGCGGCTACCGAGCGCTCGCGAACCGGGGACCACACGACCGCTCTGGCCCGGTCAGAGGCGGGGCCGGAGCTGTGGGGCGGCGAGGGCGCGTTCCCCGGAGGTGATGGCGCGTTCCGCGGAGGCACCGGCGCGGTCCCGGGAGGCGATGCACGTTTCCGCGGAGGCGTCGGCGCGTACCCGGCCGACGACCCGGTGTCCGCGCTGCGTGCGGAGCGGGCCACCGCGTACCGGGCGCTCGTGCGGGTCCGCGCCCTGGCTCTCGCGCGGCTTGGGCGCCTGGCCGAGGCGGTCGAGCCGCTCTCCGGCCTGGTCCGGGAGCTGCCGCGAGACGAGGAGCTGCTGGAGCTGTTGCGCTGCGAGGCGGCGACCGCGAGGCCCGCCGCCTCGCCGGCACGGTACGACAGCTACCGGCGGAAGCTGCGGACGAGCTCGGCACCGACCCCGGCCCCGCGCTGCGAGCGCTGCACCGGGAGCTGCTGCAGGGCAAGGCGCCCGCGGTCCGCCGCGGGGTGCCGCACGAGCCCAACCCGCTGCTCGGCCGTGACTCCGACGTCGCCGCGGTGGGGGAGCTGATACGTACTCCCAGGTCACACCCCAGCACCCTCACCCACAAGGCATACGCCGCGGCCGAGTCGGCGCCTGGCATCCGCCACCGCCCTCCGGGGCCCTGACCCCGAATCCGGCGGACCCTGCTCCCACTCCCCCCAGCCCGGATCCGGCGGCGGGCCCTGCGCTGAAGTCCACGGCCCCGGCCTCGTACCCGACGGCCCCGTCCCTGGGCCCACCGATGCGGCCGGCCCCGGAGCCGAACGCCCCTTCCCCCGACCCGCCGACGTCCGCGCCGGCTCCGGAGAAGCCCGCAGTCCCTTCCCCTGACCCGCCACTGCCCGCCCCGGCTCCGGAGAAGCCCGCGGTTCCGCCCCCTGACCCGGCCGCCCCGGCCCCGGACTCCACCGGCTTCCGCAGCATGATCAGTGCCGCGTCGTCGTGCAGGCGGCCGCCCACATGGACCAGCAGTTCCTCGTGGAGTGCGGCGACGGTACGGGACGGGTCGTCGCAGACGTGCCGGGCGAGCCGCTCCGTGAGCGGGTAGAACTCGCGGCCGCGGTCACGGGCCTCGGTGACCCCGTCGGTGTACAGCAGCAACTGGTCCCCGTCGTCGAAGGGCAGTACGTGGAGGGCCGGGGTCTCCCCGCCGAGGGCGCCAAGGCCCAGCGGCGGCGCGGGACGGGTCGGCTCGACGGCTGTGACCTCACCGTCGCGCACCAGCAGCGGCGGGGCGTGCCCGCAGTTCACGACCTCCATGCGCCCGTCCCTCGGGTACCCCGCGACTACGGCGGTGACGAAGTCGTCGGCCGCGAGGTTGCGCGCCAGGCTCCGCTCGATCCTGGCGACGACGTCGAGGAGGTCGGGCTCGTCGTACGCCGCCTCGCGGAAGACACCCAGCACCAGGGCGGCGGTGCTCACCGCGGGCAGCCCCTTGCCGCGCACATCGCCGACGATCAGCCGGACCCCGTACGGGGTCGGCACCAGCGCGTAGAGGTCGCCGCCGATCCGGGCCTCCGCCGCGGCGGCGCTGTAGCGGACCGCCACATGGAACGGGCCGACAGCCGCCGGGACGGGCTTCAGCAGGGCGTGCTGGGCGGCCTCGGCGACCGAACGCACCGCTGCCAGGACGCGTTCGCGCCGCCCGCGCAACGCGCTGGCCAGGGCGCTCGCCAGCGTCACGGCCACCACGGTGGCCAGCACGATCGCCAGGCCGCAGGCCGACATGCCGTCCAGGGTCCCCAGCAGGGCACCGAGGGCGGAGGCGAGGAATCCGACGCACAGGACGGCGCGCGGCCTGCTGAGGGCGGCGGCCAGCGCGGGGCCGACGGGGAGCAGCGGCAGCCACAGCCTGGCTCCGCCGACGAAGGCGAGGATCACGACGGCGAAGACGATCAGCGCGGGCGCACCGGCGGCGACGAGTGCCCCGGAGCCGCCTTCGTGGCCGCCGCCGGTCGGTCGCCCGCCGCCGGTCAGCCGCCTCGTGAACCGCCGCACTGGCCGCCGGCGATCATGCTGATGGTCCGTCTGCCTCATGCCTCTCCGAAAATCGTCACCTGCTGGACTGCCGCACCCGACGGAATCCACGTCCCACGCCGTCCGCCCCTGACGGATTCCTCGTCCGGGGGCGACAGGACACGTATATGTCCGTTTCATTCAGATAACAGGGTCTTCGTACCTGGCCTCAAGCAGGGATTTTTCAGATAGTGAGCGACAGGCCCCGGGTCACGCGTTCCGCCGCCGGGATCAGGCGCTCCCGTACCCGGTCGATGCGCGCGAGCCGGTCCGCCCGCAGGGAGACGCCGAGCGAGCCGAGCGTGTCCCCGCTGTAGACCGGCACCGCGATGCAGACGGTGCCGAGGGAGTACTCCTCGAGGTCCAGTACCGCGGGGGCGGCCGCGTCCGATTCGAGCCTGCGCAGCAGCTCGGTGGGCCGGGTGATGGTGCGCGGCGTGAGGTCGGCCAGCGCGTGCCGCGACAGGTAGTCGTTGCGGGACTCCTCGTCGAGCTCCCGCAGGACGGTCTTGCCCAGCGCGGTTGCATGGCCCGCGTCCTCGAACCCCACCCAGAGATCGACCCGCGGAGACCGGGGGCTGTCGACGATCTCGGCGACGCGGATCTCGCCCTCCTCATAGAGGACCAGATAGGCGGCGGCCGACACCTCGTCCCGCAGCGCGGCGAGCGTGGGCCGGATGCGGCTGAGCAGCGCCTGTCCGCGGCTTCCCGTCTGCAACACGTGCAGCCTGTCCCCGAGCACGAACCCGCCGTCGTCGAGCTTCTGCACGTACCCGTCATGCGTCAGCGTGCGCAGCAGGTGGTACGTGGTGGCGATGGGCAGGCCGGTCTCGCGCGCCAGCTGCTTCGCCGGTGCACCGCCCTCGTGTGCGCCGACCGCTTCCAGCAGTCGGAAGGCCCGCTGCACGGACGAGATGAGCGTAGGGCCGCTTTCAGCACCCATGTCACCAGCCTGCGCCGGGACCAGCGCGCCAGCAAGGTCGCTCGGCACGCGGCCGCAACCCGCACGTGGCCGCCGACCCGCGCGTGGGCGCACCCCGCACGCGGGCGCGACCAGCACGTGGGCACAACCCGCAGGCGCGACCCGGCGGCGACATCCAAGCGGGAGCTGTTATTCCGTGACATGCGTCATATGGCTTCCGGCACTAAGCGGCCCGAATAGTAGATGCCGCTCTGTCGACATATGGGACATGTCCGTCTTGATACAGGGGCACATCTCGCCCGGCTTTCCGGCATTCCACCCGCTCGGCACTTTCGCCCGTTCACGGCACATAAAGGCTTTCTGACGGATCGACAGAATTCCCAGCAGGGTTCGCAACTGTAATCAGCACGCTCGTACGCCCATGACAAGGATCGCCGGAACCTACGAGGCGAGGTAGTACGAGAGCCCTTTGCCCTGTATTGGCGGCCGTCTTAAGAATGGCGGTCCGCAGTACGTCTCCGCAGTTCAGGAGCGGAGTCTGCGCAGAGCACCAGCCGCACAAGGGGCGCTTTGCGATTACCGAGTGAGGTCACCCATGGGGAAGCACCGCAAGAAGAACCACTACCGGCGGATAACCATCGCGACCGTAGCCATAGGCGTCGTGGGCGTGCCGTCCGCCGCCATGGCCTGTACCCAATGGCCGGACGGCAGCGGTAGCGACAGCCAGTACTACAGCGCCGGGAACGACACGATCCTCCAGCAGCGGTGGACGGACGCCGACTGGCAGCGCTGGGCCCGCAACTGGGACCCCTCTTCGGCGGCGTCGAAGACCCCCACCGCGTCTCCGAGCACCGAGCAGCCCTCCGCCCCGAAGACCTCCGCTCCGGAGTCCACGGCCACGGCGACTCCGAGCACTACGAAGACCACCGCGCCCAAGGCCGAGACGACCGCGGCCCCCAGCGCGCCCAGCGCTCCGAAGACGTCCGCTCCGAAGACGTCCGCTCCGAAGTCCACGGCCACGGCGTCCCCGACGAGCACCTCGACCTCCACTGCCTCGGCGTCCGGCGTGGTCGCCCGCATCGTGGAACTCGTCAACGACGAGCGCAGCAAGGCCGGATGCTCGCCCCTGACCCTGAACGCGACCCTGACCAAGGCCGCTCAGGCGCACAGCGAGGACATGGCCTCCCACCAGAACATGTCGCACACCGGGTCCGACGGGTCTTCGCCGGGCGACCGGATCACGAGTGCCGGCTACACCTGGTCCACCTACGGCGAGAACGTCGCGTACGGATACTCCACCCCCGAGCAGGTCATGGCGGGCTGGATGTCCAGCCCCGGCCACAAGGCCAACATCCTCAACTGCTCGTTCAAGGAGATCGGCGTCGGTCTGGCCCAGCCCAACGACTACTGGACCCAGGACTTCGGCGCGGCCCGGTAAGCAGTCACGAGCCGCAGACAAGCAGCTCACGAACCCACACCAGCAGGAGGGGACGGCTCTCGGCGTACGCAAACCCGTACGCCGAGAGCCGGATGTGCATGGCCGGGTCACAGAACCATCACAGGAATGACAGCCGGGCGTTTCCTTGCGGCCCCTAACGTGGCGGCCCATGACGGAAACCTCCGCGCCCCGACCTGTACAGCGGCCCCGTGCCCTCGGCGAGGTGAAGGGGTGGTTCCCGAGCCTTGACCAAGTGCTCTTCGACCGCTTCCTCTCCCGCCAGGAGCGGCTCGGGGAGCACGGGGACCTGCTGGAGATGGGCGTCTACATGGGCAAGAGCGCCATCTTCACCGGGAGCTATCTGCGGCCGGGCGAGCGCTTCACGGTCTGCGACCTCTTCGACGCCGAAGACGCGCCGGACGCCGGCAACGCGGCGGAGGCCCGGAAGTCGTACGCGGCCCTGACCCGCGCCGCCTTCGAGCAGAACTACCTGGCCTTCCACGACCGCCTGCCCGAGGTCGTACAAGGTCCCACGTCGCTGGTCCCCGGGGTGGTCGAGGCGGACACCTGCAGGTTCGTACACGTCGACGCGTCACATCTGTACGAGCACGTGGCGATGGACATCGGCACCGCTCGGAGAGTCCTGCTGCCGAACGGCGTGGTCGTCCTGGACGACTTCCGCTCCGAGCACACCCCGGGCGTGGCCGCGGCCACCTGGGAGGCGGTCTTCGACCGCGGGCTGCGTCCCATCTGTCTCACCACGCAGAAGTTCTACGGCACGTGGGGCGAGCCGGAGCCGTTCCTGGAGGAGCTGCTCGGCGACACGGAGTGGCGCGCCGGCATCAGCATGAGCCGGCAGCAGATCGCCGGGCGGCACGTCCTGCGTTTCTCGGGCCGCCCGCCGAACCCGGCCGCTCCCGAATCCCGCTACGGGCACGAGCGCCGGGACACCGAGGCGGGCGCCGCACGGTCGGCGGGCCTCGCGACGCCTCCCGTCGCCGGATCCTCCACACACCCCGCAGCCGCGCCCCGACGGCCGTCAGCCGCCCGCCGGATCGCCGTCGACATCCTCCCGCCGATCGTCACGCGCACGATCCGCCGACGGCGGCGCCGGAGCTAGAAGGCCGGACGCAGAACGCGGCAACGGTCCCGCAGCGGTCATGAGGGAGCCGGCTGGCACCGCGGGCACCAGACGGTCCCGCGTCCCGCGATGCGCTGGCGGCGCAGTGGCTCGCCGCATCGCGGGCAGGCCGCATCGGGATCGTCGCGGCGGCCCGTGAGCCAGGACCTGCGGGGCGGTACGCAGCCTGCGCTGATCGCCGACCGCAGCGTGCGGCGCATCTCCGTGTACAGCCGGGCTCGCTGGGCGTCGGTGAGATCACCGGCCCTGGTCGCGGGGTGGATCCGTGCACGCCACAGGATCTCGTCGGCCAGCAGGTTGCCGAGACCGGCCAGTACCGACTGGTCCGTGAGGACGGACTTGATGCGCCCGCGACGGCCCGCAAGAGCGGCCTCGAAGCCCTTGCGGTCGACAGCCATCGCATCGGGACCCTGGCGGTCCAGGATGCGCGCCACGCCGGAGTCGTCGGCCAGCCACACACCCTGCAGTTTGCGCTGGTCGCGGTAGCGGAGCCGGCGGTCGTGGTCCACGGCGAAGACCACCCGGTCATGTGGATGGGGCGCGTCGTCGGGGCCGCAGCAGACCAGCTGTCCGGTCATGCCGAAGTGCAGCATGACGGTGGGCCCGCCGGCGGTGTGGGCGAGCAGCCACTTTCCGTGCCGCTCGGGCTCGGTGAACCTCCGGCCTTCCAGTTCGCGGCGCAGCTTCCGGGCGCTGACGCCGTGCAGGACGCCCGCGTCGCGTACCTCGACCCGCTCGATCCGACTGCCCTGCGCGCAGGAGGCGAGAACCTCCCGGAACGCCTCGACATCCGGCAGCTCAGGCATACCGTCCACCGCCATCCGCGCACTCGGTCGCAGTGGATCCCACGTGGGGTCCACTGCGACCGAGTACCCCGGGCGGCCAGGCGTCCTCAGGAGCCGTGCGGCTCCCGTACGACCGTGATGTCGCCGGGCGCGACGACGACCGACCCGGCGGCCGGCTTGCCGGTCAGCAGTTCGGTGGCGTCGGGCACGACCGCGACCTCCGCACCGTCACCGGCGTGGTCGATCAGGAAGAGGTAGTCGGCGTCCGCGCCCCTGCGCCGGACCACCTCGACCCCGGGCGGCACGGCGCCGCTACGAAGGACCGGCAGGACCCCCGCCTCCTCACAGACGCGGCCGATGAGGGCGGCGAGCGTGGCCGGGTCCGGGCGCGTGGCCACGTACCAGGCCGTGCCCTCCCCGTGGGCGTTCCGGGTCACGGCCGGGGCGCCGTTCAGAGGCCCGTCCGCGTACGACGCGACCGCCTCCGCGCCCGCGAGCCCCAGCCGCTCCGACCACAGGGTGCCCGTGGCGCCGTCCGGCACCGCGCCGGTCAGGCCCACGGACTCGCCCGGCAGCAGCGGGAAGAGTTCGTCGGTGCGTACGCCGAGGGCGTCCCGGAAGGCACCCGGGTAACCCCCCAGCCGTACATGGCAGTTCTCGTCGACCGCGCCGCTGTGGAAGCCGATGGCGAGGGTGCCGCCGCGCTCGGCGAAGCCGGTGAGGTTGGCCGCGCCCGCGTCGTCGACCAGGTACAGGCTCGGCGCCAGCACCAGGCGATAGCGGGAGAGGTCGGCGTCCGGGCGTACGAAGTCCACCGCGATCCCGGCCCGCCACAGCGGCTCGTACCAGTCCCGTACGAGGTCCTGGAAGCGCAGCTCGCCGCTGGGCTGCGAGGGGAGCTCCAGGGCCCAGCGGGCGTCCCAGTCCCAGACGATCGCCACCTCGGCCGTACCGGTGCTGCCGCGCACCTCGGCGAGGGCCTTGAGGTCGGCGCCGAGCCGGACCACGTCCCGCCAGATCTGGCTGTCCGTCCCGGCGTGCGGCAGCATCGCGGAGTGCCACTGCTCGGCGCCCGCCTTTGCGGCCCGCCACTGGAAGTACGCGATGCCGTCCGCGCCGCGCGCGACATGGGCGAGGGCGTTGCGGCGCAGCTCGCCCGGGCGCTTCGCGCGGTTGACGGGCTGCCAGTTGACGGCGCCTGTGGAATGCTCCATCAGCAGCCAGGGCCCGCCCGCCAGCGAGCGCACCAGATCGCCGCTGAGCGCGATGTCGATCTCCGACTCGGGGTCGGCGGACATCAGGTAGTGGTCGTTGGAGACGACGTCCAGCTCGGGCGCCCAGCGCCAGTAGTCGAGCGCGTCGAAGTTCTGCATCACCATGAAGTTGGTGGTGGCGGGGATGGCGGGGGCCACCTCGCGCAGCACGTCCCGCTCGGCGGTGTACAGCGACAGCAGCTCGTCGGAGCAGAAGCGCCGCCAGTCCAGCTGGTGCGTCGGGTTGGGCACGGCTCCGGTCGCGCGGGGCGGCAGGATCTCGTCCCAGTCGTAGTACCACTGGCTCCAGAACGTGGTACCCCAGGCGTGGTTGAGCGCGGCCAGGTCGTCCCCGTACCGCGCCCGCAGCCACCGTCGGAAGGCAGCAGCGCTGGTGTCGCAGTAGCAGGCCGCGTTGTGGCAGCCGTACTCGTTGTGCACGTGCCACATGACGACGGCCGGGTGGTCCGCGTACCGCTCGGCGATGGCCCCGGCGATCCGCAGGGCGGCCTCACGGTAGGCGGGGCTGCTGGGGCAGAACGTCTGGCGGCTGCCGTAGGAGAGGGTGCGGCCGTCGCGGTCGACGGGCAGCGCCTCGGGGTGGGCCCGGAAGAACCAGGCGGGAGGCGCGGCCGTGGGCGTGGCGAGATCGGCGGCGATGCCGTTCTCGTGGAGCAGGTCGAGGATCCGGTCCATGCGGGCGAAGTCGTATACGCCCTCGGCGGGTTCGAGGAGCGCCCAGGAGAAGATGCCGACGCTGACCATGGTCACACCGGCCTCGCGCATCAGGCGCACGTCCTCGGCCCAGACCTCCGCGGGCCACTGCTCGGGGTTGTAGTCACCGCCGTAGGCGATACCGGGCAGGGACAGACGGCGCTTGGCGCTCAGGGGGAGGCTGGTCACTGGGAGGCTCCCTCTACGGCGAGGCGGGACGGGGTGGTGAGCAGACGGCGGGTGGTGTCCAGGCCCCAGTCGTCCAGGGAGAGCAGCCGGTCGCTGCTGGCCATCAGGCCGCCGGTGGCCTCCACGTGCGCGGCCCAGCGTTCCCGTGTCTCGACGGCGGGACGGGCCATCAGGCAGTCGGGATCGTTGACCCAGAAGCGCCCGTGCTGCCACTGGCGGCCCACGCCGGCGAACTCGGCGGCCTCCTGTCCGGGCTGGCTGAAGTCGCCGTTCTCGGGATCGCGGTACGGGGCCGTGTCCGGGCTGACGCGCATGGCGTCGAAGAGCCCGATGGACGGCAGGGCGGGCGCACCGCACCCGAGCAGATACGCGTCGGGGCCGATCGCCTGGCGGATCAGGGTGATGCCCTCGCGGTAGGCGGTGAGGGCATCGGCGCCGGAGTGGCGGACGCCGTCCATCGCCCCCGCGTACAGGAAGTCGACCTTGAAGTAGTCGTAGCCCTCGACGCGCAGGGTCGCGAAGACATCGACGAGATAGGCGGCCGCGCCCGGGTGGGTGGTGTCCAGGACGTACAGGTCGTGGCCCCAGTTGCGCCCGGCGTGCAGGGGCGCGCCGTCGGCGTCCCGTACCAGCCAGTCCGGGTGCGCGGTGGCGAGCTCGCTGTCGGGGGCAACCAGGAACGGGGCGGTCCAGATGCCGGCCCGGCGGCCGCTCTCGCGGATGGTGTCGGCGAGCCCGGCGCGGGAGCGGAAGCGGCCGGAGAGGGTGAGCCAGTCGCCGAGCGCGCTCTGGTAGCCGTCGTCGATCTGGACGACGTCGATGGGCAGACCGAGCGTGTCCATCGCGCCGAGGTTCTCGTGGATGTCGTCCTCGGTGACGGCGGTGAAGTACTCGTACCAGGAGCACCACACGGTCGGCGCCGGGAGCGGCGCCGACAGCCCGAGGGCCTGGACGACACCGTCCGCCCAGGCGGCAAGCGCTGCCTGGATACCGCCGGGGCCCGCGTGGCTGTGCTCGGTGACCGGCCCGTCGGCGCTCACCTCGGCGCGCCCGTCGCGGACCTCGAGCCGGATCGACGGCACGGCTCGCAGCGGATCGGCGGCCGCCCACAGCCGCACCGGCGAGCCGTCGCCCGGGTCGAGCGCCAGCAGCCCCTCGCCGTGGAACGTGCCGGCCGGAACGGTGACCCCGGGCCGGTAGCAGACCGTCGCCCAGTTGTCGTTCGTCGGGCGGTACGGCGCCGCGTCGAGAGCGTAGGCGCCGCTGGGGCTCCAGGACTGCCAGCCCTCCTCGTGGACCCGAGCGGTGCCGGGGTCCACGGGTACGGAGGCGAGGTGGGTGAAGGGGGACGGCACGGTGGTTCTCTTTTCCGGCGGTACGGGACGGACGGTACGGAGGTGGGAGCGGGCGGCCCCCCGAGGTAGAACCCCAGGGGGCGGACCCAGCGGACCCAGCGGCGCGGCGGGCATCAGCCCTTGTTCGCCCCCAGGGTCAGACCGCTGACGAACTGCCGCTGCAGCGCGAAGTACACGATCAGCGTCGGGATCGCGGTGAGCAGGGCACCGGCCGCGACCAGGTTCGGGTCGGTGAAGTACTGCCCGGACAGGTTCTTCAGCGCCGAGGTGATCGGCATGTTCTCGCCCGTGGAGATCAGGACGATGGCCCAGAAGAAGTCGTTGTAGATCCAGATGGACAGCAGCGTCGCGAGGGCGGCCATCGCAGGGCGGCACAGCGGCAGCACGATCTGCCAGTACAGCCGCCACACCGAGGCGCCGTCGACCAGCGCGGCCTCGGTCAGCTCGTGCGGCAGCATCCGCATGTAGTTGCTGAGCACGAAGGCGCAGAAGCCCGACTGGAACGCCACATGGATCAGGACCAGGCCGAGTGCCGAGTCGTACAGCTTCCCGGACGCGGTGATGCCGGGCACGTCGATCAGCAGGTACAGCCGGTACAGCGGCGTGATGATGACCTGCTGCGGAAGCAGGTTGCCCGCGGTGAAGAGCAGCAGCAGCGACAGGTTGATCCGGAAGTCGAAGCGGCTGACGTAGAAGGCGACGCAGGACGAGAAGAACAGCGTCAGCAGCACCGCGGGCACGGCGATCAGCATCGTGTTGACGAAGTAGTGCGTCATGCCGGACTGCTGGAACGCGTTCGTGAAGTTGTCGAGGCTCAGCTTGTCGGGCCACGACACATAGCCCTTGTTGCTGGTCTCCTCGTACGGCCGCAGCGCCGCGTACACCGCCCAGAGCAGCGGGGCGAGCCAGGCCAGGGCCGTACCGGCGAGGAAGAGGTGCAGGACCAGCCGGGCGGGGCGAATCCGCCTGCTCGTGCGGGGCAGGGCGGCAGTGGGGGCGCTCACGATCGCCGCTCCTTCCGGAAGGTGCTGACCAGATACGGGATGATGACGGCGAGCGAGATCAGCAGCAGGACGACCGCGATGGCGGAGCCGTATCCGATACGGCTGGACTCGCCGATGATGTTGTCGGTCACCAGGATCGACAGCAGTTCGGTGCCCTGGGTGCCGCCGTTGAAGACGTAGACCAGGTCGAACGCGCGTAGCGCCTCGATGATGGTGACGACCAGGACGATCGTGTTGGTCGAACGGAGCGTCGGGAAGATGACGTTCTTGAACGTCTGCCACTCGTTGGCGCCGTCCAGCGCGGAGGCCTCGCGCAGCGAGGGGTCGACGCCCTTGAGACCGGCCAGATAGAGGATCATCAGGTAGCCGGTGTGCCGCCAGGAGGCGGCGACCAGCACGGCCCAAAGGTTGAGGTGCGGGTCGCCGATCCAGTCGATGTAGTGGCCGGGCTTGTTGGCCCCGATCACGCTGTTGATCAGGCCCGTGTCGGGGTTGTAGACGAGCTGCCACACGAAGCCGATGACGGCGAAGGACACGACCACCGGCAGGAAGAACGCCGTCTGGTAGATCCGCGTGAAGCGGATCTTCTTGTCCAGCTGCACGGCCAGGAACAGGCCCAGCGGCGTCGGTATGAGGATCAGCACCGCGAACCAGATGACGTTGTGCTCGACGGCGGGCCAGAACTGCGGGTTCTGCGTGAACAGTTCACGGAAGTTCTGCAGGCCGACCCACTTGATGGAGTCGAAGCCGATGCCGTCCCAGGTCGTGAAGGCCAGCGCGACCGAGGCGAGCGCGGTGACCCACACCAGGGCGATGTGCAGCACGGTCGGCACGCCCGCCATCAGGCCGAGCGTGATCCGGTCGCGGCGGGTGAGCAGACGGCGGTGGCCCTGCGGCACGCGCCGCGGGGCCTTGCGCGGGGCTGTTCCGGGGGTGCCCGGAGGCGGCACGGCGGCCGCCTCCGGGGTGCTGGTGGTTCCGGTCCCGGTACCGGTGGTCGGCGTGGCGCTCATCAGGAGGCGAAGATCGTCTTCTTCTGGCGCTCGATCGAGGACAGCAGGCTGTCGACGCCCTTGGGGTCGCGGATGAACTTCTGCAGCGCGGGCTGCATCACCGTGGACGTGAAGTCGGGACGGCTGTCGCGGTCCATGTACTGGGTGAGGTGCTTGGCGTTGCTGATCATCTCGTAGCCCTTCTTCTGAAGGGCGCTGTAGGCGGAGGTGTCGGCCTTGGTGGAGGCGGCGACGACGCTCGGGTCTGCGCTGAGGTAGGTCTCCTCGGCCTGCGGAGTACCGAGGAACTCCAGCAGCTTGACGGCACCGGAGTGGTTCTTCGGGCTCTTGCTGAGCATGAACCCGTCGGTGGGCGCTTCGACGGTGTCCTGACCGTACGACGGGTCGATCTCCGGGAAGGCGAAGAAGTCGAGGTCGGCGAGGTCGGCCTTGTTGGTGAACTGCTGGCCGACGAACATGCCGAGCAGATACATGCCGGCCTTCTTGGAGACGAGGGTCTGCGCGGCGTCCTGCCAGGTGCGGCCGACGGCGCCGTCCTGGTGGTACGGCAGGATCTCGGCCCAGTTGTCGAAGGCAGCGCGCGTCTTGGCGTCGGTCCAGGACGCCTCGCCCTTCATCAGGGATATGTGGAAGTCGTAGCCGTTCGTCCGGACGTTGATCTGGTCGAACGTGCCGAGCGCGGGCCACTTGTCGCTGTCGCCGAAGGCGATCGGGACCAGGCCGTCCTTCTTCATCTGCTTGCACAGCTTGATGAAGTCGGACCAGGTGGTGGGGACTTCGTAGCCGTACTTCTTGAAGACGCTCTTCCGGTAGAAGATCGCCCACGGGTACGTGTACAGCGGCACGAAGTAGTACTTGCCGTCCTCGCCCTTGCTGAGGTCCTTCATGGCGGTGGGGAAGTTGTCGCCGATCGACTTCCACACGTCGTCGATCTCGGTGGCGAGGCCCTTGGCAGCGAAGAACTGCATGCGGTAGCCCGCGAACCAGTGGAACACGTCGTCGGGCGTGCCCTGGAGGTAGGAGTTGATCTGCTCCTGGAAGGTGTTGTGGTCCTTCGTGTTGATGTCGACGGTGATGCCGGACTTCTTCTTGAAGGCCGAGTAGACGTTGGCGAACGCCTTCTTCGGCACGGCGTCCGACGCGTTGGAGCCGACGGTGACGGTCTTGGTGCCGCTCGAGCCGGAGCTGCTGCCGCCGCAGGCGCTCAGCAGCGGGATACCCGCGCCGAGAGCTGCCGCGCCACCGATGCCGCGCAGCAGGCTGCGGCGGCTCGGGCCGGGGACGGAGAGACCAGAGGGCGAGAGGTGCATGACGGCTCCTGAGGGCAAGGGTCAGCCACGAGACGTGCGTCAAAGGTCGTGATCAGAAACGATCAGAAACAAACCGGACCGCACATCGGGAACGCCATAACAGCCGGATGTCCTGTCATGCGTCAAGGGCTGTTGTCCGACTTTGTAGAAACGTGATGGACATCCCGGTGTGCGGCTCTGGTAACCCCTCAGGGACCTCACAGCGGACGGGCGGCCGGGTCGCGCACCAGCCGACGACGCCCCGCAGACGCGCAAGCCCCGACCCATGCTCCGGCAGGTGGCGAACGGGCCACCGGCGGAGCCCCCCGCGGCCTAAACTACGAAAAAGCCGTCTTGTGACCGATTGAAGGCAGCATGGGGTCCAGCGGTGGTGCGGAACGAGAGGCGCAGCCGCTCGGTACCGATGGCGTCGGCGGTGCGTCGAAACGCGACGACGCCCTGGTGGCGGCCGTGATCAGGGCCGCCGAGGCCACCGGGGCGCACGCGGCGAGCGCCTTCCTGATCGCGCGCGACCGCAACCTGCTCGTGCTCACCGCGGCGGCCGGCACGCCCCCCTCCCTGATCGGCGGCTGGCACCGCGTCCCGGTGAACAGCCGCATCCCCCTGGCCGAGGCGTACCGCTCGGGGCGCACGGTCCATCTGGCCGACGCCGACGAAACCGTACGGCGGTTCCCCCAGTTCGCGGTGGCCATGCCGTACCCGTTCGGCTCGGCGTCCGTACCGGTGACCTCGGGCCCACAGGTCTTCGGCGCCATGGCGGTGGTGTGGACCTCCCGCCCCGGCAGCGAGGGCCTGTCAACGGCGCAGCGACAGCAGCTGCGCGCCACGGCTGACCGCCTCGGCGCAGCGCTCGCCGCGCTGGACGCACGCGGTGCGCTCGACCGGCCGGACGCCACGACCGTCCCGCTGGTGGTCCCGCTGTCGTCCGGCCCGGCGGCCCGGGTGGGCCTGTTCGACTGGAACCTGGACAGCGGGGCGATCACGGCGGACGACGAGATGTGCGCGATCTTCGGCATCGCTCCGCACGAGTTCGACGGGCGGGCGGCCACGCTGGAGGCCAGGCTCGACCCCGCGGACGTCCGCGCCTTCCGCTGCGCAGCCCGCGTCGCGATCGACGAGGGCCGCGTCCTCGCGCAGTACATGCGGATGCGCGACGCCGGCGGTC
This sequence comes from Streptomyces sp. NPDC002896, assembly GCF_040295225.1. Lineage (NCBI taxonomy): Bacteria > Bacillati > Actinomycetota > Actinomycetes > Kitasatosporales > Streptomycetaceae > Streptomyces > Streptomyces sp. NPDC002896. The sequence continues at coordinate 16,716 of NZ_JBEOVA010000046.1, read as the reverse complement.
GCCGGACCGTCGAGGTGTGGGGCCACGCGGCCGACGTGCCCGAGGACAGGCGCGCGGGGGCCCGCCCCCCGCCACGCCTGGTAGGCGCCGTCCTCGATTCCGGTACCGGTCTGGCCGCGGTCGCGGCCATCGAACGGCTCGCGGACGGCTTCTTCGCGCTCGCCCCGGACGGGCGCGTCACCTACGCCAACAGCGGTCTCGAGCGGGTGCTGCGGATCGGCCAGGACGAACTCCTCGGACACCGCCCCTGGGAGGTGCTGCCCTGGCTGTCCGACCCCGTCTACGAGGACCGCTACCGGGCCGCCATCATCTCCCAGAAGCCCGTGTCCTTCCTGGTCCGCCGCCCGCCCGACCAGTGGCTCGTGTTCTCCTTCCACCCCGGCACGCAGGGCATGACCGGGTGGGCCGCGCCGGTCGCGGGCAAGCCGGGAGTGGAACGGCTCGCCGAAGAGGGCGCGACCGTCCGGGAAGGCGCGACCGTCCCGGCCTCCGCACCGATGGCCGCCACGCGCCTCGGTTCGCTCTACCGCGTGCTCCACATGGGCAGCGCACTGACCGAGGCGGTCACGGCCAGCGAGGTGTGCGGCGCCGTCGCCGAACAGCTGCTGCCGGCGTTCGGCGGCCAGAAGCTGGCGGTCGTCGCGGTGGACGACCAGCGCCTGCACCTGCTCTGGCAGCAGGGCTACCCGGAGGGCTTCCTCGACCAGTTCGAGGGCATACCGCTGCAGGCATGCCAGCCCGCGACGGACTCCCTGACCTCCGGCACCCCCCGGTTCCTCGAGGACCGGCAGGAACTCCTCGAGGCCTACCCCGGCTTCAACGCCAAGGCCATCGACTCCAGCGCCTGGGCGTTCCTCCCGCTCATCGCCTCCAACCGTCCCGTGGGCGTCTGCATCCTCGGCTTCAACGACGCCCACCGGTTCCCGAGCGAGGAGCGGGGCGTCCTCACCGCCCTCGGCGGACTGATCGCCCAGGCGCTGGAACGCGCCCGGCTCTACGACGCCGAGTCCGCCATCGCCCGCGGCCTGCAGGACGCCCTCCTGCCGCACCGGCTGCCCCGGCTCCCGGACATGCACGTCACCGGCCGCTATCTCCCCGGCACCCGCGGCATGGACATCGGCGGCGACTGGTACGACGTCATCCCCACCGGTGACGGCGTCGCCCTGATCGTCGGGGACGTCGAGGGCCACAACGTCGCCGCGGCGGCCGTCATGGGCCAGCTGCGCAGCGCCGTACGGGCCTTCGCCACCGCCGGACACAGCCCCCGCGACGTGGTCGCCAGCACCAACCGGCTGCTCCTCGGTCTCGACCCCGGGCTCCTGGCCAGCTGCTGCTACGTCCACTTCCAGCCCCGTACCGGAGCCGCACACCTGGTCCGCGCGGGCCACTGCCCGCCACTGCTGCGCCGGCCGGACGGCCTGACCCAGGCACTGGACCTGCCGTGCGGTCCGATACTCGGCGTGGAGGAAGCACCGGACTACCCCGAGTCCGAGGTGCACCTGTCCCCCGGCTCGGTCCTGGCCCTCTACACGGACGGGCTGATCGAGAGACGCGGTTCGGACATCGGTTCCGGCATCGAAGCGCTGCGGTCCTCACTGGCCCACGCGCATGCCTCATCCCTGGAGGAGCTCGCGGACCGCCTGCTGATCGACGCCCGCCACACCCCGCACCGCGTGGACGACATCGCGCTGCTGCTGACCGAGTACGTCCCTGCGCGTGCGCCCGCCTGATCCGCCGACGGAACCCGGACGGCGCCGGTCAGTCTGCCTGCTGCGCGCCGCGCTGACGCAGAGCCGTCAGGGCCTCGTCGAGATCCGCCGGGCGGGGACGGTTGTGCGGCAGCTTGGCAAGAACCGCGGCCATACCGCAGGTGTTGGTGAGCGCCGAGAAGATCAGGCCGCACGCGATGCCGGCGGACAGCAGCTGCCAGGCCGGGTGGAGCAGGCCGAGGAGAAGGCCGATCAGGACGATGGTGCCGGCGGTGAAGCGGACCTGCCGCTCCATGCCCCAGACGGTGCGGGGCTTGCCCTCCAGCCGGTGCAGTTCGTGGCCGCCCTCCGCCCAGGCGCTGGTCCCTCCGGTCAGCGTCGCGGTGGTCACGCCGTGCCCCGCCAGCGTCTTGCACGCGTTCTCGGAACGGGCCCCCGACGCGCAGACCACCAGGATCTCGCCGCCCTCCGCGGCCTCCTTGATCGCCGGCAGCGCCCGCGACAGCTGGTCGAGAGGGATGTTGAGCGCGCCCGGCAGGTGCCCCGACGCGAACTCTCCCGGCGTGCGGACGTCGATCACCGTCAGCTCGTGCAACCGGGCTCGGGCCTGGGTGACGTCGATGGCGAGGGAAGCGTTCATGTCGGCAGTCATCCTTGTCTTCGCGGTCTTCTCAGGCGTCCTCGGTCCTCGGGAGGGTGCCCACACCGAGGATAAATTACCCCTGGGGGTATACAGGCCCCGCGTGCTGCGCCGCGCACGCAGGCGAGCGATCATCGGGGCATGGATGTCACCCTTCACCTCGCCCAGCAGCCCGAGGCGGACGAACTGCTCGGCCGCAGCCCGCTGGCCGCGCTCGTGGGAATGCTGCTCGACCAGCAGATCCCCATGGAGTGGGCCTTCGCCGGGCCCCACACGATCGCCCAACGCATGGGAGCGGATGATCTCGACGCGCACGAGATCGCGGCGCAGGACCCGGAGGCGTTCGCCGCGCTCCTCTCCGCCAAACCGGCCGTGCACCGCTACCCGGGGTCGATGGCCAAGCGCATCCAGCAGCTGTGCCAGTACCTCGTGGAGCACTACGACGGAGAGGCGAGCGCCGTCTGGGAAGGTGTGGACAGCGGCAGGGAACTCCTCGGGCGCCTCAACGACCTGCCCGGCTTCGGCAAGCAGAAGTCCCAGATCTTCCTCGCCCTGTTGGGCAAGCAGCTCGGCGTACGCCCCGAGGGCTGGCGAGAGGCCGCGGGCCCGTACGGCGAGGCCGGGTCCCATCGCTCCGTCGCCGACATCACGGGCCCGGACTCCCTGGCGAAGGTCCGCGCGCACAAACAGGAGATGAAGGCCGCGGCGAAGGCGGCGAAGGCCGCGAAGTGAACGACGGCCCCGGACCCGCGCGGGTCCGGGGCCGTAGCCGTGCACAGCGTCAGCCGCGGTCACGTTCGTCGGGCTGCTGCTCCCTGGGGTGTTCGGGATCGGCCTTGCGCTCCGGGTCGGCGGGCCGCCGCTCGGAATGGGAGTGGGAGTCGCGCAGTACCTCCGCGCGTACGAGTGCGTTCAGGGCTGCGTAGGGATCGTGGGCCATGAGTGTGCTTCCTTCTGCTCGTCGTTCTCTGCCGGCGGGTGCGAGATCGGGTCTGCGCGACCGTGCCCGCTCAGCAGCGCAGGACGACGCAGCGCAAGAAGTACGGGGAGGAGACGGACCCCACTGCGGGCACGCCACCGGGCCACGGCCGAGTGGGAACCGCTCCGGTCCCGGTCGCGGAGGACGCGTCCGGCAGGCGTACGGGATGCCGGGTGGGCAGTCGGAGGGCGGACTCGGGCGAATCGTGGCCGTCACCGCCGGCCTCGCCGGTGACGGCCACGACCGGGAGCGGGGCGTCGGCCCCGGCGCGGTCGGTCAGCGCGACGGACGTACCGACGAGCAGCGCCAGCAGCAAGATCACCCTGCCCCAGGCGCACCGGCGCATACGGCGTCGGGCACAGGAGCCGGTGGTGCTCATAGGACGTCATGTCCCCGGGGACGGCGACGACGCACCGGGCGGACGGCGAGAACCCCCCGCTTGGCGTACGGGCATGGGGCCGGGAGGGTGCCCGTACCGGTGCCGCGGCGAAAAAACCCGCTCGCGCGGCACTCCACCCATGGCGGCATCGTCGGCCTCATCGGACGCACCCTTCCGGGCGGACTCCGCCGCTCCACCGACCCCTCATCCGCAGCACCCGGTCAACGCGCGTGGACGCCGACGGCGGCGCTGACGCCCGCCTCGGACCGCACTCCCGGCTGGCTGTTACCGTTTTGCGGGCATTACTGAATAATTTTCCGCCGTCGCACTCCGCCTGCGAGGCTGCGCCCGGAGAGCCTCGCCCGGTAGGCTTTCCGTGTGATCTTCAAGCGCATCGGAAACGGCCGGCCGTACCCCGACCACGGCCGGGAGAGCACCCGGCAGTGGGCGGATGTCGCGCCGCGCCCGGTCCGCCTCGATCAGCTCGTGACGACCAAGGGCCAACTGGACCTCGAAACGCTGCTCGCCGAGGACTCGACCTTCTACGGCGACCTTTTCGCGCACGTCGTGAAGTGGCAGGGCGACCTCTACCTCGAGGACGGTCTGCACCGCGCCGTCCGGGCCGCACTCCAGCAGCGCCAGGTGCTGCACGCCCGCGTCCTCGAGCTGGACTGACACCCGCCGCCCGCTCCGGCCCGCACTCCCGCCAGGGGCCGGCCGGACACGCGCGCCCGGACACCGGCCCGCATTGACCCTTTCGGGTTGGACCAGGCGCGAGTCAATGATCATTTAGTAGGAATCCCAGCCCGGCCGCACTACTCTGCGCTCATGAGCATGCTCACTCCCCCCGGCATGGGCGGCCAGTACCGGATCAAGGGGGACAAGTATCCGCGCATGCGCCGGCACAAGCGGCGCCGCAGGATCGTGCTGGCGGTCGTGTCCTCCGCCGCCGCGATCGCTCTGATCGGCTGGGGAACGCTGCAGCTCATCGACGTGTTCTCGGGCGGGGGCGAAGCCAACGCCGCGGGCGCCGGGCGCCGCTGCACGCCCACGGCGACGCCGTCCGCGAAGAAGACCGGGGCCCTGCCGAAACCGGCTCAGATCACGGTCAACGTCTTCAACGCCACGCCCCGCAGCGGCCTCGCTAAGCAGACCGCCGACGAGCTCAAGGCGCGCGGCTTCGCCATCGGCAAGGTGGGCAACGCGACGGCGAAGTACGACAAGAAGGTCAAGGGCCCCGGAGTGCTGCTCGGCCCGGAATCCGCCGCCGACACGGCTCTCTCGGTGCTCGCCACCCAGCTGGCCGGCGCCGAGCGGCAGACCGACACCCGCAAGGGCGACGACGTCGACCTCATCATCGGCACAGGCTTCAAGGAACTGGCGAAGAAGCAGGACGCCGAGCAGGCCCTGGCCGCCCTCACCAGCCCGTCCCCGGCGCCTTCCGCCTCCGACGGCAAGTGCTGACGGGCGCCTGCCCGGTCGCGGTCTCCAGCCCGTCAGCCGGTCGGCTGATGGGCTGACCGGCTGCTACTCGGCCGCCCCGTACATCCGGTCCCCCGCGTCCCCCAGCCCCGGCACGATGTAGCCGTTCTCGTTGAGGCGCTCGTCGACCGACGCCGTCACCACCGTCACCGGCGTGCCCGCGAGCTCTCGCTCCATGATCTCGACGCCCTCGGGCGCGGCCAGCAGCACCACGGCAGTCACGTCGTCGGCCCCGCGCTTGATCAGCTCCTGGATCGCCGCGACGAGGGTGCCGCCGGTGGCCAGCATCGGGTCCAGGACGTACACCTGCCGCCCGGACAGGTCCTCCGGCATCCGGGTGGCGTACGTCGACGCCTGCAGCGTCTCCTCGTTGCGGATCATCCCGAGGAAGCCGACCTCGGCGGTCGGCAGCAGCCGCACCATGCCCTCGAGCATGCCCAGGCCCGCCCGCAGGATCGGCACGACCAGCGGCCGCGGGTGGGACAGCTTCACGCCGGTGGTCCTCGCCACCGGCGTCGCGATGTCGACCTGCTCGGTGCGCACGTCCCGGGTGGCCTCGTACGCGAGCAGGGTGACCAGCTCGTCGGCGAGGCGCCGGAAGGTCGGGGAGTCGGTGCGCTGGTCGCGCAGGGTGGTGAGCTTGTGGGCGACCAGGGGGTGGTCGACGACGTGGAGACGCATGACCACAACAGTAACCGGGCCCCACCCCGGCCCGCTCTGGCACCGGACGGCCGGACCTCCCGCCTGCTCTGGCATCAAACGGGCCGACGGAGGGAAAGTGGGAAGGACGGACTGGGGTGGTGGGGACGATGCCGGACCGGGAGCAGGACGCGGAGCAGCGGGAGCGCGAGGCCGAACGCAGGAGGCGCCGTGCGCAGTTCCTTCGCGATCTCCACGAGGCGCGGGAGCTGCGCGACCGTGTCCAGCCGCGCCGCGCCCGGGCCGCACGGATGCGCCAGGCGATGCGCATGCGTACGTTCCGCTGGTAGCCGCACCCCACGACCGGCCTAGCGCCAGGTGCCGTGGGACCGGTGCCAGTGCCCCCCAAAGGCCCATCCAGTGACAACAAGGCGGGACACAGCGGGCGGAAGACCTCTCCTGAACGCCGGGTTTCTGCCACGATTCCGATTGGGCGGGGCTTGAACTGCACTCCCGCCCTCGACCTCCGCCGGGGGGACCCCCAACCGGCACGCCTAGGACCAGTGGGAGAGTCACGGTGTACTTCGCCGCACTGCTCGCGCGCACCGAAGACGGGTGGGAAGCGAGCGACACAGAGCTCGACGATGTGGAAACCCTGTCGGATCTGACCGACCTGGCCCGCGAAGCCTCGGTCGACGATGACACGGTGCTCGTGTTCATCGAGCAGGAGGACGCATGGTTCGGCGTCGTCCGCGTGGACGGCGAGGAGGACCCTCGTATCTACGTCTCGGACGCGGCCGCCGCCGCCCGCAGCTCGTACGGCGAGATCCTGCTCACCGACGAACTGCTCGGCCGGGACCCCGACGCCGAGGACGACCTGGACGCCCTCGACCTCGACGGCACCGAGGAGGGCGAGCCGGAGGACGACGGGGCCGAGGACGACGACGAGGCCGCGGACGCGGCGGACTCCGTGCCGTCGGGCCCCATCGGTGACACCGAGATCCTGGCGGACCTCGGCGTCGACGAGAAGGAACTGCTCGCCCTGGACGGCGGCGACGCCCTCGGCGAGATCGCCGACGTCCTCGGGGCCTCGGAGGTGCTGGAGACCGTCCGCTAGGCCGCCGTCCGGCCTCCGGGCGGGCACCGAGTAGGTTCCGCGGGTGAGCACAGCGAAGGACCAGTCGAAGGATCAGCAGCTCGATCCGGTACGCGACCGCTGGCGGGCGGCGATGCGGCTCGCCCTGGACGAGGCCGCACTGGCCGTCCGGGGCGGTGACGTGCCCGTCGGCGCCGTCGTGCTGTCCGCCGACGGCGCGCTACTCGCCACCGGGCACAACGAGCGCGAGGCGACGGGCGATCCGACGGCGCACGCCGAAATCCTCGCGATCCGGCGCGCCGCCGCCACGCTCGGCCAGTGGCGGCTCACCGACTGCACGCTCGTCGTGACGCTGGAGCCGTGCACGATGTGCGCGGGCGCGATCGTGCAGTCCCGTGTGGACCGCGTGGTCTACGGCGCCCGCGACGAGAAGGCGGGCGCGGCGGGCTCGCTCTGGGACGTCGTACGCGACCGGCGGCTCAACCACCGCCCCGAGGTAATCGGCGGCGTGCTCGACGACGCGTGCGCGCGCCTGCTGACGGACTTCTTCCGCGAGCGCTGACGGGCGCTGTGACGCCGGCGCTGAAGGCGTCGGCCGCGGTCCCCGGGGAAACGGATTTCGGAGCACGGCCAACCTTGGGCTAGGATCTCCCTCGGTAGCGTGTCCGAGCGGCCGAAGGAGCTCGCCTCGAAAGCGAGTGTGGCGCAAGTCACCGAGGGTTCAAATCCCTCCGCTACCGCTTCTGAAGGGCCCCGTCGCAGGACGGGGCCCTTCGTGCTTCCCCGGGCGACCCGGCGCGGAGAACACCGAAAACCCCCGGCGCCGTGAAGGCGCCGGGGGTGCCCATCCCATCGGGGCGGGGGGAGCGGCACATGGGACCAGCCGCTCCCCCCGACGAGGTCAGGCCCACATGTCCACGCCGCGGTCCGGGGGAGGTCCCGCGGCGCGGACCCCGCAGCGGGGCCCGTCCCTGCCCCGCGGACTCCTGCCAGATCCGCCGGGCTCTCCTCCATCCTGCGCGCCCGGCCGGCCGGCGCGGACAGGCAAAAGACCCGTACCGCCGGGCCGTTGGTCCCTTATCGCCGGGCGGGTGCACCGCGACGTACGCGCCCCGGCACGACCTCAGCTGTCACACGGCCGGGTTACACTCACCGCCGGCCACAGCGGCCGCACGGAACACTGCAGGCAGGGGAGGCCAGAGCGTGGTGCAGACGAAAAAGATCGGTCTCTACGTCGCGGTTGTCTTCGTGCTATTCGTGATCATTACGGACCCCGCCAAGGCCGCCGACTACGTCCAGATAGGGTTCGAGGGGATTTCGAGCGCCGCCCACGCCATCGGCGACTTCATGACGTGGATCGCCAACGGCGCCAAGAACTGACGGAGGAGCGCCCGTGATCCGCCATCTGGTCCTTTTCAAGCTCAACGACGGCGTCGAGCGCGACGACCCGCGCGTCGTCGAGGGCGTGAAGGCCTTCAAGGCCCTCGGCGGGCAGATCCCGGAACTGAGGTTCTGGGAGTGCGACTGGAACATCACCGATCGCCCCATCGCGTACGACTTCGCCATCAACTCGGCGGTCGACGACACCGACGCCCTCAAGCGCTACCTCGAGCACCCGGCCCACCAGGCGGGCGTCGCCCTGTGGCGGGAATTCGCCACCTGGGTGATCGCCGACTACGAGTTCTGACCAGGCCGCACAGCAGAGCCTCTCCCCCCTTCGCCTTCCGGTGCGGGCCGACGGCCGTTTTCGCAGCCCAACTCGCCCTCAACACGGCATTTTGCGGTGCTTGCACACAGTGCACATGTCTTGTGATGCTATGACCGCTTTTGACCGACGAGTGGAACAGCCTTTCGAAACGCAGTGAAGGGGTGGCGTTGACCGTGTCGGCCAGTACCGCGCCTCAAGCCCCGCCCCAGGATGCGCAGGCCCTACCGCCGGAGAGCGCACCGGAGAAGCGCCGGGGCGCCGACACGCGCGCCCTCACGCAGGTGCTCTTCGCCCAGCTCAAGGAGCTCGAACCCGGCACGTCCGAACACACCCGGGTACGCAGCGCCCTCATCGAGGCGAACCTGCCGCTGGTGCGGTATGCAGCCGCCCGCTTCCGCAGCCGCAACGAGCCGATGGAGGACGTCGTCCAGGTCGGCACGATCGGCCTGATCAACGCCATCGACCGGTTCGACCCGGACCGGGGCGTGCAGTTCCCGACGTTCGCGATGCCCACCGTCGTCGGCGAGATCAAGCGGTACTTCCGCGACAACGTCCGCACGGTCCACGTGCCGCGTCGGCTGCACGAGCTGTGGGTGCAGGTGAACAGCGCGGCCGAGGACCTGACGACGGCGTTCGGCCGCTCCCCGACCACCGCCGAGATCGCCGAACGGCTGCGGATCTCCGAGGACGAGGTCCTGGCCTGCATCGAGGCCGGCCGCTCGTACCACGCCACCTCACTGGAGGCGGCCCAGGAGGGCGACGGGCTGCCCGGTCTGCTCGACCGGCTCGGGTACGAGGACCCGGCGCTCGACGGCGTCGAACACCGCGATCTCGTCCGCCATCTACTCGTCCAGCTGCCGGAACGCGAGCAGCGGATCCTGCTGCTCCGGTACTACAGCAATCTGACCCAGTCGCAGATCAGCGCCGAACTGGGTGTGTCGCAGATGCATGTGTCAAGGCTCCTCGCCCGAAGTTTCGCGCGCCTGCGATCCGCAAATCGAATCGATTCGTAACCGCCAGGAGTGGTCCGCCCCGGGGCGCACTTTCCGACAGAGAGGCCCTCGAAAACCTGCCGAACCCCACTTTTCCTGCATTGATTCGCCCCGTACATGTCGACATGTCACTACAGCGTGTTGCCGACATGTGACATTCTGCTGGAACCGCGTTTGCCGGGGCTCAGCCTCCGGTATTCAGGTGGAGGCTGCGTTCCTCGACCGGATCGCCGGCCGCGACCATCAGCGACCTCAAGGGGGTGGCATGTCCGCAGACCAGGGCAGCTCGAAGGTGCTCACGCTCAGCAAGAGCGAGGCCGAGCCCGACGCGCTTCAGGACCTCCACAGCTCCGAAGCCATCGACACACGCACCCTGTCCCGCTCCCTGTTCCTGCGGCTGGCCGCACTCGACGAGAACAGCCCGGAGCGCGCCTACGTCCGAGACACCCTCATCGAGCTGAACCTCCCGCTCGTGCGGTACGCGGCGGCACGCTTCCGCAGCCGCAACGAGCCGATGGAGGACATCGTCCAGGTCGGCACGATCGGCCTGATCAAGGCCATCGACCGGTTCGACTGCGAGCGCGGCGTGGAGTTCCCGACGTTCGCGATGCCCACCGTCGTCGGCGAGATCAAGCGGTTCTTCCGCGACACCTCGTGGTCGGTCCGCGTGCCCCGCCGCCTGCAGGAGCTCCGGCTCGCGCTGACCAAGGCGAGCGACGAGCTCTCCCAGAAGCTGGACCGCTCCCCGACCGTGCCCGAACTCGCCGCCGTGCTGGGCGTGTCCGAGGAGGACGTGGTCGACGGCCTGGCCGTCGGGAACGCGTACACGGCCTCCTCACTCGACTCCCCGGCCCCCGAGGACGACGGCGGAGAGGGCTCGCTCGCCGACCGCCTCGGCTACGAGGACACCGCGCTGGAGGGCGTGGAGTACCGCGAGTCGCTCAAGCCGCTGCTCGCCAAGCTGCCGCCGCGCGAGCGCCGCATCATCATGCTCCGCTTCTTCGCCAACATGACGCAGTCCCAGATCGGCGAGGAGGTCGGCATCTCCCAGATGCACGTCTCCCGCCTGCTGACGCGGACGCTGGCGCAGCTGCGGGACGGCCTGATCTCGGACTAGGCCTGATCTCGGACAGCCTGGTCTCGGGCTGGGCCTGATCCCGGACCAGGAGGCCCGCTCCCGGAGGTTCCTATTTGATGCACCGTCAGACACACTGACGCGATGCGAAACGCTTGGCAGTGTTTCACCGGGGAGCACACCCCGAAATCGCAGCACATCCGCCGAGGCGCCCTGGCCGGCGCCTCGGCGGCTGTCGTCTGTCTGGGTGGTCTGCTGGCCGCCTGCGCGGGCGGAGACGGCGACGACGACGGCTACGTGGCGGTCGGCGCGGCAGCCGCCACCCCTCAGGCGTCCCCCGGCAAGGGCGTGGCGCCGACAGGCGACGTGAAACTGGTGCCACTGGACGGCGGCGGGGCCGCAAGCCCCTCGGCGGACGGCACTGGGCCCGGTACGCCGGGGAGCGCGGGCGCCTCGGGCCAGGGAGACGGCCCGGCGACGGGCTCCGCGTCCTCGGACGGCGGCACAGGAGGCTCCGGCGCGTCCGGCGGCAGCGACGGCGGCTCGGGCGGGGACGGCGCCGATTCCAGTAGTGCGGCGGCGAGTTCCTCCGGAGGATCCTCCCCCGGCGCGACGGGCGGCTCGACCGGCGGCAGCGGAGGATCCGGCACACCGTCCGCCCCCGGCTCCGGCTCCGGCTCCGGCTCCGGCTCCGGCTCCGGCACACCGTCGGGGCCCGCGGTCCTGGACATAGGCGACGTGGCGCGGGAACCCACGGACGATCGGTGGTGCGAGAAGGTGACCGTCGCCTTCCACAACTCCGGCGGCTCATCCGTGCGTTCGGGCACGGTGACCTTCGGTACGCACATCATCGGCGCGCTCGGCGTCGACTGGGCGACGGTCGAGTCCACTCGGAAACTCCCCACACCGATCGGTGCCGGGGAGACGGAGAAGAAGACCTGGACGGTGTGCGTGGACGCCTGGCGGGTGCCGCTGGGCATGCACATCGAGACGCAGGACGTCTCCGTGGAGTGGAAGTAAGTGACGTAGGCAGGGGCTGCCGCCTTACGGCGGCAGGAACCGCCGCTCTACGACAGCGCGAGCCAGGCGACCGCGGCCACGATCACCACGGCGACGACCACGCCGAGGATCAGGCCGATCCGCGGGCCGGCGGGAGCGGCTGCCTGCCTGCCCGGCTGCGGGGCACCCTCGTCGACGAAGGCGCGGAACATCTGCGTGCTGCCCGCGGGGTCGTAGTTGCCCTCGGGGCCCTGCGGGGCGTGGGGGTTGTGTGCCATGGGGCAGGACCCTAGCGAATACGTGCGAGCTGCCCAAGTGCCGGGTGCGTGGTCGCCGTGCCACCCAGAGTGATTTCGTTACTCAGAGTGATGTTGCGAGACCTCGGAGACGGGCGGAGCCTGGTGCCATGGGGAAGGACCCACGGGTGTCCCACCCCATTCACCCAAGTCCGCTCGGGGACGACCGCGGAACGCGGCAAGACCCACCATGTGAGGACTCAATATGGCCAGAACTGTCCGGCGGCGCATCTCCGGTCTCATAGGTGCATCGTGCTTGGCCTCGGTGCTCGCCCTGTCGGTAGCGGTACCTGCCGCGAGCGCAGCACCGCAGATCTCGGCACCGGCCGCTTCCCCGGTCCAGGCGCAGCCTTCCTTCGTAAACAACTGGTGCGGCCGCGACCCGTACGGGTGCGGCTTCGGCAACCGCGCCTTCTTCGGGAACAACCTCGGGTTCTTCAACCCGGGCTTCTACGGCGGCGGCTACGGCGGCGGCTACGGATGCTTCCCGCGCGTCGTCAACGTCGGCTTCGTCACGGTGGTCACGTGCTGACGAACCGGGGTCCGTGCGGCGGAGCCGCATAAGGACGGGAGCGCAGGCTCGCCCGTATGTCACAGACAAGGGAGGGTGCCCCTCATCAGGGGCACCCTCCCTTGTCTGTCTTGTATCCGTCCCCTTGCCCGCGTCGCCGGCTGGGTTCCCCGCACACGCCTGCCGGAATGCGTCCTTCCGGCCAACCAGGGCTCTGACCAGGCATTTTACCTTTGCCCCGTAGTTGCTTTGCCAGGTCTTTAATCCCGTACGCCCGTTTTAATTTGCCTGCAGCAACCAATCGAACCTATGGTTGCCTTAAGCAACAAACGGGAGGTGTGATGGCCGCGCAGCGGCAGTACGAAGAGCTGGCCCGGCGAATCAGCGCCATCGGCGCCGTCAAGCGCGGCCTCGGACGCAGCCTCCCGCACGACTGTCCTGGGGGCTCCGCCGCCGTACTTCTCATACTCGACCGCGAGGGCGAGATGCGGATGAGCCGGCTGGCCGAGCTGCTCGCCATCGACATGTCGGTGACAAGCCGACACGTCGCCCATGTGGCGGATCGGGGCTGGATCGACAGGTCCCCCGACCCCGCGGACAAGCGCTCACGAATCCTGCGGCTCACGCCCGCAGGCCGGGACAAGCTGGCGGAGCTCAACGAGCGCTCTGTCGAGATGTTCGCCCATTACCTGGCGGACTGGTCCGACGAAGAAGTCGATCAGCTAAACGCTCTCCTCGCGCGCCTGCGCGACAGCTTCGGCGACTGCCGCGCCGCACCGCGGTTCACGTACGCCACGCAATCCACGGAACCAACCACCCGTACATCCGCTTAAGAACGCAAGAAAAGGAAGTCCATGGCAACATCCACACCAGCCGGTGTGCGGGGCAGCCATGCCAAGCACGGAGCGGAAGCCGACGGCAACGCTCCGATGTCGCACCGGCAGATCATGGAGGCGCTGTCCGGGCTCATGCTCGGCATGTTCGCCGCCATCATCTCGTCGACCATCGTCTCCAACGCGCTGCCCGAGATCATCAGCGATCTGGGTGGCGGGCAGAGTGCCTACACCTGGGTCGTGACCGCGTCGCTGCTGGCGATGACGGCCTCGACGCCCATCTGGGGCAAGCTTGCCGACCTGGTCAGCAAGAAGGCCCTGGTCCAGATAGGCCTGTGCATCTATGTCGTGGGCTCGGTCATCGCCGGTCTCGCGCAGAACCCCGGAATGCTGATCAGCGCCCGTGTCATCCAGGGCCTCGGCGCCGGTGGTCTGTCCGCACTGGCGCAGATCATCATGGCCGCGATGATCTCCCCGCGTGAGCGCGGCCGTTACTCCGGCTACCTCGGTGCGGTCTTCGCCGTCGCCACGGTCGGCGGTCCGCTGCTCGGCGGTGTCATCACCGACACCAGCTGGCTCGGCTGGCGCTGGTGCCTCTACGTCGGCGTGCCGTTCGCACTGATAGCCCTCATCGTGCTGCAGAAGACGCTGCACCTGCCGGTGGTCAAGCGGAAGGTCAAGGTCGACTGGGCCGGCGCCTTCTTCATCACCGCCGCGGTCTGCCTGCTGCTGCTCTGGGTGACCTTCGCCGACGACAAGTACGAGTGGCTGTCCTGGCAGACCTACGCCATGGTCGGCGGCGCGGTCGTCCTCACGCTGATCTTCCTCCTCATCGAGAGCAAGGCGAGCGAGCCGATCATCCCGCTGCGGCTGTTCCGCAACCGCACCATCACGCTGGCCTCGCTGGCCTCGCTGTTCGTCGGTGTCGCGATGTTCGCGGGCACCGTGTTCTTCAGCCAGTACTTCCAGTTGGCGCGGGACAAGTCGCCGACGATGTCCGGCGTCATGACCATCCCGATGATCGCGGGCCTGTTCGTCTCCTCGACGATCTCCGGCCAGATCATCACCAAGACCGGCAAGTGGAAGGCCTGGCTGGTCGCGGGCGGTGCGCTGCTGACCGCGGGTCTGGGTCTGCTGGGCACGATCCGGTACGACACCGCGTACTGGCACATCGCGCTCTTCATGGCGCTCATGGGCCTCGGCGTCGGCATGATGATGCAGAACCTGGTGCTGTCCACGCAGAACCAGGTCGCCCCGCAGGACCTCGGCTCGGCCAGCTCCGTCGTCACGTTCTTCCGCTCCCTGGGCGGTGCGATCGGCGTCTCGGCGCTCGGCTCCGTGATGTCGTCCCGGATCTCCCACTACGCCACGGACACCATCGACTCGCTGAGCCCCAAGCAGCAGCTTGCGGCCGGCAAGGCCGCGGGCAGTGGTCAGATCCCCGACATGGACCTGCTCCCCGGCCCGATCCGCAACTGGCTGGAGAGCGCCTACGGGCACGGCATCGCCGACATCTTCCTGTACGTCGCACCGATCGCCTTCCTGGCCTTCCTCGTGACCCTCTTCATCAAGGAGGTTCCGCTGCGGACCACGGGCGCCCTGGCGCAGGCCGCCGGCGAGGAGTCGGGCACTGCCCCGATGGGGGCTCCGGCCGCCGCAGTCGCCGAGGCCTCGGCCCCGGAGGAGAAGGTGCCGAGCTGGGCCGTCGCCGCCTCGACAACCGAGGCCGGCCCCGAGGGCACGCAGCGGCTGGCCGCGGTGGCCACCGTCGCGACGGCCACGGGTGAGGGCGCGGGCGCGTCCACCGGTGGCGGGATTCCGGTGCGCGGCTACGTCCGCGGCGCCGAGAGTGCGCCCGTGGCGCGGGCCGCGGTGACGCTGATCTCCCTCGCGGGACGTCAGCTCGGCCGCTCCGTCGCCCAGGCCGACGGCGCCTACGCGGTCGACGCTCCGAGCGCGGGCAGCTACGTCCTGATCGCCTCCGCCGACGGCTTCCAGCCGCAGGCCTCGACGATCACCGTCAACGACGAGCCGGTCGCGTACGACATCCTGCTGAGCGGCACGAGCGGCCTCAGCGGTGTGGTGCGGTCCGCCGACGGCGGGATGCCGGTCGCCGGCGCGATGGTCATCGTGACCGATGTCCGCGGTGACGTACTGGCCACCGGACTGACCGGCGAGCAGGGCGAGTTCGACTTCGCCGAGCTGGTGCCCGGTCAGGTGACCGTTGCGGTCAACGCGGCGGGACACCGTCCGCTGGCCCTCCCCGTCGAGGTGGGCGGCACCGGGACCACCCGGATCGAGGTCGCACTCCACGCCGGTGCGCAGGTGCAGGGCACCGTGCGGGCCGCCGGCGGTGCGCTGGCCGACGCCCGCGTCACGCTGGTGGACGCCGCGGGCAACGTGGTCGGCACGGCGACAACCGGGTCGGACGGGGCGTACGCCTTCACCGACCTGGACGCCGGCGAGTACACCGTCATCGCGACGGGCTACCCGCCGGTCGCCACCGGGCTCTCGGTGGGCGGACGCGGAGTCGACGGCCACGACATCGAACTCGCCCACCCGGGCGAGTAGCAGGCCCCCGGCCGCGTGGGGCGCGCTCCGAGCGGAGGCGCGCCCTGCGCGACCGGTACGGGAGGCCTCCGGCCGGGTCGCAGTGGGCAGGGGACGGCCCTTGCGGACCGGCCGGAGGCCAGGGTTCTTGGCCGGGGCCAGGGTTTCTGGCCGGGGCCAGGGTTTCTGGCCGGGGCCAGGGTTTCTGGCCGGGGCCAGGGTTTCTGGCCGGGGCCAGGGTTTCTGGCCGGAACAGGTTCTTGGCGGGGCCAGGCTCCGGCCTGGGCCAGGCTTCTGGCCGGGCCCAGGGTCTTGGCCGGGCCAGGGTTCTGGACGGCCAGGAGCCAGGGGGCTGCCAAGGCCGACCGGATTCCGGTCAGGGGGCCGGGGACCGGCCGGGGGGATCAGGGGGGTACGGCGCCCCGCCGCACACGCCACACATGCGCGGCGGACGAGGCGCCCCCAGACCACGCAAGGAGAGAACGGGATGGCGCTCAGCGCACGCATTCGGACGCGGGACGGCTGGGCCGTGCCGCATGCCG
Organism: Streptomyces sp. NPDC002896; assembly: GCF_040295225.1. NCBI lineage: Bacteria > Bacillati > Actinomycetota > Actinomycetes > Kitasatosporales > Streptomycetaceae > Streptomyces > Streptomyces sp. NPDC002896. The sequence goes on along the minus strand of NZ_JBEOVA010000046.1, from coordinate 286 downwards.
TCGTCACGGTGACCGACATGACCGGTACGCAGGTGCTGCGCACCGGGACCGACAACGAGGGCGCCGTACGGGACGCGACACCCCTGGCGCCCGGCCCGTACACGGTGATCGTCACCGCCGTCGGCTACGCACCCGTCGCATCCACCGCCATCGTCACGGCCACCGGCCGCGCGGAGATCGGCAACGTCGTCCTCGCCCGTCAGGGCGGTACCGAGCTGCCGCCGCCCGGGCCGTGGACCATCGACCCCGCGCACTCCTCGGTCGGCGCCGTCGCCCAGCACCTGGG
>NZ_JBEOVA010000045.1:0-53993 GCF_040295225.1 Streptomyces sp. NPDC002896 | reverse complement strand
GGGCGTGAGTCACGCGTCCCTGCCACCCCATAGGGGTGTCTGGACGGAGGAGCCCACCCAGCAGCCAGCTGGGCGCTACCTCCAAGCCCGGCCCTTCAGTTCAGTCTTCAGGGCCGGGTCAAGTTGACTGAGACAGGACAGCACAGTCCTGTGCCACCGAAGGTTGAGTGGGGAATCTCTGCGTCGCGCCTCACGCGGCCAGGGTTGCGAACGTGGTAGTCGACAGGCATGCCGATGGAACCTCTCGGTGCCGCGGACCGTTCATCTCGGTTCGGGCGGCTGCACCGCGTCATCAGCCGTTCACCAGTCGGGCGCGGATGGCGGCGGAGCAGGGAGCTTGAACTGTTGTCGCGTTCGCTGGGCTTCGCGGCGCTGGGGCTCCTCACGCTGGTACCGCTGCTGATCATTGTCTCCTCTGCCGACCCCGAGCACGGGCGGGGGTTCGCACAGTGGCTGGGTGAAGGGCTCGGCGTGTCGACTACCTCCAGGCGGCAAGTCGAGCAGTTGTTCACCCGGCCCGGCCAGGCCCTGCGGACCACCACGGCGTTCGGTATCGCCGCCCTTGCCGTGTTCGGACTGACCTTCGGGGCGGCTGTACAGACCGGCTATGAGAAGGTCTGGGACCTGCCGTCGGCCCGCTGGTGGGCCAGATGGCGGCATGTGGTGTGGCTCGGCGTCCTCACCGGATACCTCTTCGTCTCCGCCACCACCACGCTGCGGCACGAACCCCTGGCCGGTGGGGCTGCGGCCTCGCTGAGCGCGGTGCTGTTCCTCTGGTGGTCCCAGCGCCTGCTGCTCGGAGGGCGGATCCGCTGGCGTGCCCTGTTGCCCGGCGCCGTGACCATCGTGGTCGGGCTGCTCGGTCTGAGGGTCTTCTCCAGGCTCGTCTTCTCGCCGTTGATCGCCTCCAACGCCGTCACCTACGGACCCGTCGGAACCGTTCTGGTCATCCAGTCCTGGCTGGTCGGTGTGGGTGTCGTCGTCTTCGGCGGTGCGCTGATCGGCCGATTGCTGTGCGAGGAACTGCCCCGCGCGGCACACGCACTGAAACGGCGCAGCTGAGATGCGGCCGAACCTAGTGGTCACCAACCTTCGCTGGTTCTGAAGCGCTCCGGGTCTGTTGGAGGCTCGATTCCCTGCGTGTGGGAGCGGACCCTGGACGTCAACGTCCTGGGCTACGTCCGCACCGCCCGGGCCGTCCTGCCGCACCTGCTGGACAACGGCGGCGGCAGTATCGTCAACTGCTCCTCCGGTGCCGCGATCAGCGCCACCGACGGCAAGCGCCCCGCCTACGGGGCGTCGAAGTCGGCGGTCAACGCGCTCACCCGTCACATCGCCCGGCGCTTCGGCCCCCAGGGCGTGCGCTGCAACGGCGTGATGGCCGGCCTGGTCATGGGCGAGACCCAGGAGACGCAGAACGACGCCGCCCTGCAGAAGATGTTCCTGCAGCTCGTTCCCGCCACCCGCCTGGGCCGCCCGAGCGATCTGGCCGCCGCCGTGGCCTTCCTGCTGTCCGACGACGCCGAATGGTTCAACGGACAGGTATGGGCGATCGACGGCGGCGCCAACATGCGCGCCTGACCTCCGCGCGCACAACCGCCACTGAGCGGGGCGGTGCGCACCGAGGCCGGCGTACCGCGTCCTGTGGCGCCGCAAGGGTCTTCTGGGCGCGCGGTCTGCTCCGTAGACACGTCGCGCTGCCGCTACGCGGCCGGGGCGGGGGCGGGCGCGTTCCGCGCTCTGGGCAGTGGGGCCGTGCGGGCCGGGCTCGGGGAAGTTCCCGGCCCGCACGGGGGTCTGTTAGCCGTGCGCGGCGGCGGCCGTGAGCGCGGGGAGCGCGAGTGCTTCCAGGGGCGACGGCCTGGTCGGCGTCGGTGAGGGTCTGCGCGGTCGACGTGACGGCCTGCATCACGCCCCCGGCCGTCATCTGACCGCCCCGGATGAAGTGGGCAAGGATCATGTCCTTGGTCTCGGTACCGATGCTGAGCGTCTTGGTGACGTGCTCGATGGTCTTCGTCGGCTCGGCCAGCGTCTTACCGGCGGCGGCTTCCACCTTGCGCACCTTGGCCTCGACGTACTCCCGCGACAGGAACGTGCGCACGGCGTCGGCGCAGGGCCGCCGTAGGGAGCGGCTGCTGGGCAAGCGCCGCATAGGTGCGGTTCCACTCGCGCTGTGCCTGCACCAGGAGCGTCTTTGGCGAGGCTCCGTGTCTACGCAGCGCCAGCGACCGTCCGGCCGGAGGTTGCCTGCTTGACGGCGTCGATGTAGTTATCGATGGCTTCCCGGTTCCGGGTGAGGCAGTCGATGCGGGCCGTCATCCGGTCGCGCTCGCGGGCGAGGAGTTCGATCAGTTCCGGGTCGGCGTCGTCGACGACGATCGCGCGGGGACTGCCGAGGCAGGGCAGCATCTGCTTGATGATCCGGGTGGGGATGCCGCTGTCGATCAGCCCACGGATCTGGGTCACCCGGCGCACCAGATAGTCGTCGTATTCGCGGTATCCGTTGGGCAGCCGCAGAGGCTCGATCAGCCCCTGTTCCTCGTAGTAGCGCAGTGACCGCGCCGGCGTGTCCGTCAGCTTCGCGAGCTCTCCAATGCGCACGTGAGTGCCCCTTTCCGACCTCGTCCGGCTCCCATTTGACCTTCACACTAATGTCAACCATGCACGGTAAGGTCATGACGCAAGTACAACAGGCACCCGCCCCCACCAGCCAGTCGGGTCGCCTTCCGCTCAGCGGCCTGCTCGCCCTCGCGGCCGCCAGCTTCATCACCATCATGCTGGAGACGATGCCGGCGGGAATCCTCCCGGCGATCAGTGGCGGCCTCGGGATCTCGGAGTCGGCCGCGGGCCAGACAGTGACCATCTTCGCGATCGGATCCATCGTCGGCGCCATCCCGCTGATCAGCGCGACGATGGGCTGGCCGCGCAGGCGGCTCCTGCTCCTTGCGCTGACGGGTTACGCCGTGACCAGCGTCGTCACCGGCCTGTCCGGCAGCTTCGTCCTCACCCTCGCGGCCCGGTTCGTCGCCGGACTGTTCGCGGGCGTGCTGTGGGGAATCCTCGCCGGATACGCCCGGCGCATGGCGGCGCCGCACCAGCAGGGCAAGGCACTGACCATCGCGCTGGCGGGCACCCCGATCGCGCTGGCGATCGGCACCCCGGTCGGAACGCTCCTGGCCAGCCTGGTCGGATGGCGTGCCACGTTCGGGGTGATGGCGCTGCTCGCCGTCCTGGTGATCGTCTGGGCGCTCGCGGCCGTGCCGGACTTCCCCGGACAGGCCAAGGGGGAGCGCACGCCCATAGGGCGGGTGTTCGCCATCCCCGGTGTGGTCCCGGTCCTCGTCGTCGCCCTCCTGTACGTGATGGCGCACAACGTGCTCTACACCTACATCGCCTCGTTCCTCGCCCCTGTCGGCCTGGGCGGCAGCGTCAGCGCCGTGCTGCTCGTCTTCGGCGTCGCCTCTCTGGTCAGCATCTGGATCACGGGCGTCCTCATCGACCGCCACCTGCGGCTTCTCATGATCAGCAGTACCGCGCTCTTCGCGCTGGCGGTGCTCGCACTCGGCCTGCTGGCCTCCCTGCCCGCAGCCGTCTTCCTCAGCGCCGCGCTGTGGGGACTCGCCTTCGGCGGAGCAGCGAGCCTGCTGCAGACCGCCGCCTCCAACGCGGCCGGTGACGCCGCGGACTCCGTCCAGCCCGTCATCGTGACCGGCTGGAACATCGGCATCGCCGGCGGCGGTGTCGTAGGCGGACTCCTCCTGAGCGGGCTCGGGACCTCCTCCCTGGCCTGGGGCCCTCTCGTGCTGCTGGTCGTCGCGCTCGTCATCACCGTCGCCGGACGGCGCCACGCCTTCCCCGCCCACCGCGCACGACCTTGAGGAATATCCACGATGAACAGCAACCATTGCACCCCAGCGAGCGACTGCGCCGGCCTTCGGGCCTCCGGTCACTGCAGCTCGGCGAGACGAAGGTGACCTGCGTACCGAACGGAGCGGTGAAGTCCTCGCCACGCGGCTGGCTCCCGCAGAGCACCGACGAGGCGTGGGCCGCACACCCCGAGTACCTGGACGAGACCGGCCAGCTCACCGGATCCAGCGGCGCCCTCCTGGTCGAGCGGGGCGAGCGCGCGCTGCTCATCGACGCCGGGTTCGGACCCCAGTCGCTCCCCAAGCGGTCGGCCCAGGGCACATGCCTCGAATGGGGCCACACGTCTTCCTGGGCGTAGAGGTGTTGGGTGATGCCGCGCGCCCACTCCCACGCCGCTGCGGCCTTGCCGCTCTGCGCGGCCAGGTCCAGGTGGCGGCGGTGCGCGGCCAACACACGAGCGGCTTCCACACAGCCGAGGTGGCCGAGCCGGATCAGGGTGGGGCCCATATAGCCCTACCTAACCGGTGGGCTGGGGGGCGACTTCGTAGAGGCGTCGGTCTCGGATCAGGGCGACGACGCACGCCACGGATCTCACCGGCGATAAGGTGACATGAAGGGAAATCCGATCGTTTCGGAGTCGCTATGGGCCGACGCCGCACCTTCCTTCCCGGCAGCCCCAACAGCCCCGACAGCCCGGTAGAGGAGCTGCTGACGCTGGGGCATCTTGCGGGTGAGGCTCTGGAGCGGGTCAAGCTGCAGCGGGCAAGGGTGGAGCTGGCTGCGGCACTGCAGCGCTATCTGCTGCCGCCCAAGCTGCCCGATCAGCCGCCTGGACTGCGGATCGCCGCCCGGTATGCGCCTGCGCGGGGCGGCTTGGACGTGGGCGGCGACTGGTATGACGCCTTTGCACTTACCGACGGCTCGGTGGCGATGGCCATCGGCGATGTACAGGGGCATGACGTGGAGGCCGTGGCGTTCATGGGCCAGGTCCGTACCGGGCTGCGGGCCATCGCGCACACCACCACCGACCCCGGCGAGGTGCTGGAAGGCACCAACGAGCTGCTGCTTTCCATGGGCTGCGGGCTCTTCGCGACCTGTACCTTCGTCCGCTTCGACCCGCGCACTGGCGAGCTGGCCGCCGCCCGCGCCGGGCACGTCCCCATGGTCTGGGCCACCGCCAGCGGCCGATGCGGTGTCGCCATGAACGACGGCGGGCTGCCCCTGGGCATCCAGTCCGCCGAGAAGTACCCGGTGAACCGGCGACGGCTGACCGAACCCTGCGTCTTCGTCCTGCTCACCGACGGGGTGGTCGAAGGCCCGTCCTGTCCCCTCGAAAGCGGCCTCGACACGGTGATGCAGCTGGTCACCGGCGGTATCGACGCCAGCGTCGAGGACCTGGCCGCCCAGGTGGTCGCTGTGGCCGACCTGACCGGCCACAGCGACGACGCCGCCGTCCTCGTCGCCTGCTACGACGGCCCTGCGAACGGCTCGCTTGCGGACGGGGCGGACCCCCGTTGACTGTCACGGCGGGCACCCTGCGCAACCTGCGTCACGGCAGGCTGCCGCGCCACGTCACCACCAGCCTTCAGATACTCATCCTTGCCGCGGTCTACTTCGGCGCCGCCAAGCTTGGCCTGACTCAGGAACTGCCCCCCAGCACGATCAGTAGCCCGCTGCTGCCCCCGTCCGGCTTCGCCCTGGCCGCCCTGTTGCTCTTCGGCCTGCGGATGTGCCCGGGCATCGCCATCGGCGCGTTCTGCGCCAACATCACGGCCGACCCATCCATCCCCGTCGCGCTGGCGATCACGGCGGGGGCCACCCTCGCCCCGATCTGCGCCTACCTCCTCCTGCGCCGCGCGGGATTCCACATCGAGATACAGCGGCTGCGGGACGTGCTCGCGTTGATCTTCGTCGGCGCGCTGGCCGGGATGATGGTCGGGGCCGTGGTCGGCACCGGCGTGCTGGTGCTGTCCGGCAGGCTGCCGGCGAGTAGCTTCTGGCCGAGGTGGTGGGTGTGGTGGGCCGACGACGCGCGGGGCGTACTCGTCGTCACACCGCTGCTTCTCGTTCTGCGCCGTGTCCGGCTGCCCCGCGGCGTGTCGGCGTTGCGCTGGGTCGAGGCGTGGGCGCTCGCCGTGGCCACGATCGCCGCTTCGCTCTCGGTGAATGTCTCCGCTTTCCTCTTCATGGTCTTCCCCTGCCTGATCTGGGCCGCCTTCCGATTCCAGCTGGCCGGTGCCGCGCCGTGCCAGCTGGTCATCTCGACGCTGGTGATGTTCGCGCTGGCCCACAGAACCGGCGCGTTCGCCCACCGGGGGGCCGTTCTCAACGTGATCACCTACCAGGCGTTCAACCTCGCCACAGCGCTCACCGCCCTCCTGCTCTCCGTGATCATCGCCGAGCGGAACCGGACCCAGCAGGAGATCAGACAGGTCTGCGGGCAGCTGGCCGAGCTAGTGGCCGAACTCGGCCCCGTCGAGACCACGCACCGCAAGCCGGCCCCACCCGGCACCGGCGGGCCCTCACACATCGACGACACCAACGGCGCCGGCACCGAGGCGAAGCTAGACCCGAGGACCCAGACCGCTGAACGCTTGGGCCAGGCCAGAGGCTCCTCCCGAAAGAGCCGCACCCAACGCAAAAACCCTGGCCAGCGATAGAAGATGACCGACCGGGGTTGCCCGCCCCGAGGATTGAGGCCCCCGATCCCGAGACGGAGGCGCAAGCTTGGCATATGCATGGCGAGAAACGAGGAGAGGGCCTTGCGTCCCGCCGCGCCCGGCCTTTTCTGCAGCGCGCGGCGGGAGCCTGTGTGGGGGGCGCCCCACACGCGTAGGGGAGCCGTCCGTCCCGGCATCGGCACCGCTCCAGGCCGCCGACACCGGGGGCCTGCTATGGGACGTCGTCCCGAGCGCTCTTGTATGCCTGCCGCAGCGTGTCGGCAGCGGGGCAGCGTGCCCCCCGCTCCAGGCAGTCCCTCGCGCGTGGTGGAGGGTGTATTACGCGTCTGCGAGCCATGGGGCCACATGGATTCCAACGGACCGCGGCCCTCCACTGGCCAGTGCTTGTCGCGCGGGAGTGCATGCAGTCGGACGTCAGTGCGAGACGGCGTCGACGAGGGCGGCCAGCGCCGCCGCGAGACGCGGGAGCCCGCAGCCGGCGGGGCCGCCGGGCTCAGTCATGTAGGTGTCCCGGCGGATCTCTACCATCAGGGCGCTGACCCGCGGCTCGCTCCTGTAGAACTCCAGGGGCACGTACGTGCCGCTGAACGGGCTGTCGAGCCCCGTCTCCCCGCACTCGGCGAACGCCTTGCGGGCCGCGGCCTGCAGTTCGGGCGGGGTGTGGAAGGCGTCGGTGCCCAGGCAGATGGGCGGCCGGAGCCCGTCGTCGTGCAGCTCGTAGGGCAGCGGGTCGGTGGGGTACGAGTGCAGGTCGATGACGACGGCCCGCCCGGTGACGGCCAGCCGGTCGGCTACCGCGTCCCTCATCGCGCGTGCGTACGGCCGGAAGTAGCCCTCGATCAGCGGCTCCGGGTCGTTGTCCTCGGGCCGCAGGGGTGCCCGGTGCGTGGTCCGGGTGTACACCGCGCCCATCCCGACGGCAAGCATCTCCTCCCGCTCGTCCGGGAACCTCTCCGGGTCGACGACCAGCCGCGACAGCCGGTTGACGAATCGCCAGGGTGTGACGTGGCACAACCGGGCTGCCTCGGCGGCCAGTTCGGCGGTGTGCGCATCGGTGATGTGATCGAGTTCCCGCTCCAGCGCCTCGTCGTCCAGCAGGATTCCGTCACGCACAGCGGACGGAATCTCCCGCGCGGAGTGCGGCACGTGCACGATCACGGGGGAGTCGTCCGCGCCGGGCAGGAGCTCGACGGACGGGGCGGGATGGGACACGGGCGGCTCCAGGGTGTTGTCAGTGGTCCGGTGCAGGTTCAGGGTGCGTTGCTGTAGGCGGCCGGGGTACCAGGGCGTGCGCCCCAGCGTATGCGGGTTTCGCAGACGGCCGGTGCGGGTCTGGTCGTGGCTCGGCGGCACGTCTTCCGGCTATTGGCCTCCAGCGAGGAGACCAGCCGAAGCGCCAGGGCGACATTCTCTGGCGGTCTAAAACTGACGATCTGCGATTCGGTGTCCCGGCCTCGTCGTCGCCCCACCAGCACGACCGAACGACTACAACTGGCCCGTCGCAAGCTTCGCCCCATACACCCCTGCAGGAAGAGACCTCGGGAGTGACGATCAGGTCCACCCCGGAGTGGTGATGTGAGTGTTGATCAGTGCGGCGCTGGCTCGGGCTCGTAGGGAGTCGAAGGCGTTCGGCGTGCGAGCCGAACGGTCCGGAGACGGGCGTACAGCCTGTCGATAGGGTCGTGTCATGGCTGACGTCGCGCAGGTATCGACGGCGACGGAAACTCGTGAACAAGGCGGTAGAGCTCGCGCGGTTGGTGGTTGAAGGGAGGTTGGCGGCTGGGGCCCAGATCGTGGGTCCGGTGATCTCTGCCTTCTGGCATGAGGGCGAGTTCGGCGCGGGGGAGGAGTGGCAGCTCCTGCTGAAGACGCGGGCCGACAGGTAAACGGAGCTGGAGACGCACCTGCTGGAACACCACCCGTGGAAGAACCCGGAGATCTCGGCCGTGCCGATCGCGGCTGGATCGGACGCCAACTTGAGGAACCGACGGAATCCGCTGACCGGCTGAAACGCGGCTCAGACCCTACGAACGTCCCGCGTTGGAGTGTGGAGATTTGAGACTGAGCACGATAGGTGTCGTCATCCTTCCGTCCCGACCTGCCCTTTCGTGAAGCTCTGAGCGCGACATCTGTCGCCGAATTCGCATCGTTCCTGACGTGATCCGCACTCTTCGCAGGCAAGTTGTCGTCAACTTCGAAGATCGCCCCTCCCAGGGGAGGCGTGCGGCTTCCCTGGGAGCATGAGCGATACCCGGGACTCTTTGTGGTCCCATCGCTGTACGTGGACGGACCTGCTGGTCCCGGTCGGGCTGGACGCGGGACGGGGAGGCATGGACCTGTCCGATGGGTGGCCGGATCGGTGGACGGCGACGTGGAAGTACGCCGGGGACGAGATCACGGGCCCGGTCCGCCACCTGGAACAGGTGCCGGTGGCGAGCCGCGGGCCGATGCGGGGGTTCACCTGGCGGCGGGAGCAGCGGCACCGGCCCGGTCTGGAGTCGCTGGTGTCCACGGGGCGGCTGCACGGGTTCGAGAGTCTCGAAGAGGATCAGCTGCTGGTAGCCCTGGACTTCGCCGGTGGCCTGGTCGAGGTTCTGTCGCAGCCGCTGCGCATCCGGTTCCGGACAGCGGAGAAGTGGCGCAACCACACGCCGGACTTCTTCGCGGTCACGCGGGCGGGGATCTGGCTGATCGACGTGCGGCCCCGGGACTTGATCGAGCCCGAGGACCTGGAGTCGTTCGCGGCCGCCGAGGAAGTGGCGCTTGTCTGCGGATGGCACTACGCGGTCGCGGCCGAGTGGCGCCCACATGTGCGGTCCACGCTCAGTGCGTTCTACGGGAAGCGTCGTCCGACGCGAGACGTGCTCGGGGTGCAGCCCGATCTGCTTGCCCAGGCCGAAGCAGGCGTGATGTTCGGGGAGTTGACGGCCGAACAGACGTACTGGCCGGTGGCGCGGGCGCAGTTGTTGCACCTGCTGTGGCACCGCAGGCTCGGGATCGACCTTGCTCAGCCGTTGACGGACAGGTCGCGGGTGGTGCGTGCAGGAGGCGTCTTGTGATGGGGGCGGTGGCGCTGGATCTCTCGCCTGGCGCGGGCGTGGTGCTCGACGAGGTGGAGTGGCTGGTCGAGAGGCAGGAGCCGCATCTGGGGCGGGTCCAGCTCGTCCGCGGGGACGGCGAGCGCCAGCGGGTGAGCTTCCGTTTCCTGGTCAATCATCCGCAGTGTCGGCCGTCGCCGCGTACGGCGGCGGAAGGCGCCAACCGAGGGCGGCAGCCGGCTTCGTGGAGTGATGTGAAGCCGGAGAAGCGGCCCTTGATGGAACAGCGCTTCGCGCATCTGATGGAGGTCAACTGCGGTTTCCGCAGCGGTGACCCGTTCCGTCCCGAGCCGGGGGAGCCGCGCCCCGAGTACGACCCGGACCGTACGACGCTGGGTGAGCGGAGGGCGGCGAAGGTCGCTGAGCTGGCGGTGCTGCGGCCCGAGGAGGCCAAGCTGCTCCTGGGCGTCGCGACCGTCGGGGTGCGCACGCTGGAGCGGTGGGAGAAGCGCCGCAGGAAGTACGGGATCGTGGGCTGCGCCGATCACCGGTGGCTGCGGGCGAGCGGGGGACACCCGAGCGTCAGCGAGGAGGTTCGCGAGGCGATCTTCGCGGTCCGGGCGGAGACGCAGCGACACCGGTCCCGGGTGAGCGCGCGGACCCGCGAGGCCATGATCCGGCGCTATGTGCGGGAGACCTTCGAGAGCGAAGACCGAGACGAAGACGAGGCCAGGGACGAGAGCGAGAAGATCGAGGTCCCCAGCTATCACACGCTGCTGCGGGTGTGGAAGGAGTGGTTCGGGCCGGGCGGTACCCGGCTGAAGTACGAGCCCTCGGCCGAACTGCCCACCAAGAACGGGCATGTGCTCGTGACCCGCCCTGGCCAGGTCGTCGCGCTGGACACGACGATCCTGCCGGTGATGGTCCGCGAGAACGTCTTCGGTGACCCGGTCACCGTCCATCTCACCTTGGCACTGGACGTCTACACCCACTCCATCTGCGCGTTCCGGCTCACACTCGTCTCGGACTCCTCGGTGGACGTCGCGATGGTGCTGCGCGACGTCATGCTGCCGCTGCCGATGCGGGAGGAGTGGGGCGAGGACATGGAGTGGCCTTATCCGGGGCTGCCGGCGGCCATGGTCTCGGAGTTCGCCGGGTACGAGGTGGCCGGCCTGCCGTTCTTCACCCCCGAGACCGTCACTTCCGACCACGGCTCGGTCTACCGCAATCACCACTTGGTGGATGTCCAGGAGGCGATGGGCTGCCGGATCCTGCCGGCGCGGGTGCTGCGTCCGCAGGACAAGGCCGCGGTGGAGCGCGTCTTCGGTGGTATCCGCTCGCTGGTGTTCGAGAAGCTGCCCGGCTACACGGGAGTTGACGTCGCCGACCGTGGCGCCGACCCGGAGGGCGACGCGGTGCTCACCATGGCCCAGATGGAACACTTCATCGCGACCTGGGTCGTGAAGGTGTGGCAGAACCGGATACTCGGCGAGTTCGCCCCCTGCTGGGATCCGGGCGGTGACCAAAGCCCCAACACCCTGTTCGCCGCCTCCTTCGCCCAGGAGGGCTTCGACCTGGACATCCCGTCCCCGGAGACGTACTACCGCTTCCTGCCCGAACATCATGTGAAGCGGATCTACCGGCGGGGCGTCAAGGTCAAGGGACTCTGGTACGACGCCGAGCTGCTGCACACGCCCGAGAGAAACTCCGCACGCGGCGGCCGCTACAAGAAGCAGTGGGTCATCCACCGCGAACCCCGCGACCGGCGGGTGGTGTACTTCCAGGATCCCGATACCCATGAGTGGCACGAACTGCGCTGGACGGGCCTGCCCCCAAAGGGCGAGATCCCGGCGTTCGGGGATGCCCGGGTCGAGGAACTCCTCACCCGGGTACGGGAAGCAGGTCTCAAGCCGCGCTCCGACGCCGACCTTGTCCCCATCCTCCTGGAGATGCTGGGGGCCGTGGATCCGGTCGAGAAGTGGCCGTCCCAGCTGACCAAGTCCCAGCGGACGCAGCACGCGCGGGAGATCACCCAGGCCAGGGCGGCTGCCGCGGACCGGCCGAAACAGCCGACCAAGCCGGACGAGCCAACGCGCTTGGCCGCTGTTGGCGCACCGGATACGGAGCCGCCCTGGCGGGAGCGGGCCCGGGAGGCCACCGAGAGCCTGGACGCCCACAGGCGCCGGCGGCGGGAGGCAGCCACGTCCTCGCGGCAACCGTCGGCGCCCGCCCCGCTGGGATCGAGCCGCCGGGGCCGCAATCTCTTCGTCATCGCCGACGACGATGACGGTCCCGGCGATCCGGCCTCGCAGCCGACAGAGGGGACGTGAGATGAGCGACCTGCATCCGGAGCCGCCGAACGCTGTCGTGCCGTTCCTTCGCTTCGGCCCCAGGCCCGACCGGACCCGGCACGAGGGCTGGCAGGAGTTCCGCCGGACACGGGATCTGTTCGTGCCGGTCAGGAAGATGTCCCTGGCCGAGTACCGGCGGATGAGCCCTCGTAAGAAGTCGCTGTACGACCTGCACCGCGCGGCCACGCACGTGAACATGCAGATGCTGGACACCCCGATGAGCGAGGTGGTCACTACGCTGATGCGCTCACGGATCCAGAACAACGCGATGCGCATCGGCCCGAGCACCCTGGACGGGCTGATGATCAACGGCGGCGGCTACCAGGGCAAAACGGAGACCGCCTGCCGCACCGCCGCCGAGTTCGAGGACACCTGGCGCGACCTGTACGAGCAGTACCCCGAGTGCTACCTCGACCCGATGCCCGGCACCCGGGACCTGATCGCACCGGTCGCCTACTGCCAGACCCCGGTGAAGGCCACCCCGATCGGCCTGTCTGAGGCGATCCTCGATTACTACGGCGCCCCGTACGGCAGAAACCTGCGCGGCATGATCCGCAACGTCCGCGAATCGATCAAGGCGCATGCCACCACAGTCCTGATCATCGACGACATCACCCGACTGAAGATGCACCGCGAAGACGACCAGGACACCCTCGACCTGATCCGCAGCCTGATGGACCTGGACGTCACGCTCGTCCTCATCGGCGTGAACATCCCCCGCTCCGGCCTGCTCAGGGAGGGCTGGCACGACGCCCGCACCAACCAGTGGGTCTACGCCCCGCTGAAGAAGGGCAAGAGCTACAACCCCGACGCCTCCACCCAGACCGAGCGCCGCTTCGACATCGTCACCCTCGACGCCTTCGACTACAGCAGCGACGCGCGCACCGGCGCCTTCATCGACCACCTCATCGGTATCGAGAACGAGATCCGACTCTTCAACGCCGGCCCCGGCACGCTCTCCGAAGGCCGGATGCCCGAGTACCTCTACCGCCGCACCCACGGCATCGTCGGTCTCCTGCGGCGCCTGGTCGAGGACGGACTGACCAAGGCCATGGAGAGCGGCCTGGAGGACCTGACCATCGACCTCCTCGACGAGATCACCATCAACCTGGGCAAACCCGGGCAAGGACGGCGTACGGGACGCCGAAGCGGGAGAGATCCCCGACGTCGACACCTCCCCGGAGTCGGAGCCGGGGCGGAAGCCGGAGACGAAGAGATCGAAACCCCGGAAGGGACGCAACAAGGTCTTGGACGACCGCGGCACTCCTCCGGCGGCCGAGGCATGACCCAACGTCGCCCCTGCCGCGCACGCTCGTGCCCCTCGAGGACGAATCGCTGGTGGGACTTCTGCTGCGTCTCGCTCAGCACACGGGAAGTTCACCCGCGGCCATCGCGGTGCGCATGGGCCTCGCGGACCGGGTGGGAATCCATGTGCCAACTGGGTCACTTCTTGCCCTCCCGCCGCGAAAGCTCGCCGAAGCCGCGCACGTGGCAGGCCTCTCGCTCCCCGCGATGGAGAACCTCTTGCTGGCTCCCCTCGGAGAGCGCTACGGACCGCTGAATCAGCAGCACGCGCCGTGGTACGGGCCTCAACTTCTCACCAACCCTCGCCGATGGGTCCACCTGCGCAGCACCCAGTTCTGCGAGTGCTGTCTGGCCGGGAAGGACAACCCCTTGGGCGCCGAACTCGGTGGCTCATGGAAAAGGCATTGGCACCTGCCGGTGGTCTTCGTCTGCGTCGATCATCGCCGCACGCTCCGACGCTGCTGCCCCTGCTGCGGGCGCCCCGCCCACGCCACCAGGCAGGGGCTCATCGCGCATGCCACCCATGAAGGCTTGCACCCCATTCAGTGTCGCGCTTCCTCCGTCTTCCAGGCCGACTTCAGGGAAAGATCTGTGTGCGGCGCCTACATGACCGGCAAACCGCGTGGCCGCAGCATGTCGAAGGACTTTGCGACACACGAGGAGATCATCAATGTCCAGAGGAGCATTGATGCACTTCTTTCCCCTGATGGGCCGGCCGAGACCATAAGCTGTGGCGAACTCGTCTCCGCGGCTCAGTACTTCATGGACCTGCGGGCCGTCGCCGCGTTGATCTACGGGTCCTGGCCTCAGGCGCGCCCCCTGGCGGCAACGGAGATGCTGGCCAGAGCCATTGAGTGCGATGCGACACGTCGCCACCGTAACTCCCGGGGCCTTCGCAGTCGGGTCATGGGGGCTCCGGCCCGTGACTACTTCCTCGAACCTCCCGCCACGGCACTCGCGACCGGCGCCATTCTGGGAATCGCGGAACGCCTCCTCAAGGCGGCGGACAACTCAGCGGAGCGCGCCGAGCTCGTAGCCCTCTACCGGCGGGAAGTTGAAGGATGCCACGCGCTCGGCTCCAGGCACGTGAACGATCTCGGGGCATCCCCGCCCCTGAGACGCATTTTCGGCCTGGCTCCGCGGCCGCGCAGGGCCGCTGCCCGCGGCGTGTCGCAGATGCCTGCAGCGGAGGCGGAATGAGGAACGGCATGCGCCCCCTGCCCCGCGGCCTCGACCCGCTCGACGACGAAACCCTCATCGGCTTCCTCCTCCGCCTTGCCCGGCACAACGGCACGACACCGGACCAAGCCGCCGTCCGGTTAGGCCTGACGGACGGCCCGGAAGAATCTCCCGGCATTGTCTCGCCCTGGCTGTTGGTGGACATGGACAAACCGCGCCTTGTCCGGGCGGCACGCGCGGCACAGCTGACCGTGGCGGAGGCCGACAAGTTACTGCTCGCCCCCATGGGGCATCGATACGGTCTGGTGAGCAGGAGATACCGCCCGTGGACGAGTCCCCGGCAGCTGGACCGCCCCAATCGATGGATCCTCGTACGGACCTCCCAGTACTGCCCGTCCTGCCTCGCGGGCGACGGAAGCCCGCAAGAGGATCTGAACGGCGGTGCCTGGAGACGGTCATGGCGCCTGCCGGTGGTCTTCGCCTGCGTTCGGCACCGGCAGCTCCTCCATCGGGTCTGTCCTGTTTGCCGCACCCTTGGTCAGTTCGCCCGCGCCGGCCTGATCGCTCGCCCGGGGATGGAAGAGCTCCACCCGGCCCAGTGCCGATCGCCATCCGCTCCGGGCTCGGGCGGGGTCCGCCTGTCGGTCTGCGGGGCCGACCTCTCCCGCGTCGGGCCAGCTCGTATCCCGGAGGACGCCGACTCGCTCAAGGCGCTGCTGACCCTCCAAGGACGCCTCGACGAACTGCTGGCCACCAACGGGCCGCCGAGCGTAGGGAGTTGTGGCCGACTCGTGCCCGTCGCCCAGTACTTCATCGACCTGCGGGTGGTGGCCACGTTGATCCTCGCCTCCTGGCCGGAGGCAAGCCGCTTCGCAGCGACACCCGCCCTGGCACAGGCGATCGAACGGGAAGCGGTGCAGCGAATGCGCGACAGCCGACGCCGCACGCGGCGGGGCGGATCGAAAGGCCCGTACGGGATCAACTCGCTGCTCTCACCTATGGAGTCCGCCCTGACCATGGGCGCGGTACTGGGCATCGCTGTGTCCGTGCTCGAAGCCCGCGACAAGAACTGGACAGAGCGAGTGCTACGCCCGTTCTACGACGCCGCCCTCGCATTGAACCGGGACACCTTCCGGCGCCTTGCACGCCTCCCCGGCACATCCCTTGCGCTGCAGCAGGTGCTCGGAGTCGCAAAGGAGGCAGCGGACACTCCGAGCCCCGAGATCTACGTCCGCGGTCCACGAAACGGCTGACCATGCGCTCCCTGCCCCGCAGCCTCGATCCGCTGCCCGACGAGACGCTCACCGGATTCGTGCTGCGCCTGGCCCATCGGCTGGGCACCACCCCCGCAGAGATCCTGCTCCGCACCGGTCTGGCACCCGGCGGCAGTCCTGGTCTGCCCACCCGCCTGCCCCTGAGCTTCCAGCACCACTTGGACGACGCCCACCTCACGGTCTTTGCCCGCGCCACCCTCCTGATGCCCGCCGAGGTCGCCGACATGCTCCTCGCTCCGCTCGGGCAGCGGTATGGGCCACTGAACCCCGCGTTCACGCCACGCAACACCCCAGCCCGGATGATCTACGACAACCCGTGGGTGATGACCCGCTCCACGCGCTACTGTCCGCTCTGCCTCGCCGGGAACGGCACCCCCATCCAGGACTGCCACGGCGGCCCCTGGCAACGGCTGTGGCGCCTGCCCGTGACCTTCATCTGCGTCAGGCACCGACGACTCCTCGCCCACGAGTGCCCTGGCTGCGGAGCGCCCGCGCAGTCCGCCGGCACGTCAAGCGCCATCGCGCGTCTGACGGACGACGCGCTGAACCCGTGGCAGTGCCGCTCAGCGGAGGCGTGTGCACCACCGACCGAGCAGCCCACAGGTGTCTGCGGAGCAGACCTGACCCGGCAGGACGCACTCCCCGAGCAACCCGACACGCTCACCACGGCCGTGCTCCTCCAGGTCCAGCGGCATTTAGCGGACTTGCTCACCGCAGAAGGTCCCGAGGCCACTATGAGCGCCGGGGTGCCTGTCCCCGTCGCGCACTACTTCGCGGACTTGCGAGCCGTGGTAGCCATGATCTTTCGGTCCTGGCCAGTGGCTCGCGACTACGCCGGAACGCCGGTCCTGGCCACTGCGCTCGACGTGGAGCACGCCGCCCGCGACGCGCAGGCGCGGCCCATGTTCAACACTCCCGGACGACCTCCAAGCCCTACACCGCGCCCCCCGCGGGCTCCCTGGCCGCGGGTGCAGTCATGCAGATCGCCGTACGACTCCTCAATGCCGCGGACGCGCACGAAGCGCGGGAGCGTCTGGCGCCGCTCGTCGAGAGGCTGCGTGGTGCCGATCGCGCACTCAGCATCTACTTGCGTCGCTCCGCCTGGATATCGACGGCCTTGTGGCGCAGCCTTCAGGGATGAAAGACGGCGAGGCGGACAGCCGAATGGGGCGGCGTTCGGCCAGCCGCTCATCGGCCTGGCTACGCTTCGAGGAATTCCAGTGCCCGTGGGACGAAGGCGTCGTGGTACTGGAAGATCCCCCCGTGCCCGGCGTCGGGGTAGAGGGGTTCGAGTTCGCCCTGGGGCAGCCGGGCCGCCAGGTCGAGGGTGTTGACGCTCGGGACCATCCGGTCGCTCTCGCCGTTGGCCACCAGGGTCGGCTGGTGGATGCGCGACAGGTCGGCGGGGGCCTGGACGCCCCAGCGGTGGATGGCCTTCAACTGGGCGCGGAATGATGAGAGCGAGATGGCTTTGTCGCGGTCGTCCGTGCGCTCTTTCAGCCGGTCCAGGAAGGCGTGGGCGGCCCGTCGGCCGCTTTCGGTGGCGGTGAAGAAGAGGAACTGCTTGGGGTCCCTGCGGGTCGCGACGGCCTTGAGGGTGTCCTTGATGGTGAGGGAGGTGACCTTGTCGATGCCGGGGCCTCCGGCGGGGCCCGTGCCCGCGAGGATCATCTTCCGTACGAGGTCCGGTTCCTGTGCCGCGACGACCTGGGCGACGAAGCCGCCCATCGACAGGCCGAGCAGGTCGACACGGTCGTACCCGAGAGCCCGGATGAACAGCACCGTGTCGCGGGCCATCGCCTCGATGGTGTCGGGCGTGGAGCCGCCGGAGGCGCCGACGCCGCGGTTGTCGTAGGTGATCACGCGGCGTCGGGCGGCGAGTCCGTCGACGACGCGGGGGTCCCAGTTGTCCAGGACCGCGGACAGGTGGTTGAGCAGGATCAGCGGTACGCCGTCGTCCGGACCGTGCTGCCGGTAGGCGAAGTCCACGCCGTGCACGGACACGGCGCGGGTCGGCGCGTTCTTGTACGACGACGGGGTGGGCGTGGGGGAGCTGGACGGTGCGTTCGTGATCGGGTCCTGGTGTGGGAGAGAGGAGCGTGGGGCGGGATCTTCTCGTTGTGGCGGGCGGCGTTCTCGGCGTCCGGCAGGGCCGGTGCCCTGTGCTCACGTCATGGAGACGACGACCTTGCCGGCTTTCGGGCGGCCCTTCTCGGCGTACTCCATGGCCTGGAGGGTCTCGTCGAAGGGGAAGACCCGGTCGACGATGGGGCGGATCTTCCCGGCGTCGATGAGGGGGGTGAGTTCGCGGAGTTGGGCGCCGCTGGCCTTCATGAACAGGAAGGCGTAGGTGACGCCGAGGCGCTTGGCCTGGCGCCGGGTCTTGGCGCTGAGGGCGGTGATGGCCAGGCGCAGGACCGGGTTCGCGCCGAGCTCGCGGGCGGTGGCCGGGTCGGGCGGGCCCGCGACGGAGATGGCCTGGCCGCCGGGCTTGAGGACGCGCAGGGACTTGGCGAGGTCCTCGCCGCCGAGGGAGTCCAGGACGACGTCGTAGCCGTGGAGGATTTCGGTGAAGTCCTGTGTGCGGTAGTCGATGACTTCGTCTGCGCCGAGTTCCTTGACCAGGTCGACCTTGGCGGTGCTCGCGGTGGTGGCCACGTACGCGCCCAGTGCCTTGGCCAGCTGGACGGCGATGGAGCCGAGGCCGCCGGCGCCCGCGTGGATGAAGACCTTCTGGCCCGGCTGTACGTGGGCCCGCTCGACCAGGGCCTGCCAGGCGGTCAGCGCGACCAGGGGGAGGGAGGCGGCCTCGGTCATGGTGAGCGTGGCGGGCTTGGGGGCGAGGTCGTCCTGGTGGACGGCGATGAGTACGGCGAAGGTGCCGATGCGGTCCTTGTCAGGCCGCGCGTAGACCTCGTCGCCCACGGCGAAGCGGTCGACGGACGATCCGACCCGGACGACGGTCCCGGCGAGGTCGTTGCCCAGGACGAGCGGGAGACGGTAGGGCAGGATCGCCTTGAGGTCACCGTTGCGGATCTTCATGTCCAGCGGGTTGACGCCCGCCGCGTGGATCTTGACCAGGACGTCGTCGGCGCCCACCTGAGGGTCAGGTATCTCGGCGGCGCGCATCCCGGCCGCATCACCGTACTTCTCGACCATGAAGGCCTTCATCGTCATCTCCGTTCGTGTGGTCTCCCGTCCAAGCGGGAGGGGTGTTCTGTCCGTGAGGGGCTTGTCTCGGGACGAGACAGTTTGTGGTGTTCTTCTAGTCCGCGCGCTCCGCGTCGGCACGGCAGTGGCCAGTGCCTGCGCGGAGAGCTCTGCGTCGGCCGTGTTTCCGGGCTCAGGCCACCGGCACGACCGGGGTGATGACGCTGCTCGCGTCGCCGCCCTGGAGGTGCCCCAGCGAGCCCGCGATGCCCTCGTGCGGTACGCCGAGCGGCACGGCGCTGACCTTGTCGAGGCGCGCGTATTGCTCGTCGGTCAGCTGGACGTCGAGGGCTGCGAGGTAGCTGTCGAGCTGGGAGAGGTTGCGCGGGCCGATAATCGGGACCAGCGTGGCCGTGGAGCGGGCGGCGCGCTCGCGGACCCAGGCCACCGCCACCTGGGCGGGCGTCGCACCGGTCTCCTGGGCGATGGCCAGGACGGTGTCGACGACGGCGGTCTTCTGGTCGGTGCTCTCGGTGTGGATGACCATGCCCAGGTCGCTAAGGCGCCCTTCTGCGGACGTGCGGTACTTGCCGGTGAGCAGTCCGCCGCCGAGCGGGGACCACAGCGCGGCGCCGAGGCCGAGGCTCTCGGCCATCGGCAGCGGCTCGCGGTCGGCGGTGCGCTCGACGAGGCTGTACTCGTGCTGGATGCCGATGATGGGGGACTGGTTGCGCAGGTCGGCGAGGGTTACCGCGCGCGAGACGCGCCAGGCGGGGAAGTTGGACAGGGCGGCGTGGTGGATCTTGCCCGCGCTGACCAGGTCGTCGAGACCGCGCAGGAGCTCCTCCATCGGAGTGAGCTGGTCGGGGAAGTGCACCCACAGCAGGTCGATGTAGTCGGTGCCCAGGCGCTTCAGGCTGGCCTCGACGGAGGCGACCAGGTTCTTGCGGCTGTTGCCGGTCTTGGAGATGTCCGGCTGCGGGGCGGCGCCGAGGGCGAACTTGGTGGCCAGGACGAAGTGCTCGCGGTCGGCGGAGACGAGCTTGCCAGTCAGTTCCTCCGACTCGCCGAACTGGTAGCCGTCGGCGCTGTCGAGGAAGGTGCCGCCGGCCTCGGCGAACCGGTCGAAGATGCGGCGGGCCTCGTCGGGCTCGGCGCCTGCGCCCCAGCCGGTGCCGAAGTTCGCGGTGCCGAGCGCGTACTCGGACACGCGCAGTCCGGTCCTGTGTCCGAAGGTCGTGTAACGCATGAGAAGTCCTTGCGCAAGGGGGCCTGGAAGGCCGTCGTGCCGTGGTGGAGGGGGTGAGCGTCAGCCCGCGTTCGGCTGGGGCGCCGCGGACAGGCTCTGCTTGACGTACCGGCTGGTCTCGTCGGCGAGGATCTCGGGCAGGCCGGTCTCGATGCCGCGCAGGGCCTGGGCCGCGACGTCGGCGGCTGCGACCTTCTGATCGGCGGGCACGCCGGCGGCCATGTCGGTGTCCATGTAGCCGACGTGCAGCGCCGAGACGGTGATCCCGCGGGGCGCCAGTTCCTCGCGACTCGCGTCGCTCAGCGCCCAGGCGGCGGCCTTGGAGGCGGCGTAGGAGCCGAGTCCTGCCGGGTGGAACCAGGACAGGGCGGACAGGACGTTGAGTACGGCGCCGCCGCCGTTGCCCTCGATGACGGGGGCGAAGGCCCGTGTGGCGACGAGCGGGCCGAAGAAGTTGGTCTCCATCTCGCGACGTACCTCGTCCAGGTCGCCGCCGACCAGCGTCGCGCCGGTGGAGATGCCCGCGTTGTTGATCAGTAGCGTCGCGTCCGACGCGATGCGGGCGGCCTCCCGTATCGACTCCTGGTCCGTCACGTCGAGGCGCAGTGGGCGGACGCCCGGCAGGTCGACCGTCTCGGGACGGCGGGCCGCCGCGTAGACCTTGGCGCCATGCTCCACGAGCTGGGCGGCCAGGTGCCGCC
Source organism: Streptomyces sp. NPDC002896 (assembly GCF_040295225.1). Taxonomy (NCBI): domain Bacteria; kingdom Bacillati; phylum Actinomycetota; class Actinomycetes; order Kitasatosporales; family Streptomycetaceae; genus Streptomyces; species Streptomyces sp. NPDC002896. The sequence goes on along the minus strand of NZ_JBEOVA010000045.1, from coordinate 33,198 downwards.
CGAGGCCCCGGTTGGCGCCGGTGACCACCGCGACCGCGTTCTTGAGTTCCATGCTCGCTCCAGATCATTTCGGGCGCCGTCGGGACACCCGCGCCAATTAGATTGCGACAACAATCTAAACACGGGTCTACGATAGATGCCAGTCGACATCCAAATGGGAGGGTGGTCATGGGCCGCGTATCGCAGGCGCAGGCGGAGGAGAACCGCAGGCGGGTGGTGGACACCGCGTCGCGGCTGTTCCGGGAGCAGGGCACCCACGTCAGCGTCGCCGATCTCATGAAGGCGGCCGGCCTCACCCACGGTGCCTTCTACAAGCAGTTCGCCTCCAAGGAAGCGCTCGTCGATGAGGTCACCGCCCACGCCTTCGATGAGATCGCACGGCGCAATGCGGCCGGGCTCGAGCGGCACGACGGGCAGCGGGATGCCGCTCAGCGGGCCCTGATCGACGCCTACCTCTCCGTCGAACACCGTGACAACGCGGCGGACGGCTGCCCGGTCGCGGCTCTCGCCATCGATGTCGCGCGCGGACCCGAAGGCCGCGAGGCGCGCCGTACCTACGCGGAGGGCGTGGCCGACTTCGCCGCGTTCCTCGCCCCCGCCGAGGCCGTCGGGGGCGGCGAGGGCGGCCTCGCCCGGCTGTGCACCCTGGTCGGTGCTCTGGTCCTGTCCCGGGCCACCCAGGGCTCCCCGCTCTCCGAGGAGATTCTCGCCGCCGCGCACGCGGCCCTGACGGAAGCCAGCTGACCGGGGGCCCGGCATCGGGCGCCGCGCGGCGTGTGTGCACCGGTCGCACCCGCGAGGTGACGCGGGGCCCGAGGCTTCCGTGCTCGCGGCCTGATCGATCTGGCGTAGTTCCGTGCTCCCTACGACAGTTGTCGTGCAAATGCGACACCTATCGTGCTCAGGCTCAGTGGAGATTCCCGGTGAACCTCCGTCCCCCGGCGTCGCCGGTCCGGGTGGTTCGGCAGTGTTCCCAAACTGGGAACGCTGCCGCGCCGCGAACGTGATCGGACGCGCGCCGCCCGCTCGCTGACTCCGCGACCGGCATTCCGTCACCTCACGAGCCGCATTTCGTCGGTAGCCCTGATTGGCTCAGTGGGCCGCGCGTGTCTGCGGCACGTGACGGTCCCGGCAGTGACGGTGCCGCGCCCGACCAGACCGCACCGCTCGTGAGGTTCAGCCGCAGCTCAGGTAGTCGTAGCCAGCGGGCGAAGTATGTCGACGGAGACAGCTCCAGCACCCGGCAGACGGGATCGACCCCGAGGCTCTTCGCGCGCAGGTGGTCGATCACCTGCTCGGCCTCGTCCGGGGACGGTCGATCTCCTGGGCAAAAAACACGCTGGCCGCTTTGAGGATCTCGTTCGCCCGCCTCAACTCGGCCTTTTCCTTGCGGAGTTGCTTGAGTTCCTCGAGCTCGGCGGTGGTCATCCCGCTCACCGGCATCGGCCTCGGCCTGGCGGACTCACTGCCGCAAGGCCTCCTTGTGGATGCCGAGGTCCCTCGCGACATGCGCGACGGGACGGCGGGTGGAACGGACCTCACGGACGGCCCGCTCGCGGAGCTCGTCCGGGTATTTACGTGGTGCTGGCACTGCGTGGTTCTCCTTACGCCAGGATCATAAGCCTGGCTTCAGGGACTCCACGAAACCGGGGTCAGCTCAGAGCGGACGATTCAGCACTCATTGGATGAAGCGGCACGCCATTGAGCCTTGCAAGTCTCTGACCAGGGAAATATGGATCGAGCGTGATCACGGGTCAGCGACCGTCACGATCTTGCAGGTCCTCGTAATGCGTAGGTCTCGGGTTCGAATCCCGTAGGCGGCTCAGTGAAAAGGCCAGGTCAGATAGCTTCGGACCTGGCCTTTGTCGTTTCCTTGATCGTCACGTGGTCTGAACCAGTTCGGTGATGGGGCTCTCGGAGGGCCCGATGGGGCCAATATGGGTCCCGCGTGCGGGAGAGGTGGGCCCGGAAGAGCCAAGCCCTGCTCCCCAGCGCCGTTTTACCGGGCGCAATGGCGACGTGATCCGCCCTCCGGCGCGGTGGCGCGGCTTGGCTCTTACGGTGTGGTGCGGCCCCAGAGCATGCGCAGCAGGAGGTGGTCGCGGTCCAGGAGCTGATGCTTGAGGGCCAGGCCCACGTGGAGCGCCAGGACGGCAAAGAACGCCACATGCCCGGCTATGTGCCAGGGCAGCGCGTCGTCGTCGGCGGCAATCAGCCAGAGGCCGCTGAGGGGGACGGCGAAGGTGAGGAAGTGCAGGGCCCGCTCGGTCCAGGTGGCGAGGCGCCGCTCGACGGCCGTCAGGGTCGGCGCCCACGGCGGCAGCGGGGTGGTGAGACGCCAGAGCAGCCGGACGAGCCCGAGGGCGAGGATGGTCGCGCCGAGGGCGACGTGCAGGGTGAGCAGGCTGTCGTCGCCGAATACCTCGTACCCGCCGCCCCGGCCCTGCCCCCGTCCGTGTCCCGACTCGCCGCCCCGGCCCCGTCCTCTCCCGCGACCGTGCCCGCTCTCCTCGCCGTCCAGCAGATACCCGACGGCGAACTGCGCGGTGAAGGCGGCGACGAGCAGCCAGTGCAGGGTCTTGGTGACGAGCCCGTAGCCGTACGGGCCATTGCGCAGGTGCGGCGACACGAGTCCCCACTTCCGTTGACAGCCGTTGGCCCATTATTGGCGGGCCGGTCCGTCGGCGGTATGGCGCCGCCTCGGCCGCAGCCCTGGCTCGCCACCGTGGCCGGACACATCCACGACGACCGCCTCGGCGGACGCCGATAACCCCTGGAAAACGGCCCCATAAAGGCCAACGTCCCCAGCCGGTTACGGCTGCTATCCACCGCCCATGACGATCAGGGGGAAAGTCACCGCCGCAGCATTGGCGTTGGCGGCAGCCATCCACGCCACCGACGTCACTACCGCACCGGCACCACAGTCCCGGCCGGGGACTCAAGTGACGAGAGCGGTGCGGAGACTTCGTGATTGACTCGCGAAACAGATATGGGTGGCTCTGTGCAAAGGTGTTGGCCTCGGGGTGATCCGCGTTCGTGGGTGACACTCCGGGCTTTTGAGGCGCAGTAGGAGTTGACCCGATCACGAGGGTCAACCGGCCCGCCCTCTGAGGGAGGTACGCGGGCCTCGCGCGCAGGGTCAGGCTGGTCCCCCCCGTGCTGGCCTGCCCCTGCGCGCTCCAGGCTCAACACGCTCGTCACGGGATCCTTGGCGCTCCTGGGGGGCACGGTCTGGTGGGGCATGGCCGAGGCCCGACCCGCCGGTCAGGGGCAGTGGCGCTGTCAATCCTCCGTCGATTCTTTGCAGATGACAGCGATGGAATACTCGTCGCTGTCCGCGTTAGATTCCGGCGTGGGTGTCGGCGCCCGGCACCCTGAGGGAAGTGGAAAAACAGAGGACGACGGTTCGGGATGCGGACCCGACGTCGGCTCGATGCCATCGTCGATTGACTCTGTGAAAGCCCAACTGCCGAGTACGAGCACCAGCCACCCACCGGTCAGCCACCGTTTCGTACGCGTCCCCATCCCGCTCCCCTCCTGAAGTCCCCGCGGGCAGGGCCAGTCTGTCAGCCGCGCGACAGCGCCTCGGCCAAGGCCACCACCTCGCGGTCCGGGCAACGCGCTCTGCAGGTCGGACTGTTCCCGGCCCTGGCCGGCTGGGCTCTGCTGGGCGCCCTGGTGCCTTTCACCACGCGAGCCCTCGATCGCGGCGGCGTTCACCGTCCGCGGTCTCATTCCCCCCTCTGACCGGGATCGGGAATGACCGGCGGGACCCGCACATCGCTGGCCCTGGCATCTGCGCCGTCGCGGCGGTGCTCGTTTGTGGACCGGTCGGTCCCGGAACTCAGGCCAAGCCGTGAGCCGACGTGCCTGCTCGAAGGGGCCGAGCGCCCGGCTGCTGTGGCAATGACCCCGGGCCGCTGTGTTCGTGCCGGTCAGCAACCGTCAGCAGGTGGGGGGTCGTTCCGCTGTCGCGTCGGTCTTGGTGTTGCGCTTCGTCGCTGGCACACGCGTCGCCCAACTCCCCGCGACGACGCAGTGTCCGTGCCAATCGCCCACCGGTACCTGCACGATGCACTGACCTTACGACCACGCCCCGGACCAGTAACACGCTGCCTTCTTGGTCAGTCGTCCTCGTCCTCATTCGCATCCTTGTCGTGACGCTCTTGCGTCTGCTCTTGCTTCTTCTGCTGCTCCTTCTCGCTCTCCTGTCGCTCGCTGCCGGCGCTCTCCGTCGCTGCCCTGTCCGCGGTACTGGTTGGGAGTAGCCCAGTGGGTGGGGTCGGGGATGTGCTCGGCTCCGAGGCCGTGGCGGGACTCGTACGGCCGGGCGAGTCGGTTTGGGGATTCTCCGCCGAACTGCCCTCGGGCGCGGACAACAGCATGCCGACAAGCATAGCGGCCAGGAAGATCACCGATGCGGCGACCGCGCTGGCCGCTCCAGGGCGGTGAGCGGTGAGTTCACGGATCGCCAGCAGCCCCCGACGCCGTGGGACCGTGTGGCCGTGCCGTGTGCCTGGCGGCGGACGGCAGCAGATACGTGGTCGCGGGGCCGGCGTCCGGATCGTGCGGGATCGGCCCGGGGGCTGACCCGGCCCTGGCGCAGGTGGGAACGTCGCCTGCTGATCGGCAGCCGGTGCGGCGGCGGGCAGTGGCTCGGGCCTCCCCTGCCAGGCGCCGGAGGCGAACCAGTCGGCGACCTGCTGTGCGGTGGGCCGGTCCTCGGGCAGCTTGGCGAGGAGGCCGAGGAGGTAGTTCTGGAAGGCGGGCGGGAGTTCGGCGCCGAGCTGCCGGGGTGGTACGGGGGAGGCGTCGAGGTGCTGGTGGAGGATCGCGACGGCGGTGTCGGACCGGAACGGCGGGCGGCCGGTGAGGAGTTGGTACAGCACGCAGCCCAGCGAGTACACGTCGCAGGCCGGATCGGCGGGCTGCCCCAGGGCGCGCTCGGGGGCGAGGTAGAGGCTGGTGCCGACGATCTGCCCGGTCGTGGTGAGGGCGGCTGCGGGGTCGTCGAGGAACCGGGCGATGCCGAAGTCGCCGATCTTCACGGTGCCGTCAGCGTCCAGGAGGAGGTTGGCAGGTTTGATGTCGCGGTGGACGATACCCTGCTGATGCGCGGCGGCGAGCCCTGCCGCCGCCTGGGCGGCGATGCGGGCCACCTGCCCGGCGGGCATCGGCCCGGTGGAAGCGAGGTGGCGGGCGAGGCTGTCGCCGCCGACCAGCTCCATCACCAGGAACAGACGGTCCTCGTACTCGCCGAAGTCGAAGACGCCGACCAGGTGAGGGTGGTTGAGTCGCCCCGCGGTCTGGGCCTCCAAGCGAAAGCGCGAGGCGGCCGTGGGATCGGCGTCCTGCGGTAGCAGGAGTTTGACGGCCACCGGTCTGCCGAGGCTCTCGTCGAAGGCCCGCCAAACCTCCCCCATCGCGCCTCGCCCGATCGGGTCGTGCAGCTCGTACCGCCCCGCTATCCGCACCTGTTTTCACCCTCATGCCGTGAGACGTCTCGATCGCCGCAGGCCGACACCGCGTAGGTGGGGGTGATGGTGGGATGCCGCAGCCGGGCCCAGCGTACCGGCTGTGACATGAGGGACCGCCAGGGTCCGCCACGTTGGCGGACGCCCCTGATGAAGGGGCGGCCCCAGTCAATTCCTTTGGGTGCAGATCCTGTGAGGGTGCCTCATTGGGTGATTCGTGAGGGGCTGGATGAACCGGGCTGAACTGCAGAGATGGCAGGCGAGGGGCGGCGTTCGGGCCGGGCTCGTACACCGAGAGCAGGATGCCTTCCGCGGGCGCCCTTGGTCACAGCCCGCAGGAGCCGCGGTCGAGATGGAAGTATCGGGCGTTGGCCCAGCGGCACAGCCGCATACCAACGGCGACGCCGGCGATGGTGACCACGGCGGGCAGGTACCCGCTGGCGACCTGGATGATCGGGATTGCCGGGCATCCACCTGAGATCGCCCAGCCCGTACCGAACAACACCGCCCCGGGGATCACGCCGGCGTGGATGCGCCCAGGGGTGCGGCGGACCCGCAGCAGAGCGAACACACACACGATGATCACGACGGCGCCGACGAAGGCGAGGAACATGCGCAGGTCTTGGAAGGTGAACATGCGGTTGAGTTCGGCGTAGTCGCCAAAACCGATGTTGGTGACGGTATAGCCGAGGGCCAGTCCGGTGATGACGGTGGCCAGCAGAACTGCGCCCCGGGTACGCATCAGATCACCTTCCACAGGAGGAACGACACCACGACGGCGGTGCCGAAGAACACGGCGGTTGCGACAATGCTGACCGGGCTCAGCCGACCGCAGCCGCTAAGTCCGTGGCCGGAGCTGCACCCGCCGGCCAGTCGAGTGCCAAAGCCGACCAGCACGCCTCCCACGAACAACAGGGCGATCATGGCGGTCGGATTGGCAGTGACCAGGTTCCGAAACCCCGGGCCCATATCGAAGCGGAACTGGAACCGCCCGGAAGTGACCGCGGCGATCCATCCGCCGAGGAAAATCGACACCAGCAGGGCAGCCTGGGTGACCACCGGAACCGGGCGCAGGCTCGTGACCGAGGGGCTCTCAGCCGACGTCGGCTCGCCGTTCGGGTCCTGCGGCTGCGTCTGCTCATACGGACTGTGCGGCGAGGTGGGCGCACCGGGGCCGGTCCCGAAGTGCTCGGCGGTGGCTGCGGCGAGCGCCTCGGCGAGAGCACGATCGTCGGTGAACTCCTCCTCCAGCCGCTCGAGGTGGCGTTCACTGCGCCAATGCAACACGCGATCCCACGCCGACGACACCCCGAAAGACCGATCGGTGGCGAGGGTGTAGGCGATGGTGACCAGAGCGAGCCCGATAGCGCCCGCCCACCAGGGCCAGTAGGTACTCATGCGGGTCCTCTCATCCAATCGACGAGGCGAGCCCACCAGCCGCGCCTTGAGCGGGGTGCTTGCCGCGTGTGTCGAGCGAGGCGGTCTTGTGGCTGGAGATTGTGTGCGGATGGTGACGGTTGGTGATGGGCCTGTGCCGGCGGCGGGGCTGGTTCAAACGGGGCCGTGGTCTCCGCTGACCACGGATTGGGCTGTGATGGCGCCTGCCGAGGTGTCTGCCTCGGGTCGGCCGCCGCGCCGGAAGGATCCACGTCGGCTACGGGTTGGAGGTGATGCGCGTGGTGCCCGTTGGGCAGCAGGCTGATGGGCACGCGCTCGCCGATAAGTGCCAACTTGTAGCGCGCACAGTCGCGATACCGATCCTCGCTGTCGCAGTAATAGTCGCGCCAACCCTGCAAGCTCGCCCTGAGTAAGGGGAAAAGGGGACATCCTGAGGTGTGCGAGCAAGCCACGCTGCTCCCTCCTGACCGGCGCACCGCCCGCCTGGGGTGGGCGATTGCCGTTCTGGGTTCTTGTCCTTGCCGTGCCCGGTCGACGATCTCAACGCGTCGGAGAATGTAGGCACAGCGCCGTGATGTGACTACCGTCACAACATCATGTGTGATGCAATCATGTCTGGGTGTCGCGAGCAACTGACAACGGCTAACGCAAGGTTGATCTGCACTGATGGCCGCGTCTGAGCGGCGAGTTGGCCCTTGTGAAAGGAGGATCGACACGGATCCCTCGCCGGTCGACCGGAGCGGGGGCGGCTCCACGCACCACTTCGGTCCAGGTACCGCCGTCGGCCTGTTTGATCGACGTCCAGAGCGTGAAGACCTCCACCGGCTCCCGCCTCCAGCCAGGGCGCGGACGCGGCGAAGAAGATCGTCGGGAGGAAGCGGAGCATCGTCAACACGCTCGGACTGCTGCTGGCGGTGCTGGTCACCCCCGCGAGCGTGGCCGGCACCCGCCGGATCGAGACGGTGGCCGGCGCCCACCCCATGATCCGTAAGTCTTGGGTGGACGGCGGCTACCGCCAGCACCTCGTCGAGCATGCCGCCGGTCTCGGCATCGACATGGAAATCGTCCAACATCCGCCTGCCGCTCGGGGGTTAACCCCGCTACCGCGCAGGTGGGCGGTGGAGCGAACGCTGGGCTGGCTGATATTCCACCGGCGCCTGGCCCGCGACTACGAGACCCTGCCCGCCCGCTCCGAAGCCACGATCCACCTCGCCATGACCGGCCTGATGGCCCGCCGCGTCACCGGCGAAGCCGCCGTGTCCTGGCGCGACCCTGCATCACGGGATGAAACGTAATCCAGGGGGTGAACCAACAGGAGAAAGCACCGTCCGGTTGGCAGGTGCTCCCTGACAGGCGTTCAGGCCACCGATCAGAAGGAGACGCTGGCGCTGGCGTGGTGGTACTGGCCGGCCGCGCTCAGGACCTCGTTCTTGACTGCGTCGACCTGGGCCAGGACGGCCGAGTCGCTAACCGCCGCGGGGCCGGCCACGACGCTGGCGTGCGGGCTCAGGCCGCCGGAGACGTTGTCGAGTTCGGCGTCGGAGATCTCAACGGTCTCAACCTGGGGAGCGGAGTTCATGATGAAACTTCCCTTCGTATGGATGATCCACAAGGGGGGCGGCCCCGCTGGGGACGGATAGCGGGCCTCGACCGCAGGCGTGTGGCATCCGTTTCCGGAAACCTTCGCGCGACCCCGCGGTGCAAAGGATCAAAGCACGGAACTCCGCGAGGCATCCAACAAACGATCCCTCCCACCACGGCAGTTCAACGCAAAAGCAACTCATCCGTGTAGACGCGCACACGACTTGGGTGTGACTTCTTCGCATGACGCACGGCACTGGACGTGACTGGTATTGCCATCGCCGCTCCTAACAGGACACTCCGGACCAACAGAGCACGATGCGACGAGCCCATGTGCAGATCCATCGCACACTTTGCCGTGGTTGCGCATGCGGTGTGCAGATTCACTGAAGCCGGGCCGCCACTGCATCTCGGGAACTTTCCGCTATCGATCGATAGCGGACTGTATGTGCCATGCCGGTCCGGCCCGCTTACCAGATCGCGCCCACGATGGTGCGCAGGTCGTGCTGGGGGTGGGGCGGCCGATGTTCATGCCGAACCCGCGACACGCGGCCCGCCAGGGCGACAGGACCGGCTCGGTCAACTCCCACCAGGCACCGGATAGATCACCCAGGACGGACGGCGTTTGCTCATGCCCTGTACGTAGCGACCAGGCCGAGTGCGCCCAGGCGCGCGGCTCTGTCTTCGGGAGCAAAGCACGTGCGAGGGCGCGAGCGGGCCGCTTGTCTTCCCTACTCAGAGGGGGTTTTCATGGCGCATTGACGGCTCTGGTCTAGCAGAACCAGCCGCGGAACGGCTCCTCCTCCGCACCGGCGCCCTGCTGCCGCGCCGCCGTGGCGAGCACCCTCTCCGCCTCGCGCTGCCAGGCCTCTGTCCCGTGGTGCGCCCAGGACTGGAGATCGCCGTCCTCGCGCCGCGGGCGCTGGTATGGAGCGCGGTCGGCCGCCTCGGCCGCCGCGCCAAAGAAGTCACCGCCCTTGCGCTTGTGGTCGTCCGTGCCCCACGCGCGGCCCCCGCGTGCCGGGACCTTCTGAAGATGCGGGATGTGCTTGGCGCAGTGGATGTACGCCTCCTCCACCGTGACCTCCACCCACACCTGAGCCCGGCGACCGGGCACGGAGTCGACCGGCAGGTCCGGACGAGCGCGGCGCAACTCGTCGTCGGGGACGATACGGGCCCGGCCGTTGACGTGGAGGCCGATCCGGTCCTGAAGGAAGTCGATCATGAGAATGCCGACGTGTGGATTCTCCTGGATGTTGCCGAGGCTGGCGAGGACGCCATTGCCGCGGTACTCGGGGTAGGCCAGCGTCCTGTCGTCGAAGACCTGGATGAAGCCGGGAGGGCCAGCCCGGAAGGTGTTGTCGCACTCCCCGTGGCGGTCGGAGGTGGCCAGGAAGAACATCTCCTGCCGTGCCGCGAACTCCCGCATCCGCGGGTTGAGCCGGTCGAGCACCTGCTCGTCGTAGAACTTGTCGGCGCGGTCGGTGGTGCCCATGCGCTCTTGGAGCCGGTGCTCGCCGTCATTGCCCGGGAGGTCAGGGTGGGAGCGTCGGGCGTGGCGGCCGCGTGGTACGAAGGCCCGCTGGTGCTGGATCGGAGCACCGTCGCCGCCGTGGGCCAGGTCGGCACCTTCGGCCCTGGACGCGGCCGCCCCAGTGCCGTCGGGCCCGGCCTGAAGCGGCCGCGTGTCCACTCCCGGGCGCGCTGCGGCGGACCCCTCGGGACCTGGCTCCGGCCCACCGGCCTGTCCCGGGGCAGTGCCCGGGACAGTCTTCCGATCCGGGTCCTCGTTCCTGTCCCAGCCCCCGTGCCCGTCCAGGTTCACATGCCCGTCCACGTTCTTCCGTGTCTCCTTCAGGCCCTCGTACCGTGGCCGGGAGTAGCCGCGACCAGTTCTTCGATGGAGTCGTGCCGACTCCGGTGGGAGGGGATGCCAATCCCCGCGAGGGTGTCGACGCCGCTGCGGATCATGCCCGGCGGTCCGGACAGAAAGCCGTCGCAGGCGTGCCACGGGCCGAACTGCCGTACGGCGTCGGGCAGCTCACCGCTCAGTCCATGCGCCGAGCCGTCCGAGACCACCGGACGCACCGACCGCCAGGAGCGGGGTCCTGCTGCAATGCTTCCCCCGCCGCAGCTGCCGCCGTCGGCCGGCGTAGCAGTCGAAGCCTCCATGGTCTGCCTCGCGCCGAACGCCTGTCGGTCTGTCTGCGCACATCCGAAACGGAGCGTGCCCCTCGTTCATCGTCTGGATCCGTCGGTACGCTGCTCACTCAGTCAACATGCCAATACGCAGCGGACATAGTCCCCTTGATGTGACATGCACCCCAGTTCACCCTGCGAGCAGCATGTCCCTCCGTGCCACCTCCGCGGACAGACAGCCGGAAATCCAAGGCGCGGGGCGAGTTTCCGCTTCGCCGACAAATCCTCACGGCTCCACGACGCACAACCGCCTGGCCGAGCCGACATCAGACCATACCCGGCCAGGACGGATACACAAGGGGCCGCTTCCGGCACATCCGCAGACCCACGAATCATGAGGTACTGCGCACATGCGAGAAAATTTCTCTTTCCGTCCAGACCACCACAGGTCCGCGCCGTTGGGGCCGGGGGGCGGCGACGCGCTCGGTGCGGACCGCGGTGCCGTCCAGGTTCAGGTGCGTCAGCCCGGCCTCCTCCGCGCGCTGAAGCGCGGTGGCCAGGTCCGGCGCGCCGGCGACCCCGGGTATTCCGTCCGTGGGCCCTCGCCACTTCGAGGCAAGAGCGGCACATCATGACAGCCGCCCGAGCCCGGTGGAGTGCCGAGACTTCTGACACACGCCAGCCAGCCTCTTGATGCGCATGCCAAGAGTGTGTGACGCAAAGATGACGCCCTGAACGCCCGCCCCTGACCGACGTCCCGACGCCCTCGGTGAGCGCCCGCACAGCGGCCTCTCGCGGCACGCCACGGAACCGCTTCCCCGCCATGTGGCAGCCGCCGACGTGCACAGCTACGGGATGCTGCGACCCGAGGGACATCTGCACCACCCAGTCCGAAGGCGTGCGCCCGCTGCCATCCTGGGGCCAACCTGTTGTCCTGTGACAGTGAACCTTGAGCTCGTGCCATCGGAGTTTGAGTGACGGTAGCCGCCGGTCACAGCGGCGCCTGTGCGCCGAAGACGTCCAGCGATGCCCGGACTATCGCTCTGTGGGAGGACTTGGTGACGTGCCTGCTGCCGCTTGCCGTGGTGACAGCCCGTGCCAGGAGGGGCGTACCACGGTCGTCACGTCCACAGCACGCCGTCGTTCTCGTGCTCGCGCATGCGGAACGCAATCATCTGGCGCAGCAGGTCGCCCGGCACGGGCTGGCCGTACGGGAGCTTGACCGAGCCCTTGCCAGTGGCGAAGTCGGCGAGGTCGGCGTCGAACGCCTCGCGGGTGCTGGGGGTGAACACGACGTTCGCGTGTTTCGCGTGGCCGCTGACCATGAACAGGATCGTCCCGGACGGGTGCACCCACGCGGGATGGCCCCACTTGATCGCCTCGCTCGCCTCGGGGACCGCCTCGCGGGCCATTGCCCGTACCTGCCCAAGCATCTCGCGGCCCTGCCCGGCGAAGCCCTCGATGTACTCATCGATCGTCTGCGGTCTGCCCATTGCGCCAGTATGGCCTGCCCCACCCCGGCCGCCACAGGCGGACCGAGGAGCTCAGACTTCGCTGACTCGCGAACGTGCCCGCCAGCATTCGATGGCACGAGCTCAAGGTTCACTGTCACAGGACACCTGTCCGTGCCTATTTGATCCAGCCCAGCGGCCCCACTGCGCCGGTTCCCTCGCCCTCGCGGGGCATGCACCTAGCCTCGGGCTTTCACGAGGGGCGCTGTCCGATAGGTGATCGAGAAAGTAGAAAGTGCCTCTGAGCTGCAACGATAGGACGTGCTGAGGGTCCTGTACGTGGTAGCGGAAGAGGCACTTTCCCAGGTGAAGAACAGTTACGGGTCGTGTGCGCGTTGCGGGCGGCGGTCGTGGGGTGGTCATCAACTGCTTGGCGTTGTTTAGTCGGAACTACGGATGGGGCTTCTCGGTGTGGTCGGTCAAGGCAGGAGCTCGACGTACCCGTCGGTTCCGTGCACGCGGATCCGCTGCCCGTCCCGGATCAGCCGGGTGGCCTGCTCCACGCCCACGACGGCTGGCAAACCGTACTCCCGGGCGATCACTGCGCCATGGGTCATCAGGCCGCCCACCTCCGTCACCAGGCCCGCGATTCCGACGAACAGTGGCGACCAGCTGGGGTCCGTGAAGGTCGTGACCAGGATGTCGCCCGCTTCGAGATCGGCCTCCGCCATGTCAAGGATGACGCGGGCCCTTCCCTCGATGGTCCCGGCGGAAACCGGTAGGCCGATCAGGGCGCCAGCCGGCACGTCGTCGCGCCGGTACGCCCCGGTGACGGCCTCGCCATCCGATGTGAGCACCCGGGGCGGTGTGAGCGCGTGGTACGACCGGAAGGCGTCCTTGCGCTGCTGGATGAGCTGGTCATCCACCTGGTTCGAGCGCACGACGTCGTGGAGTTCCTGGAACGTGAGGTAGAAGATGTCCTCCTTCTCAGGAAACACGTTGGCCTGCACGAGGCGCTCGGCCTCCTCCAGCAGGGCCTGCTTGTAGACGAAGTAGCGGCTGACGATGCCGTACTTCGGGTACTCCCGGTACCCGATGAAGGTTCTGACCCGGTCGATCATCCGCTTGGCCTCGTCGGCTTTTTGGTCCCCATCCGGCAGGGCTCGCAAGCGCGACAGCACGTCGTGTTCCTTCTTCTGCGCCTTCTGCCGCCCTTGCTCGAAGCGCCGCTCGGCGGCGCCCGGCTCGAAGTTCCTGACGTTGTCGAGGATCACGGGCACGAGCGTGGTGGGGCGCTCGCGCCAACGTGGCCTCGTGATGTCGATCTCGCCGACGCAGCGCATGCCGTACCGGTCGAGGTAGGCCTCTATGGCGTCGCGCGCTTCGGCCCCGCCCGCGACCTTCGCCAGCTCGTCCAGGAAGCCCTCGTCCTCGACGCCCTGCAGGAACGCCACCACCTCCGGCTGCGGGCGGATCACGTCCGCGACGTCGAGCAGCGCCAGTCCCATCTCCGACGTGACGTTGTCGGGGGCGGACAGCGTCAGCGTGTCAGCCGCGTTCTTCTCGCCCAGCCACTCCTGCAGCTTGTCGTTGAGCCACCACGTGGCCTCCATCCCCGCCATGATCGCCTGAAGGTTCAGCGGATCACTGAGGACTCGCTTGTGCTCCTCGAAGGCCTCCAGCAGGAAGTCGAACAGCGCCGGTCCGGTCTTCGTCCGGATGTCGCGCTCCAGGGCGGCGATGGACACCTGGCTGCGCTCGATCAGCCCGGTGACGATGGCCGGATCGGTCTCGATCGGGACGGACGCACCGCTGGCCGGCGGCCCGCCGGGACCCGCGTCCGGGAGCGACGGGACGAAACCGTCGCGGTCGAGGACGGTCTCCAGCGCGTCCCTGACCAGCGGATCGCCTCTTCCCATGACGTCCAGGAGGCCGGCGCGGCTCGCGGGCGAGGTCAGGCGCCGGGTGACGTCGACGAACAGCCTCCCGCCGGCCTCGTGCATCGGCACCATGGCCGTCAGCTGCCACATGGAGAGCCCCAGGGGCTTCATGGGGTCGGTCATCATCTGCTGATGACCGACGGAGACGTAGACGTGATTCTCCTGGTCGCCGGTCTCCGGGACGGGGAACAGCGTCGTGATCGGCCGGCTCTGAACGATCTGGAAGCCCTCATCGACCAGGCACCATTCGATGTCCTGCGGGCTGCCGAAGTACGCTTCGATCCGCCGCCCGAGCTGCACGAGCCGCACGACCTGCGCATCCGTCAGCGCCGGCTGCTCCTGCCGCTGCGAGTCGATCGCCATTTCCTGCGTACCGCCGGCCGGCAGGGCGTGAACGGCGCGCTGTTTGGCGGCGATCTCCTTGGCGACGACTTCGCCGTCGCGCACCTTGAAGACGTCCGGGTTCACCAGGCCGGAGACCAGGGCCTCGCCGAGGCCGAAGCCGGCGTCCACGGTGGCGACGTTCCGGTTGCCCGTGACGGGGTCGGCCGTGAACAGGATGCCGGCCGCATGCGGGAAGACCATCTGCTGCACGACCACGGCCATGTGGACCGTACGGTGGTCGATGCCGTTCCGCTGGCGGTAGGTCACGGCCCGCTCGGTGAACAGCGAGGCCCAGCACCGGCTGACGTGCTGGAGGATCGCCGTCGGCCCCACGATGTTCAGGTACGTGTCCTGCTGGCCGGCGAAGGAGGCCGTCGGCAGGTCCTCTGCCGTCGCGCTGGATCGGACGGCGTAGGCGGCTTGCTCGCCGTGCTGGGCGAGCGCGCGGGTGATCGCCGCCGCGAGATCGCCCGGGATGGCGATCCCTTCGATGGTCCGGCGGATCTGCGTGCTGAGCGTGCGGATCGCCTCCCGGTCGTCCGGGTTCAAGCGCGACAGTTGATCGAGCCGATCGTCGATCGACGGCGCTTCCGCCATGATCCGCCGGAAGGCGTCCGTCGTCACGCAAAAGCCGCCCGGCACGCGGATGCCTTCGATCCGCGACAGCCCGCCCAGGTGCGCGCCCTTGCCACCAACGACCGCGACCTGCATCTCGTCAACCTCTTGAAGATCCAGCACGTACTGCTCAATCATTGCGATACCTTCGAGGCAGCCGTGCTCCGGTGCACTGCGGTGGCCAATCGAATAACCGGCGCCTGCAGCTCTGTCGAACCTCTTGTCGGGCACGTCCTCATCCCTGGTTGCCTTCCCTCTGACGAGTCGGCCGGCCGCGCCGCCCAGTCGGGCGGCGCGCACCCCCGCACCTCCGCGCCGAGCACCCGCAACTGCACTGCCGGTCCCACCACTGGTTCGACGTCACCGCGTCCCCCATACGTCGACAACAGCACACGCACGTCGTGCCCTCATTTCCGCAGGTTGTGGCATCGGCCGACGATTCTGCGCTGTGACCCGGGTCTTGCGGCAAGCCCCCCAGCGCGCTATATGTTGAAAGTGGCAAGGAGAGAGCTCTCCTTGCCTTTGCCTTTTGCTGTTCCAATGGAACTGACAAGCTTCTCGCGAAGCGGTGGCGCGCCGCGTACGGGTACGCGTCGTTGGCCCAGGCGGATGTCCCATCGGCCTACGGATGCAGCCGCGGAACCAGAAGTTCTTTCCCTTGTCGGCAAGGCCCGAACGTCGAGCGCGCCGCCATCTCCCGGAGGTCGTCGCGCCACGCGAGTGCTGGGCCAAGCTCGCCAAACGGACGCTTGACGGTCGCCGTAGCTCAAATCGGCCGGCACCCAAGCGAACGGTCCCACGCCACCCCGCCCAGATCGTGGCCCGGCTGTCCCGCCACACCGACCAGATCCTCCTCCTGCGCGCCGCTAACGGGCTGCCCCACGATTGATATCGGGGTGTGCCGGCCTGGGTTCGGCTGGGCGGGTGGCCAGCGGGCCATCGTGCGGGCGGGCACGAGTTCGGTGCTCTGCTGGTGTCGGGTGATGCGCCGGGCAGCGCGGTCGGAGACCAGGCTGGCGACGGCCAGATGGATCTCGCCGTAGTCCTCGCGGCGTCCGGTGTACCGCTGGAGGGGCCGCCACTGCCGATGCTCGGCGTTGGCGTGCTCGACGCAGATCCGGCGGGAAGATTGCCGGCGTCGCAGCTCGCGCCACCCGTACCGCTCGGTCAGCGGCGTGTTGTCGATGTCTTTCGGCTTCCGTTGCGGGGCGCTGATCTGGTCGGGGAACTCGTTGGCCAGACCGCGGTAGCCCTCGTCCACTTCCGGATGGAGACGGACCTGCTCGGCGATGCCTCGGTGCGGATCGCGGTCTGGTCATGCATGCGGCCGGGCCGCACGGCGCCGGAGTACAGGGTGCGCCCCTGCTGGTCGCTGATCGTGGTGGTCTTGATCGTGTTCTGCCTGCGCTTGCCGGAGACGAACGCCCGCCGTCCTGGACAGTGCGCTTGCGGACGTCGCACCCGGGTCTCGGTGCCGTCGATCCGCAGCGTGACGTTCTCCGCCTCGGCGTAGGCGAACACGTCGGCCAGGGTGCGCAGTCGCAATCCGGGGCGATCGGGCACGGCGAAACCACGCTCGGCCAGCAGCGGGCGAATCTCGCTGATCGCCCGGCCGATGGTGGATGATCCCACCTCGTAGAGCACGGCCAGGGCCTCGTGGGTCAGACCGGTGCGCAGGTGGACCAAAGTGGCCAGCACCCGGTCGGTGAAGGCCAGTTCATACTTCGGCCCGGCTCCCCGGTGCCGTCGACGGGCGCCCCGGCGCCGCTGGTGTCGTCCGGACTCACAGCGTGCCTGCCAGCGTGGCGCGAGTTCTTCGATCAACTCGCCGAGATGGTGCCACGACAGACCGCAGACATGGCCGTGCGGATGTGCTTCTTGATCACACTCGAAGAACCCGCACGGCCCGCCTCCTGTCACGGCCGAACCCCAATCAATCGCGGGGGCGTAAGCCGAACAAGCGGCTGTACGAATACGGCGGGCTGCTCCGCAAGCCCGTAGCCAACGTAGGGATTCAGCCGCTGACCCGCTCCACCGGAATCCACACCTCCGCGTCCGCGTGTGTGCCGTCCTCGGACACCCGCGTGCGCGAGAGTGATGGACCCGGCCGGCTCCGGTACGGGTTCGACGGGAACCACTGCGTGTACACGTCTCGCCAGAGGTACTGCACCGCCAGCGGGAACTGGCCCGAGGACTCGAACACCGCCCACGTCCCCGGCTCGACGTCAAGGCTGTCCGAAGCGCCGGGCACCTCCGCGTCGCTCACCACCCCGTGGAAGTAGTCGATTTCGGTGCCCTCCGCGTCGTCCGCGGAGTGGTTGCTGACAGCGGCCACGACACCGCCGGGCTCCCCGTCTGCGTACTCCTCCCAGCGCCCCAGCGTCTCCTTGCCGATGCTCTTGACGAACTCCACGATGGCCGGGTTCATCCCCTCGTAGACCAGCGGGACTTGTGTCCCCCTGCCCATGAGCCTGAACCCGTCCTTCTCCACTACCCGGTACCGCATGCTGCTGCTCCCTTCTACGATGAGCCGGAAGGACATCCGCGGCTGGGAGTGCAGCGCCGCACCCGTCCGCCGCGCCTCGCCGGGGCCGACCCCGTGCACGGCGCGAAAGGCGCGCGCGAACGCCTCGCTCGAGCTGTACCCGTACCGCACCGCGACATCGAGCAGAGTCCGCTCCCCGACGAGCACTTCGGCCCCGGCGAGCGTCAGCCGCCGGCGGCGGATGTACTCGGAGAGCGGAATGCCCGCCAGCGCGGAGAACATCCGCCGGAAGTGGTACTCCGACGTCACGGTGATACGGGCCAGCTCAGCCGCGTCGATGGGCTCATCGAGGTGCTCCTCGATGTAGTCCATGGCCTGATTCAGCCGCTCCAGCACTCCTGGCCGTCCTTTCCTAACTGGTCTCCACGCTAGGGAAGTCCCACTGTGCCGGACCCGACATCCTGTGCCCGGTGCGGTCGGGTCAGCTCGCCGCCCGCGTGTCTCGCGTGCCCTCATCACGCAGTGCCAGATGGCGGAGGTCACGCATGCCTGACGGCTCCGGCTTCGTCGGCGCCAAGGGGGCCGGTGCCACGGCCGCCCCCACGCTGCGGGCCGAGGGTCATACCGGCCGGGACACGCTGATCAGGGCTCACGATGAGGCGCCGTTCCGGCATTCCTGCCCCGCGATCAATCGCGGGGCAGGCCGTAAGCCCCTTCCAAGGAAGCACCCTTGGAAGACGCGCCCTTGGGGTACCGGACGAAGAGGACGCCCTGGACCTCGCCGTCCGGTGCGCTGTAGAAGTGCGGGGCGTCGGCCGGCCAGTGGGCGTGGCCGCCGGGCCCGGCCGTCTGCGGTGCGTCCGGCAGGCCGACGACCGCCGTTCCGGAGAGCACCATCAGGCTCTCCGTGGTGTGCGGGACATGCGCGGCCGACTCCTGGGTCGCGCCCTCGGCGATGGTGACGCGGAAGACGTCGGTGGCCGCACCCTCGTCCTCGTACCGCTCCAGGAGGACCGCGGTGACGGCGCTGCCGGAGACTCCGCCCGCGCCGGCCGCGACGCCGGGCGGCGGGTCGTCGAGGACGGCGCTGAGCGGGCGGCCGAGCGCGGTGGTCAGGGCGTAGAGCGTTTCCAGGGTGGGGTTGCGCCGGCCCGTCTCGAGTTCCGAGAGCGTGCCCTTGCCGACGCCTGAGCGGCGCGCGAGCTCCGACAGGGACAGGCCGGCGTCCTGCCGCAGCCGCTTCAGCCTGCGGCCCACCTCGTCGTTCAGACCCATTCGCCTGGTTCCGTCCGTTTCTGCGCCACCGGTGCTTTGACGTGCCGCCACCTGCGTCCTTAGTGTTCCACAAACAGAACGTTCCGTTTATGGAACCCTCGGAACCCGCTCTCCCGCACCCCCTTTTCGGAAGTGATGCCCGCATGTCCCCGCTCGCCCGCATACGCGCCACCGCACCGCCCTCGGCCGTGGCGGCGGGGCTCATCGCGGTCACCGTCGGCGTGACCAGTACCGCTGCCCTCGTGTTCACCGCGGCGCGGGCCGCGGGGGCGGACGCGCGGGAGGTCTCTTCATGGATGCTGGCACTCGGCGTCGGGATCGCCGTGACCTGCGCGGGTCTGTCGCTGCGGTACAAGGCCCCGATCGTCACCTCCTGGTCGACGCCGGGAGCCGCGCTCCTCGCCACGAGCCTGAGCGGGGTGTCCATGGCCAAGGCCGTGGGCGCGTTCGTGTTCAGCGCCGCGCTGATCATGGTGAGCGGTCTGACGGGGTGGTTCGCGCGGATCATGGACCGGATCCCGGTGCCGCTGGCATCGGCGCTGCTCGGCGGTGTGCTGCTCGAGTTCGGGACGGGGCTCTTCTCCCAGATGGGCGGCAGTTTCGCCATCGCGTTCCCGGTGTTCGTGCTGTATCTCCTCGGGCGTCGACTGCTGCCGCGCTACGCGGTCCTCATCGCGCTCGGCGGCGGAGTCGTCGCCTCCGTCCTGACCGGGGGCTGGCATCTGGAACGGGTCCGACTGTCGCTCGCGCAGCCGGTGTTCACGGCTCCCGAGTTCGACTGGAAGGTGCTGATCAGCGTCGGCGTGCCGCTGTTCGTCGTCACCATGGCCTCGCAGAATCTGCCGGGGGTCGCCGTGCTGCGCGGGTCCGGCTACGAGGTGCCCGTCTCGCCCGTCCTGACGTGGACGGGTGCCGTGCAGGCGGTGCTCGCGCCGTTCGGGGCGTTCGGCATCAACCTGGCGGCGATGACCGCCGCGATCTGCACCGGCGACGGGGCCCACCCCGACCGGCAGCGGCGCTACCTCGCGGCCGTGTGGGCGGGCGTCTTCTACCTGTGCGTCGGCCTGCTCGGCGCTACCGTCGCCTCGCTGCTCACCGCGATGCCTCACGCGCTCGTCCTGGCCGTCGCCGGGGTCGGCCTGATCGCCACGATCGAGGCGTCCCTGGCCAGTGCCCTGTCGGACCCCGCGTCCAGGGAGGCGGCCGTCGTCACCTTCCTCGCCACGGCCTCCGGTGTGACGCTGCTCGGCATCGGGTCCGCGTTCTGGGGGCTTCTCGCGGGCGTGCTCACCAGCGTCATCGCGTCGGTGGGACGGCGGCGCCGAGCCGCCGCATCAGCGCCCGCCCCGCAGCCGGTCACGGCAGCCTCGCGCACACCTGAGCGAACCTCCGCGTGAACACCGACCACGCCGAGACCGCCGCGCCCTCGTCGGCCACGGCCTCGGTGTGCAGCCGGTCCCTGTCGAAGCCTTGACCCAGCCGCGCTGCGCCGGCCGACGCTGTCGGCCTGGGCCAACCTGCTGGTGCGCTCCGAGCCCGTCCAGGTCGCCCGGCTGCTCCGGCTCGGTGAAGGCCTGCGCCAGGCCCACCAGGACCTTGCCCGCGAGGGGCTGACGCGCCTGAACCGGCAGCAGCACACCCTCGTGGGCGCCCTGTCACGCCAAGCCCGCACCCTGGCTGCCGAGGCCGGACACCCCCTCGGCGAGGCGGCGCAGCGCAAGGTCGAGGAGACCTTGCAGCGGTCCTCGCCGATCCGGCGGCGGAAACTGGGCCCACAGCTGTCGGCCGCCGACGAGAGCCTCGTCCTGTACACGCTGCCGTGCACCAACTACCCGGAGGTCTTCGCGCCGGACCAACTGGCCGATCCCTTCTCGGTGGTTCGCCCCAGCTACGCCCTCCACGAGGTGCCGCTGCCGGATCTGCGCCCCGAGGACGGGCCGAAGGTGACGGAACCGATCACGCTCGGCCAGTGGGTCCAGGCGGCCGGCGAGGTGCGGGTCACGCTGGTAAACGGGGGCCGGGCGGCCGACTTCCACTGCGAGTTCACCGGGCTGCTGCCGCACAGCCTCTACACCGTCATGTCCGTGCGGCGCCGCGACCTGGACCCCTCGGGGCCGGTGAGGCCGGGCCCGCTCGGTGTGCCCAATGTGCTGATCGCTGACCACAAGGGCAACGGCAGTTACCACGCACGCATGCCGAACCCGTTCCCCGACCCGGAGGTCGCGGCCGGTGACCGGATCATGAATGTCGTGCTGCTGTGGATGAGTTACCAGCAGAACTACGCAGGAGCCATCGGATGGTTCGGTCTGGGCGGCGACGTCCATGCCCAACTCAGGCTACGCGGCCCGAGTTTCGCCGAGTTCGTGACCCACGCCTGACAGGCCATCCAGGGAAAGGGAGTAGGAAGTGGAGACGAAGGTGTCGACTCAGGGATCCTTCCGTGACGTGCTGGGCCGCTTCACCACGGGGGTCGTCCTGGTCACGGCGCAGACCGAGGCCGGGCCTGCCGGAATGGCGGCCAACTCCTTCACTTCGGTGTCCCTCGTGCCCCCGCTGATCGCGCTGTGCGCGGCGCACACCTCGACGACGTGGCCGGCGATCCGCGCGGCCGGAGGCTTCGCGGTGACCATCCTGCGCGAAGACCACGAGGAGGTCTGCAGGACCTTCGCCACCCGGGGGGCGGACCGGTTCGCAGGCCGCGACTGGGTCCGCACCCCGGCCGGACACCCCCTGCTGTCGGACGGGCTCGGCTGGTTGGACTGCACCATCGAGCAGATCCACCTGGCCGGCGACCACGAACTGGTGATCGCCAGGGCCGTGGAGTGGTCCACAGCGGGCGGGCCGGACACGGCCTCGGCGGGCCCGCTGGTCTTCCACTCCGGACGCTACGTGCGGCTGCCATCCTGACGGGATGATCCTCAACTGCCTTACGATGGCGGGACTTGGGTCCCGCAGAAAGGCGCGAGCAACGATGAGCTACACCGGTGACGTCCAGGCCGGCGGTTCCGGGGACACCCGGGAGACGACCGATCTGGTGATCACGAAGATCTCGGTCGGTGAGATCGACAACAACGTCTACCTGCTCCGCTGCCGGACGACCGGCGAACAGCTCCTGATCGACGCGGCAGCCGAGCCGCAGACGCTGCTGGACCTCATCGGTGACGGCGGCCTGACCACGGTGTTCACCACGCACCAGCACTGGGACCACCACCGGGCCCTGGCCGACGTGGTCGCCGCGACCGGCGCCCGCTCCCTCGTCGGACGCGATGACGCACCCGGCATCCCGGTCGCGGACGTCCTGGTGGACGACGGCGACACCGTGCGGGTCGGCGCCGTGTCCCTCACGGCGATCCATCTGGTGGGCCACTCGCCGGGCTCCACCGCGCTGCTCTACTGCGACCCGAAGGGGCCTCCGCACCTGTTCACTGGCGACAGCCTCTTTCCCGGCGGCATCGGCAACACGGAGAAGGACCCGGCGCGATTCGCCTCTCTCCTCCACGACGTCGAGACGAAGATCTTCGCCGAGCTCCCGGACGAGACCTGGGTCTACCCGGGCCACGGCAAGGACACCACGCTCGGAGCGGAGCGGCCGTCTGTGCCGCAGTGGCGGGAACGGGGCTGGTGACTGGCGCGCGAGACGCTCGCGCGACGGGCACCTACTAGGTACCATTGGGTGCATGCCATCCCTGAATGTGTCTTTTACCGACGAGGAACTCGAGGGTGTACGGGCAGCGGCCGCCGCCGAGGGCAAGAGCCTCAAGCAGTACCTCCACGACCTCGGCGTCCGCGAGATGCAGCGCAAGCAGTTCATCGTCGGCGCCGCCGCATGGGCCGACCGACTGCGCGACGAGTTCGACCAGGCCTTCCCCGACGAGGTGCCGCCCGCCCAGCGTGGCAACGGAGCCGCTGCCGCCTGATGCATCTCTACATCGATGTCTCCTGGCTGCTCGATGTTCAGGAGACCGCGCTCGGTCACGACGACCTCACCGTCTCGGACTACTCCGCGCTGGTGGCCGCCGTCGCCCGTCACAAGACCCGGCTTCCTACCCTCGCTGCCGCTGACCCGGACGCGGCCTGGCGCGCAGCAGCCCTGATGCACACCATCGTGCGTCTGGAGCCTCTCCCGCACCGCAACAGCCTGTATGCCGCGTTCATCGCCGCCCAGTACATGGACCAGTGCGGCGAAGGCATCGATCCCCCCTACGGCGCCCTCTCCGACCTCGTCCGCAAGATCCGCGACACCCGTATCGGTGTGCAGGACGTCGCCGACCAGCTGCGCACCTGGAAGCTGTAGGGCCCTGCCTCCCCGGGCCGCCTTAGTCGGCATAAGCCAGAGCCTCACACGAGCGGGAGAGTGGCGCGGTAGCGGTTGCGGGGGCGAACAATGCAGCGCAAGTGGCCGTTTTCGCTGGAGTTTTAGGGCAGTTGCGCTCCGAAAAGCGGCAACGTGCGGTAGATCGTGGGAGGGTGATAGCTGCTCAGTTGTCGGCGGCTGTGATGGGGGAGTGAGCTGTGAGTACGGGGGGCGGCGCGGTACCCCGGCTGGCGCGGGGACATCGGGTCCTGATCGGGGTGGTCGTCACCGGTGCGGTCATCATCGCCGGGATCGGCTTCGCCGGCTCGTACGCGGCGGTCCGCGAGTTGGCCATCAAGAAGGGCTTCGGGAACTTCTCCTATGTCTTCCCGATCGGCATCGACGCCGGCGCCGAGCGCGTCCACGACGGAGGGCGGGGCGTAGTGGTGAGGCCGCCCGCTGCCGGCCGCCAGGGGGGCCCGAGTGTCCGCTTTCGCTGAAACGGTGCGCGGCGACGGCCTTGGCCGGCGACAAGACTCGGACCATCGACATGCGCCGAGTTCATCGAGGTCTGCGCGCCGTTGCAGGGTCAGCTTCTCTGCTCGTCTGCGGGTGTTGGCGATCCATATGCCGAGCTTGACCTCCAGGGGGCCGTCAGCGCCTGTCTGACGGCCCGCGACACCGGTGCCGGCCGTCAGGTGCTCGATGTGCTTCCTGGGCACGTCCAAGTGCCCCTCACGCTGGTGGAACTGTCGTGCAGCAGCCAGGTTCATCGCCCACGCTGCCTGCCCGAACTCGAACCCGACGAGGACATCCGCCGCCCCACCTTCCATACCCGCCCCACCACCCGCGCGGTGCGCGCCATGAACTGTTCACCGCCCTCGAGCTACCGGGCCAACCCCTATGCTACGCCAGCGAGTTCGACCACCTCCTGAAAGCAGCGCTTGCCAGCCATCCGCACACACTCATTCTCGACGAAGCACAATGGCTCTCCAGCGACCAGCTGGAGTATTTTCGCTATCTCTGGGACGGCCCCGACATTCAGCTCGCCATTATTTTCGGTGGCGGCGATGGATGCCATACCATCCTGCGTAATGAGCCGATGCTGTCCTCCCGAATTTTCATCTGGCAGCATTTCACCCGCCTTACCCCAGCAAAGAAATCCAAGAGGTTATCCCGCTGAACCACCCGCCTCGGCGTTCAAGCCGAGCTCGACCGCGCGGACGAGACGACGGGTCTCTGCACTGGCTGACCGGATCGCACCGGCCGCCGGGCTGAGCATCGGCGACGTCGCAGCCCTGGTCCCCGCCCTCGGCACCGGCCACTCCACCGAGCCGCAGCCCGCCGAGGCCGCTGCGGTGCCGGAGCCCGCCCGCGGCACACCCGCCCCCGACTTGCTCCGCCCCGCCGAGGCCACCGTCCCGGCCGCGGGCACAACCGAAGTCCCGGCAGACGAGGCGCCCGAGCAGGCCGCCGAGTCCGCCACGACCCCTGGCGAGACTGCCGTGCCGGCGCCCGCCGCATTCACGGCACAGCCGGAAGGTGCGGACAGGGAGCTGCTGTCCATCCCGGCGGGGGAGCGGGGCGACCGGTGGGTCGCAGCCGCAGGCGATCTCGTGTCCCGCCGCCCGACCTTCACCCAGCAGGTATGGGACACCGCGTTCCTGGACACGGAGACCGGAATGCTGGTCCACAAAGCCAACTCCGGCCGCATCGACTTGGGTTCGCGGAGTGCGGCCGACATCGTCACAGCGGTTGCGGCGGTCCTGCCGGAGTCCGTGGAGCGGCTCTACATCACCGCCGGTGACCCGTGGCACCGTGATGCCGACCGCTTCCCGCACCTGACCGACGCGGTGGCCGACTGGCTCAACCAGCCCGTGCCGTGCTGGACCGTGGCGTCCGGCAAGGGCCAGTCGAAGGGGAAGGACCGGCTGGCCGGGCACTTCGTGCACGAGCGGCTCCCGGTCGGCCGCTGGCAGCAGGGGCCCAGGCACCTGGAACTGTGCGCCATCGGCTCCTGGTTCGACGCGGAAGGCGCAGACCCGCTCACCGTCAGGGACACCTTCGTACTGCTGTGGAAGACGCTGCGCGACTACTGGCCCGACGTGGTCATCATGGGCTCACCCGCCCGCACCGGCCGCGACCTGTGGTCCCGGACGATCCCGACCAAGAAGGGCGCCAAGTGGGCTGACGGCTATCCCGTCATGTCAAGCGAGATCCGAGGTCTGCTGCACGCCACCGCCGGCCAGGGCCGCACCGACCTCATCACCCCGCCCCACGTGCCGGAGCAGCTGCCGCAGATCACCGAACTGGACCGCACCTTCGCCTACGCCAAACACACCTGGCAAGGCGCGGTCGGCATCCCCCAGCGGGTCACGGCCGCCACGTTCGCCAGCTGGAGCGAGCAGGAACAAATCCTCGCTCTCAAGCAGCCCTCGCACTGGCAGATCCGCGTCACCGTCCCCGAAGGCTGGAACCACGTCGGGCTCCTGCCCGCCCCGGTCACCGGGGAGGCGGGTTGGGCCTACCCGAACCAGCCGGGCCGCACCTTCACCACCTGGGCCGGGGGAGCAGAGGTCCACCTGGCGCTCGCCAACCACCTCACGCCATGGAAGATCGAGATCCTGGACGGCCTGGCATGGGAGTCCGGCTCCCCGCTACGCGAGTGTGCCGACAAGCTCAAAGAGGCCTGGAACCAGCTGACCGCCTTGGCCCACTTCCACGGCGACGAGCGCGAGCGCATGGTCGCTCACCTCGCCTCCCGGGCGGTGCGCTCCATCCTTCTGTACGGAATCGGCAGCTTCGCCCAACGCCCCCGCCTCACCACCGGCACCGTGCCCATCGCCGAAGCACACCGCATCCCCACAGGCGCGGAAATCATCGGCAACGACGGCGAGATGCTCACCTGGGAGCGCCGCACCTTCTCTCCCGACCCCTACGCGCACCCGGAGTGGGCGGCCGGCGTCTGGTCCAGCGCCCGGGCCGGACTACTGTCCATGAGGATGGGCAAAGACGAGGGCTCGGTCGGCGCCCTCCACCTCCCCCACGACAGCATCGTCGCCTTCCGCACCGACGCCATCTACACCACCGCGTCCGTCGACTGGCCCTACCGCGGCAAGCCCGGCGACTACCTGAAGAAGGGCTACCTGCCCTTCCCCATCACCGCGCCCACCACCCTGACCGAGCTCATGCACCTCAAGTCCCTCGGCCGCGCCTTCGCCACCGACCACGCCGCCGGACTTGAGACCGCCCTCCGCGCCGCCGACGGAGACACGGACATGGCCCAGCAGTGGCTGGGTGACAGGCAGGAGGCATAGTGCGCCCCGCAAGCGCACCCCCGGCCGCCGCGCACGCGGCGGCCGGCCGCAGATGAACGAGGCCGCCCGCCTCACCCAGGAACTCGTCAACGCCGGATACACCAAGAAGCAGATCGCCGACATCATCGGCCGCAACAGCAGCCTGGTCAGCCAGTTCTTCACCAAGAACAAGGGCGCCGCCTTCGTCGACGCCCTGCGCAACGTCGTCCAGGAAGTCCAGTCTGGCGGCGTCACCGACGTCGAAGGCCTCAAGCAGCTCGCCGCACAAAGCATCACCCCCCGCACCCGCAAGGCCCGCCCGGGCGAGGGCACCCCGCCCGGCCCGCAAGCGCACCAAAGACGTCATCGAGACCCCCGGCCACTTGGCCCGCGCCGGGAAACAGCACATCGCCTCCGGCGCATCCCGCCTGCGTCCCGTCATCGAACGCACCGCAGCCGTCGGCGGGAACATCGCCTTCACCGTCCGGGCGAAGAAGACCGCGTTCACGATGGACGCCGGCGACCGGAGGGACTCACCCGGCCTGCGCCGCAACGTCGTACGCCGCCGGGACAGCACTGAAGAACGCGCCTACGGCAAGAGCCTGGGCGCCGGCCAAGGCCCAGGCGGATTCGACGCGCGCGAGTGGAAGGACCGCGTCGACGCCGCCGACGGGGACGTGGCCGCCGCCGTCCGGAAGTGGCTGGTCGATACGGGCCGCCTGCGGCCGGATGCGGCCCTGACGCATCTGGAGATCCGCGGCTGGAAGGTCCCTGAAGACCCCGACCCGCGACGCCGCCACCGGTGACCCGGTCCGCGTACGGGCCTGCCTCCCGACACGGCGCCTCATAAGCTTGATGTACGATCTCGCCGCTCGTGTCATAAAGTACAGCCCTGACCAGCGGGTTTATGAGCTGTATCAGCCCATGTCCGCGTGCCCGTGTCTCAGTTCCGTGGCATTTCTTCAGGACCGACATCAGCAGCCATCCGCTCTGCCCACTCACGCTGGGGCACAGCTCGCTCAATACGACTGACCATGTCCTTCTTGGACGCCGCGTCCAAGGTCTCCGGGATCTTGTCGAAGGTGCCGGGAAGGACGTCGAGCAGACCCCAAATCTGTTCGCCAGTCCTGACGGTCAGCAGCAGCTGACACCTCCACTGTGGCGACACTCCGGGACGGTGCCTGAGCCGGTGCATGAGTGTAGGGAACAGGTAGTGCGTCGCCTCTGCGGCAAGGTGCTCTTGGAGCCAGTCGACCGGGAGCCGCTGGCTGAAGCCATATGTGGCGGCCTCCTGTTCCAGGTGGAGAAGCTGGTCGGTGTCGACGGCTCGGACGGTGTGGGGAAGAGCTGGGGCCATGCCGTGATGATGCCAAGAAGCCGCCGCGGGGCCGAGAGGCCAGCGGAGCCGGGCCGCGATCTGCCGACGGGCAGGCCCCCAGACTGCCTCGAACTCGTCGGAGGTCAGTTGCTCGGGCTCATGGCCTTCCCACTCTGAGACGGGCAGTTCTGCTGTGATCCCGAACCTGTTGTCGTACTCGGCGAGGCGGCCTGCAGCGTGGGCCTGCTGCCATTCGTCGAGGGAGGCCGCCGCGATCGGGGTCAGCTCAGGTCCTTCGAGCTCGATCTGCCGGGTCACCCAACCTTCGGCGTCGACCTCGAAGTAGAACCAGACGTCTTCCACGTCCCAGTAGCAGCGCATCCATGTCGTCACCAGCCCATGATGACGGAGCCCTCGGATCGTCCACCGCGGCGCTGTCAGAGCCATGCTGGAGGATTACGCCCATGCTGATCGCGACGAATGAGGCTGGGCGCGTGGTGAAGAAGCCGTCGAAGCCGGTGATAGGCACGATGCTGGCCAACCTCCATCGCAGTAACGCGCATCTGGTTCTGGAGCGCGTGGAGGATGGCGTGGAGGGCAGCTGGTATGTCCAGGTACTGCTGCGCGACGACAACACGTACCAACTCGAATATCGGGACGGCGTTGCCGCCGAGCACTACCAAACGCGGACGATCTCCCAGGAGAAAGTCCTGACGGCGATGCTCGGCTGGGCTGCTGGCAGGGGGGAGCGGCGGGACGCTTTCATGTGGAACAACATCGGCTCGCAGTTCGAAACCGGAGAGGCTCCGCAACTCGGCTGATCAGGTCACCCATCAGGTAGTTGCTTCGCCCTTCGTCTGGATCCACTCGCGGATGGTCTCGACGGCGTCGAGAAGCTCCTCGAAGGTGCGGAGATCACGATGCTGCCGACGAACCCGATCTGTTGCCACGTCCTCGCACTCAAGTTCCGCTTCACCGCTGCTCCAGACGATGAGCATGGCGACTTGGTCATCCGTTTCCAAGCGTCACCCAGGTGCTGGTCTTGGTTCGGCCGTCCTCAGGCGATCGCTGGACGCCACCCGTGATTCCGCACGATCGCAAGCGTTCCTCGTGCTCGTCGAACCAGGTCTGGAGCCTCTGAGGCAGCTCATCCGAGGTCCGCCGAGCTTCTCGACTGTCTCTCATGGCTGGGGGATGAATCCCGCGGATCGGTCGAGCCGGAACGGAGAGCCGGCCAGCATTGGATCCCAGCCTTGGCTCCGCGCTTCCCGAATGCTCGCAGCAACGTGAGCTGGCCGAATGGGCTCAGTCTCAGCACCCAACCAGTTTCTGGGATGGGCCTGGCCGCTGGTGACGATCAAGGTCCTGCCCGGCTGGTCGACGTTGGCGGTCTCGACCGCGTAGGTCATTGGTGTCCAGCAGAGTCCCTGCATGTAGGAGGGCTTCCTGCGGATTCGCCAGCGGTACTCAATCCCGTCAACGGTTATGCGCCGGGCCCCCTTCTTGTTCAGCGCCATCGTCCCCCTCTCCTGCCTCGGACTGTAGTGCCCTGCCACTGGCCTGTCCCTGGATATTCCTGGCTGCGGCGGCGACCTTCTTCCCGAAGGCGGTCAGCTTCATGGCTCTGCCTCGTTCGGCGCGCTCAAGCAGAGGCTGTCCCAGGTCCTTTTCGAGAAGCACACTGTTCCCGGACAGTCCGCGCTGCACCCCCAATCACCCAAACGGGTGAACGCCCTGACCTGCCAGTCTCAGAATCGCGTCCTATAGGAATTCACTTGGACATCCGAGACCTGCTCGGGGCTGTTCTGGAGGTACTGCCATGCCCCGACCCGTCTGGAGCGGCGCGATCTCATTTGGGCTAGTCACTTCTCTGAACTAGATCTGGCCATCGACGTTCGATATCGACGCGTCGTCCTTGAAGGCGGCGTGGAGGGCAGTGCTGGACGGACTACACCGAGGCGAGTTGGCGCATAGGTGAGCAGGCGGTGCCCCGCAGGACTCCTGGGCTCCGGGCATGGGCCACCCCGGCCGGAACACCCGTCAGCATGAGGGAGTCCGGCCGGGGTGGGCAGGATTGTGTTCTGGGCCGTCAGGTGGAAGGACCCCCTGCGCCAGCAGCTGACCGGCTGGCTCTCCCACATGGCTGTGTCGCTCGCATGCCGGTGTCCGCGAGAAGGAAAGGGTGTTTCTCAGCCGAGGCGGTACCCGCCGATGGCGCTGACTGTCTGCGGGTCGCGGTGGTCGAAGACGATGCTGGCTCCGGTGTCCAGCGCGGCGATGCGGTCCATCTCGTCGCCGGTCAGCTCGAAGTCGAAGACCGCGATGTTCTCGGCCATGCGCTCGGGTCGCGAGGACTTGGGGATCACCACGACACCGCGCTGGGTCAGCCAGCGCAGTACTACCTGGGCGACGGACTTGCCGTGCGCCTCACCGATGGCGGTCAGCGTCGGGTCGCTGAAGATGTTGTTGCGGCCTTCGGCCAGCGGACCCCACGACTCGATCTGCACGCCGCGCTCGGCCATGAGGGCCTGGTCGTCGGCGCGCTGGAAGTACGGGTGTGTCTCGATCTGGTTGACCGCCGGGACGATCTCGTTGTGGTCGATCAGGTCGACCAGGCGGTCGGCGTAGAAGTTCGACACGCCGATCGCCTTGATCAGACCCTGACGGTGCAGGTCCTGCATGGCGCGCCAGGAGCTGTAGTAGTCACCGAAGGGCTGGTGGATCAGGTACAGGTCCAGGTAGTCCAGTCCGAGCAGGCGCAAGGACGTGTCGAAGGCTGCCTTGGCGCCCTCTTCGCCCTGTTCGTTGACCCACATCTTGGTGGTGATGAACAGCTCGTCACGGGCAATGCCGCTGGCCTTGACGGCCTTGCCTACGGCCTCCTCGTTGCCGTAGGCGGCGGCCGTGTCGAGGTGGCGGTAGCCGGCGGCGAGGGCGTCGGTGACGACCCGCTCGGTCTCCTCGGCAGGGACCTGGAAGACGCCGAAGCCGAGGATCGGCATCTGGACACCGTTGTTCAGCGTGACATGGGGAATCTTGGACATGGTGAACCTTTCAGGGTGGTGCTGAAGGGCGCGAGGGTGCGCACCGGCACGTGGGGGAACGGCGGTTCGTTGCCCGTGCTCAGCCGGTGGCAGGCGGCGGGCTGGATGGTTTTGGGGAATGTGGGCCAGGTGCTACTGGCCGCGGTCGCTCGGCTCTTCCTGAGCGCGCTCGACGGAATCCGGCGCGGCAGCCCAGCTGGCGAGCAGATCGAGAGCCTGGCGGCTGGGTGAGCCGGGTTCCGCGGTGCAGACGATCAGAACGAGACCCGCGTCGGCAGGCAGATCCAGGGCTTCGTAGGAGAGCTCAAGATCACCGACGATTGGGTGGTGCAACCGCTTGACTCCCGTGCGGTGCATACGGACGTCCTGTGAGGCCCACCGGGTGCGGAACTCCTCGCTGCGGGTGCACAGCTCCCCGATCAGATCGGTGAGTGCTTTGTCGTAGGGGTTCTTGCCGGCCATGAGGCGCAGCCCGGCGACGCCGTCGCGGCCGGTGGCCTCCCAGTCGAGGTAGTAACCGGCCGCGCGGGGGTTCAGGAAGCGGAACCGTGCGGCGTTGACCGGGCGGGCGGGGTCCTCGTACAGCGGAGACAGGAGGGCTCTGCCCAGCGTATTGGTGGCCATGACGTCCCCGAGGCCGTTGGTGACATAGGCCGGGGACAGCTGGCTGTCCAAGATCGCCTGGATGGCCGGACGTACCCGCTGCACCGCCGGGCGCCGGCGTACCGCCGTGCCGCTGTTGGCCGCACGCGCCAGGTCGAACAGGTGTGCCCGCTCGGCCTCGTCCAGCAGCAGCGCCCGGGCCACAGCGTCCAGGACGCTCTCGGAGGCGCCGCGCACGTTGCCGCGCTCCAGCTGGGTGTAGTACTCCACCGACACCCCTGCCAGGTCAGCCACCTCGCTGCGTCGCAGACCGGGCACACGGCGGGTGCCGCCGTGATCGACGAGGCCCACCTGCTCGGGGGTGACCTTCCCGCGGCGTGAGATCAGAAAGTCCCGTACCTCGCTGCGGTTGTTCATGTCTTTCACGCTACGAGCTCTGCTTCGGACGTGGGAGATGCTGCCAGCACCCCCCTCAGCGCCATCCCGCACGGCGGCGTCCGCTGCGCCACCGCACGATCATGCCGGGATAGTCGTCGCGCGCACCTGACCGCGGATCCGGCCGAGCTGGCCTGGGGGTGATCCGCGCCCGTCGTGCGGCCAGGAAGCGTCGCACCCAGGCGGCCCATACCGCGACGGCAGGCATGTCGCCTGCTCGGTAGGGGGTGCTGGCAGCATCTCCCACCGCCACCGTCGGCTACCTAGCCTCGATGACGAGGCAGCCGGTGTCGGCCGGCTGCACCGACGATGAGGAACACGTCATGCAGTACACCCGTCTGGGCACCTCCGGACTGAAGATCAGCCGCATCGCACTCGGATGCATGAGCTTCGGCGACACCTCGCAGATGCCGTGGGCTCTGGACGACGACGGCGCCGAACCGATCTTCCGCCAGGCCGTCGAGTCCGGGATCACCTTCTGGGACACCGCCAACATCTACGCCTACGGCACCTCCGAGGAGATCGTGGGCCGCGCGATCAAGAAGTACACGAAGCGCGACGACGTCGTCCTGGCCACCAAGCTGTTCAACCCCATGCACGACGGACCGGGTGGGTCGGGCCTGTCGCGCAAGGCCGTGATGGAGCAGATCGACGCCTCCCTGACCCGGCTGGGCACCGACTACGTCGACCTCTACCAGATCCACCGCTTCGACCCGCAGACCCCGGTCGAGGAGACCATGGAAGCTCTGCACGACCTCGTCAAGGCCGGCAAGGTCCGCTACCTCGGCGCCTCCTCGATGTGGGCCTGGCAGTTCGCCACCATGCAGCACGCGGCCCAGAGCCACGGCTGGACGCCCTTCGTGTCCATGCAGGACCAGTACAGCCTGCTGGCACGGGAGGAGGAGCGCGAGATGTTCGGCCTGCTCGCCCACTCCGGCGTCGGCTCCATCCCCTGGAGCCCCCTGGCCGGCGGCCGCGTCGCCCGCCCCTGGGGCCAGGACAGCACCGCACGGGCC
Organism: Streptomyces sp. NPDC002896; assembly: GCF_040295225.1. NCBI lineage: Bacteria > Bacillati > Actinomycetota > Actinomycetes > Kitasatosporales > Streptomycetaceae > Streptomyces > Streptomyces sp. NPDC002896. Next base: position 450 of record NZ_JBEOVA010000045.1, on the reverse strand, counting down.
AAGGCCACCCCCGACACCGACTACGCCGGCCGCCCCCTGTTCGTCGACACCGACGAAGCCATCGTCGACGCCGTCCAGAAGATCGCCGACGCGCACGGTGTCCCGATGGCCCAGGTCGCGCTGGCCTGGGTACTGAAAAACCCCGTCGTGTCCGCGCCCATCGTCGGCGCCACCAAGACCCACCACCTCACCGACGCCGTCGCCGCGCTCGACCTCACGCTCACCGAGGACGAGATCGCCGCACTGGAAGACCCCTACACCCCACGCCTGCCCACCTTCTTCTGATCGGCCAACCAAGGGTCTGCCCCACTTCAGTCGACTCTTCTCGGTAGAGCGATCAGATCGCGTGATCTTCAGAAGCCGTTGCTCTATCGATCGAGGTGAGTATTGGTTCGAGTGTGGCGACTCGGTGGGGTGATCTTCGCTCGGGACGTGCATGAGGGTAGGGCC
>NZ_JBEOVA010000044.1:0-56047 GCF_040295225.1 Streptomyces sp. NPDC002896 | reverse complement strand
CGCGGTTCGCTCCGCGAACACGACGCGCCGCCGCTACGCGGCGGGCAATTCCCTTGCTCCGCAATGGAATTGATTTGTCGTCACTCCGTGACGAGGGCTCGAATCGCTCCGCGATTCGAGCCGCAGGAATTCGCTCCGCGAATTCCTGAAAAGCGCAGCAAGGGGGCAGCCTCTCCCGCATCCTGACAATCACTCAAACCTTCCCTTTTTATTTGCTCCGTAATTTTCTCACCTCTAAGGGGATTTCACCAACTCGCCTGTTGCACATAATGCTTCTAATTTCTCGTTACTTTCGCTCTATTTTCTTGAAGGGTTCGTGCGAGTACGCCCGTCGCACTCTCAAGGACAGCCTGTGGCCAAGGCCGCGCCCAGCGTGGACGATCGCCGCTGAACGCGTTCGGGCGCGCCAGCGCCCCGAGCGCGGCGGCGCCGCCGACGCGCAACAGGAACACGGCCCGCCCGATCCCCGAGACCGCCGCGCCGCCCACGCTTCCCCACCCCTTCCCCTACTTCCTCCAACGGGACGGGGCAGAGCGGCAGCAGAGGGGATGTCAGCAAGCCGACCATGCCCAAACAGGCCTGTGAGCTGGGGTGACGAGAAAGCCGGCCGTCAGGGCGCGCAACACCTACCGCAACCCCCAGCACAACAGGTGGTGCAACATCCACCGCAACACGTGGTGCAACAGGTCTTCCGCCCAAGGCCAACACACACTATTATTTGAAGTCCGGGGTAGGCGACCCCGGGAAACGCAGTGATCAACGAAGGGGAAGACGTGGAAATCCAGATCTCTGGCGGAATCGTTCGCCGAGTACGCGGCGGCCAGGGCGCCCCCATGACCGGCCTAGCGATTCAGGCCCGCACGATCGCGAACTTCCTGCCGCTGATCTGCGAGCGGGCGGGAGCGAACATCGTCCACAACGCCGACGCCAACTACACCGGAATTCGATTTGATACCAAGGTCGGCCCGGTGGTTCTGGAAATTCCGTCGGGTGACCGTCCTTACCGGATCGTTCACGAACTGATCGAGCCGGACGAGAAGGGCCGCACCGAGGTGGAGATGCGGCGCATTTCGCAGATCTACAAGCCGCAGGGGATCGCGCACATCACGGCCGAATTCCTCAGGACGCGGGGATTCCTGAAGTAATCCGCCCGGGGGTGCCCCGCTGGGTGCGCCCCCGTTTCACCCGGCAGCAGCAATACGAGAAGGGGAGTCATGGAGAGCACGCGGATTGTCGAGCAGGCCGAGGAGACCGGGGCGCCGCTCACCAACGCAGAGCGGGAGCAGGCGAGTTACGCGCTGTGGGAGTTGGCGCGCAGCGAGGCGGACCCGGATGCGCTGAGGGTGCCGCGCGAGCAGTTGGAGTTGGTCCGTCCGTTCTTCGAACTGGGGTGGGCGCTGGGTGTGCGGACCGGTCACTCCGGCCCGGCCCTGGCAGATGTGCCGGTGGACCGCACCACGGTCGCGCGTGCATTCGTCCTGCTGATGTCCGAGCGGGTGGCCGATGCACTCGTGATCGCCGTCGCGCGGAGTCTGGACCCGCAGCACGCTGGACCGGTGCTGTGGCAGAAGGTCCAGTACCACGGAAGTGTGATGAGCCGTCATGGGTCGTATTGGGTGAGCGCGATTCACGCGTACGCCGACCCGTTCGGGGAGGCTCCGGAGCTGCGTTACGACCTGTGCGATCTGGCCGCGCCGGGGCACGTGGCCAAGGTGACCAACGTGCGGCGGCAGAGTCTGACGGCGTTTCCCGTACACCGCACGTTTTAAGTGTGCAGGTCAGGGGTGGGTTCACACATCCCTGACTCACACTATTATTGTAGTTGTCCGGGGGTGGTGGCCCCGCCCCCGGATCCGCAGAGATCAACAACGAAGGGGAACACACCGCATGACTCAGCAATTCGCCGAGCGCGCCAACCAACGTCGCCCCCACCGGCGCCCGCAACGCCGACCTCTCGGACCTGGTCCGCATTCTGGAGGACCAGCAGCGCCGGAAACTGGACGTGATCGCCCCCGCGTCCGCGCTGCGCTTCCGTGAGGGCAACGTGCACGTCGAGGGCGTGGAGTCCCTCATCACCGACGACGGCGTGACGGACGTCGACGGCATCTACCGCCCCACCGCCGTAGCCGACGAGGGGATCTCCGACAAGCTCCGCATCCCGCTCGCCTACCTGCGCCGCATGCGCGCCGAGAACGTCCCGCTGCTGGACGAGAACGTCAACGCGTGGCTGCGCGAGGAGCCGGAGCGCCGGTTCATGCTGCGCGCGTTCCGGGGCGAGAACGCTCCCGGCATGCCGCCCGCCGAGGGCGTTGCCCGCGCGCTGCTGAGCGACAGCTACAAGCTGATGGACAACTTCGACATGCTGTTGGCCGCCCTGGACGGGGTGCGGCAGTCCGGCCACCCCACACGCGTGACCGGCTGCGACCTGACCGACCGGCGCATGTACGTGCGGGTGGAGTCCGAGGCCGTCGCCGTCCAGGCCCGTGCGCTGCTGCGCGGTTACCGATCCCCGTTCGACGGGCGCAGCGGTGACGAACTGCCGATGATCTCGGCCGGTTTCGTCATCACCAACAGCGAGGTTGGCTCCGGGGCGTACACCATCACCCCGCGCGCGGTGATCCAGGTGTGCCGCAACGGCATGACCATGGCCAAGGACGTCATGCGCGCCGTGCACCTCGGCGGAAAGCAAGGCGAGGGCGTCATCTCGTGGTCCGGGCAGACGCAGCGCAAGACGCTGGAGCTCATCACCTCCAAGACGGCCGACGCCGTGCGCACCTTCCTGTCCCGCGAGTACATCGAGGCGAAAGTGTCGGGGATGGAGGCAGCCGCCGGTAAGGAGCTCGCCGAGCCGACGAAGACGATCGAGCACGTCACCAAGACGCTCAGCATCGCAGTCGAAGCCAAAGACATGATCCTTACCCACTTCGTGCGGGGCGGTCAGATGACGGCCGGAGGCATCATGCAGGCCATCACCTCGACCGCGCAGACCCTGACCGACGCCGACCAGGCCGCCGCCCTGGAAGCGCTCGCGGTACCCGCCCTCACGGCCGCCGCCGCGCACGGCTGACAGGCCCACGTGCGGGCCGGGGGTCTCCCCGGCCCGCACGGGGCGGGCCCCACGGCCCGCAGGCGCGGAGCGCTCCCCTACCCCGCCAGGGGCGCGGAGCGCGCCCGCCCGCCCCCTGCCGCTACGCGGGGGCGGGCGCGCCAGAAAGACCGTCTGCGAGACCCGATGCGGTGCGCACCACGGAACGCACGCCCACCGCCCCGCCGGCCTCGTTCCACCGCCGCCAAGGAGCGAAGCGCCATGCCCACTCCCTACCCCGCGCCGGTTCTGCCCCAGCTCACCAACGACAGCGACGAGGAGAACACCCGTGGGTGACAAGCCCGCCGTCACGCCCGACGGCTACTGCACGAACACTGAGCCGGTCCCCGGCAACACGCGCACCGTGAACGCCCACGCGGCGGGACCGAAGTTCTTCCGGATGCACGGCCGCCGCTACGCCCAATGCCCGTGCGGCCGCGAAACGTCCCTCACCGAGCGGGGCAACCTCCGCCGCCACAAGCCGCCCAAGGAGGCGTAGCTCACCGCCGCCGTTCCCGCCGCCCAGCAAGGGAACTTCCCGGGCCAGCGCGCCACTGGGCCGAAGCCCTGCCGCCCCGATGTTGCCCTCCCCTTCGGCGGGCGCGGGGCGGCGGGCCCGTCCATCCAGCCGAGCCCCGAGGAGCCGCAGCCCATGACCAGCCCGCACCTGATCGTTGACACGCCTTCCGGTATCGGGCGCGCCACAGCCGGCCCGCGCGGGGCCGACGCCGTGGTGTACACGCTTGCCGGGGCGATGCGCGGCGTCGCCGGCACCCACCACCCCCGCCACTGGGACCGGTTCACCGTCCTGCGCGCCAGTCTCGGCCCCGTCGACGCCGTCCAGGCCACCGCCCCCGACGAGATGCTTCCGCGGCTCGCGCGCAGCACCGCTGGCTACCGCCCCCTCTGGTGGGACGCTCACCGCCCTTCCGTGTCGCTCAGCCCGCTGGAGTCCACCGCCGGACACGCCCCCTCGGAGAAGACAGCAGCGACGCTCACCGCCGTGCTGCGCGCCTGCGCCGACCATGTCGCGCAGCGCACCGATCTGCCCTCGCTCCTGGACGCCGCACGCCAGCGTGAGATCCCTGCGCTGCTGCGCTTCCTGGAGTGGTCGGCTCATAACACCCGCGCCAAGGCCGCCCGCTACGGCCAGGGGGCCGCAGCCGCGCCCCGGGCGCAGCGGCTCGTTTTGGCTGCTTGGTGGACCGCTGCCCGCTGGTTCGCCGCCCATCCGCACGCTGTGCTGCTGGCCCTGCTGGTCGACTTCCCCAACTCGCTGGCACGCCGAGCCGACTCGATGACGTGGTGGGCCCAGTACTGCCTGACCGCCGCCGGGGAAGAACGCGGGCGCGCCGAGCGGGCCCAGGCTGAAGCCGCCTTCCTGCGCGCCCAGCAACGACCCCACCGGCACACCCGATGCCCAGCTCTTGTTAGCGCCGACTGACAACGAGCTCGCTGTCAACCGCACGTCAGGGGCGGGTTCCCCGCCAGCAAATACACACTATTATGGACGCTGTGAGAGGGGGCACGCATCCCCCGCTCGGCCCCCTCTCGCACCCTGCACTGACGGCCGAAGGAGCTGCCTTGCCCAAGGACGGCGCTTCGCCGGGCTCGCGAGACCGCTGCCCACCGCCCGCGAAGCGGAACGGACGTCAGCGTTAACGAGGCCGTCGCCTACAACCGCAGCGGCTGCGCACTGCCGATGCCCGACGACCACCTCGACGACGCCGTACGCGCGCTCGACTTCCCCTACTCGGCGCCGGCCCGGAGACCCGCGCCATCCGCGCCGCCGTCGCCCACCTGGAAGCCAGCTACGCAATCACGGTCACCAATTGACCGCTAGCCCGCCCAGACCCGCGGGCCGCCCGCCCGGGGCGGCCCGCCGCGGAAGGAGACCTGGTGTTCCTGGTCGTACCCGACCCCGCTCACGGCCTTGTGGCCGCCCCTGAATCAAGCCTCGCCCTCACACCCGACAGCGAGCGGCTGCTCAGCATCGAGGGGTTCGCCTGGAACGGCGAGATCGAAGCCTTCACCCGACAGTGCGACAACATCCCTGCGGCCGTGGACCGCACCTCCGCCCTACTGCGCGAACTGGGCCACTACGTGCTCGCCTCCTGGACGCCACTGCCGCACGCGAAGGCGACCTGACAGGCACCGCCCCCTCCAGCAGGCACCGCCCTGCCACGCCGAGCCACACACACCGCCCCCAGGAGAAGGAGCCCGTCATGCGGGAGCGCTACACATGCGCCGATTGTGCCGCCCGGTGCTGATAGCGCGACCTGACATCGAGGCCGGCACCATGATGCGTCCGGCGGCGAGCCCGAGAGGAAGCCCCGCCCGTCCGCCACGGGGAACAGCGGACGGACGGGCAGCTGAAGAGCTGTTGTCCCGCGGTCACGCCCAGGTGAGGCGTTGCCCGTCGGGGCCGATGTGCAGCCGCATGCGGTCGGTCGGTGGTCGACCGGCCGCATGCCACTGCATGAGACGTTCCGTGATCTGATCCCACAGCCGCGCCGATCCGCCCTGCCGGACCATCCACTGCCCGCCGTCTTGGAAGGCCACGGCCCAGGCCCCAGCGTCCACGTCGATCACGACGTGTTCCGCTCGGACGTCCCGTTCAAGCGTGAGCCGCTGGACATGCGGCACGGCGAACTGCACAACGAACCGGGCCGACCAATCGTCGAGCACGTCGCCGCCGAGTGCCATCGGCTGCGCGTCGCCCTCGCCGAGGTCAGACAGCCCATACCCGGCCCACCATCCGTCTCCGACGGCCAGTTCACCTTCTTCACCGGCGCCTGCCCGCCGGAGGAATCCGCAGAAGGGGCGGCACGGTGAAGGCCCCGGCCGAGGACGTGGCGGAGATTCCGACGGCGTCGGACCGGTGCCAGCGGTGACGGGAGCGCAAGCACTCCGGTCACCGACCTGTTCTCGCACCTGCTCCGGCACGCCTCCGCGACCCACAACTACGGTGTTTCTCCTCATCTGTTCCTTCTTATTTGCCTTTCGACGGATGTCGCGGATGCTCAGCGGAGGATATTGACGGCGCGGGCCACCACGAGCCCCGCGGTGACCAATGAGATGGCGGACTGCATGAGCATGAGCAGCTTCGCCCATCGCGACATGGGCATCGTGTCCGTGGGGCTGAAGGCCGTGGCGTTGGTGTAAGAGACGTACAGGTAGTCGAAGAACGCGGGCTCCCAGTCCCTGTCGGCCAGTTCCGGTGCCTGCATCTGCGGGAAGAGGAAGTCCGGCCGGGGCTGGTGGGCGTGCGCGCGGGCCACCGGGCCACCGCGGTCGAACTCCCAGTACCACAGGGCGAAGACCACGACGTTCGTGCCCCAAATCGTGGCCGCGAGGAACAGCAGCAGGCCCGCGGAGCCGCCCTCGGTGCCCGCGATCAGACCACGGATGAGCAGGACCAGCGACCACGCGTTGCCCAGGCTCGCCACCGCCGCCAAAGCCAGGGATGCGGCCCGGAGCGGTACCGACGCCCGATTGATCCTCGCCGGATTGCTCACGACGAGGACAGCGAGGAAGACCCCCTCCAAGGCCGGTAGAAGCCAGTGCGGGTGGACGGTCAGCCGCCCCGGCTCCACCAGTTGCATGCCGATGATCAGCGCGATCACCAAGGCCGCCGGCCACCGGTACTCCCCTTCGGTCGGCCGCCGCCATGCGGGAACTTCGGGCTCGTGCGGAACGCCGTCCGTACCGTCCATGCCGTCGGTGCCTCTCTCGGGTGACGTTGTGGTGACGGGCACGATACGGCGCGCGGCCCCCGCCGGGCTCCATGCCCCCGGCGGTACGGCGGCCCGGTCGGGCCGCTCTCGGCCGACAACGTCGGACCCGACACAAACCTCCTAGTCCAGCAGGTCCGCGCCGCGCTCAGCGACCTCCGCGTAAGGCCGTCAACTTGGCCGTCCAGACCGACCCTGCTGCGAGGCCTGCAGTCGCCCGTCCGCCGGTGACGGCGACTGCAGGCGACCGACCGCCCCTCTACCCTGAAAGGCATACTGGCTGTGATGACGACGACCACTCAGCGCCTCCTTGACCTGGCCGCTGCCTCACGGGCCGCGCACGGCGAGGCCCTGGTGCTGCTGCTACGCGAAGGCAATGACCTGTATCAGCAGGGGCTACAGGAGACCCGTCAGACCGTAGCGGCGCGCTTCAGTGCGCTCCCCACACGCGAACTGGTGGCTGCGGCGGAGATGGCCGGCATGCCGTGCGACGCGGCGCAGGACCGTAGCGAGGCTCTCCTGCTACTCGCCCTGGTCGAGTGGGAGATGACTGCGGCGGCCATGGCCTACTCAGAGATGGCCGAGGACGCCGCCCGTCGCGGCGTCAGCCTGATTCCGGAGGAGTGAGGGCCGACGCCCGGGAGAAACCTGGGCAGCGGACTGGACCCCCATACCCAACTCCTGCCATTATGAGCATTGCGAGCCGGGCAGGCCGGCTCCCCACCGACAGGATGGACGCTCTGGCCATGGCCGCCCGATCCGCGCCCCGCCTGACGGACGCTGCGGAAGTCGCCGCAGAGTACGGACTGTCGTCCGCGCGAATCAGCATGCTGTACAACCAGCGGGAGGAGAACGGCTTCCCCGAAGTCGCAGGCCAGCGCGGCCGCGCCCGCCTGTGGAACCACGCCGAGGTCACCGAGTGGTTCGCCCAGCGCCAGCCCGCCCGGCTCCGGCAGCACACCCCGCCCACCCGGGAGCCGGACGAGCTCCTCAACGCCGCCGAGGCATCCAGGTTTCTCGGTTACAAGAACCCCAACCAGGTCACCACCTACGTGCGCGACCACCCCGGCTACTTCCCCGAACCCGACGTCGTCGAGGAACTCGGCACCCCCGAGAACCCCTACCGCCGGCAACTGTGGCGGGTGCAGACGCTTCTGGACTGGATGGCCACCCGCCCAGGCCGCGGCAAGCGCAGCGGCGCGAAACGCGCAGCGCCATCCCTGCCCGAGGTGCCCGTCGACGGTGACCCCGAAGAGTTGCTGGGAGCATCGCAGGCCGCGGCCCTGCTCGGGTTCAAGAGCGTCAACTCCTTCAGCAGCAGTCTCGCCCAGGGCAATCTGCCGCTCCTGGAGACCCCGGACGCCCTCACGGAGAAAGGCGGGCGTCGGCGGTGGACTCGCCGGCGCATCCTCGGGCAGGCTGCGCAGAGAAGTTCCAGTTGAATACGAGGGCAGGCACGTACGCGCCCACCGCCCCACAGACGCGACATCCGGTTACGGGTTGTTGATCCCCTGCGGACCGGATGCCGCACGATGGCCGGCATGACGTGGCTCGCCACCACGTTCCGCAGCAGCATCCCGCCGCTGCGGACCGGCCATCTCAACTTCTTATCCCCCCTCGCCTTCCACCCGGCCACCCTGGCACGTTCGCCTTCCTGGGGTTCACGTTCCGGCAACGCGAGGCGCGGGGGCCGAACGGCCAGAGATTCTGGACATTTCGTTCCCGCGGCTAGCAAGGATGCACGGGTTCGGCGTGGGGGCGGTGGATGAGCGGGAAGGCGAGGACGTTGCCGCGGTCGGCGGCGACCATGGCGGTGTCGTCGAGGAGGACGTGGACGGAGCTGCTCACGCGGCGTCTGCCTGTATCAGGCGCTGGTCCAGTTCCCCTCTCGAGCGCGTCCCGCTCACTTTGGGTGGGTTGTAGCCGTTCCATTCCTGCAGGACGGCCTTCGCCTCCTCGGCCCGGTCGGCGTGGGTGAGCAGGGTGGTGGCGAGGCGGGCGAGGTAGGACCGCGGCTGGCCGTCCCGGTGGGGCGCCTTCTACGTCCCTGTCCGCTTATTCCCCGCTCGCCGGCGCCCGCGCCGCGAGTGCCGGAATGGATGCGATCTTCGCTGCGTCCAGGTGTGCCCACAACAGCCCGGCCGGGCGGTGTGGCGACGGGCAGGCGATGACTTCCTCAGGAGTGATGATCAGGTCCACTCCGAAGTCGTGCTCCGTTGTGGGGAGTTCCTCGTCCAAAACCTGGAGTGAGTGGACCGTGGAGACGACCACTGTCCGCTCGCTGATCAACCCGGCCTCCGTCAGGAAGGCGAACTCCAGATCCGAGTAGCCAGCGCCCTTGCCGATCCGCACCCCGGCCCGGTTCACCGCGACGCTGCCGACAACCACCATGTCCACCGGCTGGAGTTCGGCGACATCCACCCTCGGAGCGACGGTAGCCGCAATCTTGCTGGAGGCTGCCTCGTGCGGTCGTACCGGAAGAACCCCGGGGTCGAGCAGGTAGAAGGGGCGCGGGTCGGCGAGCTTCGGCACTGCCATGAATACCGTCTTGCCCTCGGACAAGGCGCGTGCGCGCACGGGCAACTGTGCCTTGTCCGGCACAGCCTTGATCACCCGCGCGTCCTGCCATGCCGAAAGCTTCGCGAGCCGGTCCGCGGCGGCATCAGAGCCTTTGAAGTTCGGGATACGTCCATGGGCAGTCGCGTCGAACACGGCGCCCTCTGCGTCGAGCAAGTCCCACACGCGCTCGCGTACTCGTTGTTTCTCGTCATCCACGTGTGTGCGCACGTCAGGCTCCTTCATGCCGTGTCACGTCGCTTCCATCAGCGCCATCAGCCGGTCCTGCGCCTCCTGCACCGCTGATTCGTTCCGCCAGAGGCGCAGTTCCCGGGCCGCTCGGAAGACGATATTCATCCCACCACCTCCGCGAGTGCCGTGCAGTTCGTTTACGGCGTCGTTGAACGCGGTGAGCGCCGCGTCCAGATCCCTTTGGCGAATCCGCGCCAGGGCGAGGTTCCCGAGGACGATGGCTCGCGACTTGCGGCGATCGTGCAGCTCGGCCGCCGTCTGTGTGAGCAGCTGCTCGGCTTTCCGGTAGTCGCCGAGAGTGAGGTAACAGGAGCCCGCGAGACGCCCCAGGTGGGTTGGCGAGAACAGGTCGTGAGCGGCATCCGCGCCGTGGGCATGTGCCAGGTGCTTCTCCGCACCGGCGAGGGCGCGTTCGCATGCATGGCCTTCACGCAGGTAGGCATGGGCCTCGGCGGCGTGCAGCATGGCGAGGCCGGTGAGGACGTGACTCGTGTACCGGGCGGTGCGGGCGGCTTGGAGTGCGAGGGCGAGTCCTTCTTGGTGGTCGCCTGCCCCGTAGAGGGCCACGTAGCAGGTCCGTAAGAGCGCATGGCCTTCTGCATTCGGGTCCCGCAGATGGCGAGCCACCTCGACGCTCTGCGCGTAGTAGGACCGCGCCGTCGTGTGGTCCCGTCGCTGGGACGCGTCCCAGACGAGCTGTCCCATGAAGGTCGCGGCGTCCGCCTGCAGGACGCGCATCTCCCGCTGAACGCGACCGGCCGGCGCTTCCGAGGCGAGGAAGGCGACGCGGCTCGCGTGTTCGCCCGCATGGGCCAGCAGAGTGGCGGAAGGCAACCGGTCGTAACGCTCGCCCAACGACTGTATTCCGTCGCGTAGTTCAGCGACAGTCGCCAGGTCCACGCGCGACGGGTAGCGCATGGCGTACTGCGTGCGCTCGGTGAGGGGTCTCTCGACGTCCGACGCCACCACGAGGAGCTCACTCAACTCTTCGGCCGTTACCTCCAATACCTCCGCCAGACGGGGCCTGATCCAAGGCTGCGGACCTGCTTTCCCTGACTCCCAGCGCGTGACGGTGGATCGCTCCACACGGAGCACTTCCGCCAGGCGCTCCTGGGTGAGGCCCACCGCCCGGCGGCGCCTAGCAAGGCCGTGCCGTTTCAGGGCCATCGGATGGTTCTCCTGGGTATTCCGTCGTGACGTCTGAAGGCGAAGCATCACAGGTCATGCCCGGTGATGCGTCATGAATGCCTCATCTGTGCACCAATTCTGCTCTGGTTCAGGGCCCTTGGGAGCGGTTCCGTAGAGGTCCACGGCACGGACATAACCTCACGCACCGCCACTGGGACGGAGAACAGCATGGGACCAACGCCAAGCAGCGCCGAGCGATCCACGCCGCGGCAACGGGTGTTCGTCCATGGCGAGGTATCCGTCGGCGCTGCGCGCACGTTTGTCGAACATACGCTCGCAGAGTGGCGGATCTCCGACCGAGTCGACGACATCCGGCTCTGTGTCTCGGAGTTGGCGACCAACGCCCTGGTCCACGGAACGCCCAAGGCGACCGGCTTTCTTGTACAGCTCAGCAAGGACGGCCAGCTGGTGCGTGTTGAAGTACACGACACCAGTTCGTCCCTGCCTGCGCCGCAAGTTCCGGACGTCGACAGCGATAGCGGGCGTGGATTGCTCCTCGTCGCCGCCTGTGCAGACGGATGGGGCGTCGAACCGTACGCCGATCACAAGGTCGTCTGGGCGGAGTTCAAAAACGACGTCACGAGCACGGTCGGGTGATCGCGTGCTGACCCCCGATCGTCTGCTTGCCGCCGAGGGCAGGCGTATCACGCCACGCATCAGCATCAACGTTCCCCTCACCGTCCGCACGTGGATCGGCGCGGATTCCGGCGGATACGCGATCGGCTTCGCCCTCCTGGCCCATCCGCCGGCGCACTGGCTCGATGCTGCACCGGCCGACGTCAACCACCGCATGCGCGCCCTGGCCTTCGCGGCCGGCCTCCGACCGCCCGACCAGCCCGTGGCTGATTTGGGCACTTGCCTGACCGTACGCGGCGGCTGCGTTCGGCTTCGCTTCGAGCGCCTGCACCAGGGCCTCACCCTGCCCGCACACGAGCACTGGAAGAGGCTGCTGCTTACCAGACCGGAGGTCGCTCTCGTCGTGGGCCTCGCGCCGCTCGCAGCGGATGCCACGGCTGAGGAAGCAAACCGCTACCTCGAACACGGCGTACGCAACGGCTACCTCATGCTCGGCCGCGTACACGCCGAACACCCCATGCGTCCGTCTCCTCGTCACCACTCAGTGGACCTCATGGAGACGGCTGCCCGAACCATCGACGAAGGGAAGTCCCATGACTGAGCACATCGACAACGAACAGGGCGCGGGTGTTGCCCGCGGCCTGGGCGCATAACTGCTCTCAGCCCTTGGCGGCCTCGGCGTTGGCGAAGCGGATGTCCCACTCGTCGTCGGCGGGCGGCGGGGCTGCGCGGTCGCCGCGCTTGGGGCTCACGCGGCGGTTCCTGGCTCGGGTACGGGCCCGTAGTCCTCTCCGGAGTCGGTGGTGAGTGCGGCGTACAGCTCGGGGTCGGCGTGCACTTCGGCGGTGTGCCGCCATTCGGTGATGAGCTGGGCGACGGCCGCGGTGTTGTCGAGCTCGGCGGCGGCGCCCAGGGCCTCGACCAGCTCGACGGAGAACTCGCGGACGTCGTGTGCGGGCAGGTAGCGCACCCACGGGAAGGCGCCCGGCAGTACCTCGAGGACCAGGGTGCGGCCCTCGGGGGTGCGCATCATCTCCACGAACATCCGGCTCGTGGCGCCCATGACCTCTTGGTCCTGCTCGGCGCGCGCGGCCGTGGTCAGTACCAGGTCCTCGTCGTCTCGACGGCGGAGCAGTATCCGCCGGGCACCGCGGAGCCCGGCCAGCGTCAGCTTGGGCTTGTTCAGCAGCTCCGACAGGTTCGTTTCCAGCACGCTCATAACTTGAAGCTTAGTTGACAAGTCTCGAGATGGCTCCCCGTTCCACCCGTTTCGCACCACAGGGCGAGCCTGTCGGCGTGCACCAGAAATCGAACACGTGCTTGAATTTCGGCCATGGCGTACTTCCCCACCTTTCCGCCCGACCTGGTACAGGCCCAGCGCGAGTGGATCCGCACCTACGCGGCGCTGGCCCAGCAGCCGCTCCGCACGGCACCCCTGCGCCGACGCCTGCAGCTGCTGTCTTGTCGCCTGGCCTCGCACCCTTTCTGGGCTACGGAGGCGGGCCGGTCGCCGGCGGCCCGGATGGAGCTGCGCCAGCAGGCGCGCAGGCAAGAGGAGACGGAGGCGTCATGAGCGATGACCTCACCGACCGGCAAGTGCGCATCCTGCGGTGCATCAGGGAATGGATCGCTGAGCACGGCGAGGGACCGTCGATTCGTGAGATCGGCAAGCGCGTGGGCCTGTCGAGCTCGTCGTCCGTGGCGTACCAGCTCGGCAAGCTGGAGCAGCAGGGAATGATCAGCCGCAGCGGGCAGCGCTGGCGCTCCTGCCGCATCGGGCACTGAGAGATGCCCTCTGGAAACGCGCCCGAGGCCGCAGCCTGCCAGCGCCCGGCGACAGCAGACGTACGACTCCACGCCGGACCCTGCTGGGAGCCTACGGACCCTCGGCGGTTGGTCAGGACGGCTTGGAGATTGCAACCCTAATAAGGGGCTTCGGCCGCTTAGTGTCGATCATGTCGATCCGGGCACTCACTTCCATGCCCACCGCTGGCTCAAGCCCGTTGAACTGTGTGGCGTGCACGAACGCCGACACTGGGGCGGCAGACCCAAGGTCAACCATGGCGTATCCGCGGTCGGAAACATAACGCACGATGCGACCCGGTAGCACCTGTCCCGGGACAAGGTGCTCGGTCCAGGCGTTCGGCTGGTGGATAAACCTGAGCATTCCTGTGGCGCGCTCGAAGCGGAAAGTCCCGAAGAGCCTCGTGCCCACTGGGAAGTGCTGCACCAAGTCCTGGATGGACTCCCCCTCAGGCAGGTCCGCCTTGGTCATCGCTGCGATACGCAGAGGTTCGGACATGTCCCTGACCACGAGCTGTTCGGAGTCGCCTGCTTCTACTTGAGCCCACCCGGTCGCCAGCTCGTGATCCACGTAACCAGGCTGAATCCTCATCTCGACTGCGGGAACCGGGAGAGCGTCGCTTACGGCGACTTCTAGTCGCCGCCCCGCGTCAGCGAGGCCGTAAGCATCGAATCTGTAGCTGAGAATGCGGAACTGCCCGTCCAAGGAGGACGGCACGGGGCTGCCGTCAGCTACCAGGACAATCATGCGCTTGTGCAGAGCCATGGCCCATGCACATGCCATGGCTACGGCCGAGGACTGGATCGTGAAATCGATGACCACCACAGAAGCGCGCTGGATGCCGTTCCACGCGGTGTCGAGAGGACTGCTGGAGCCGTCAGAGACTCCGCCCACCCTTTCCGCCTTCAGTCCAAGTCGCTCAATCGCCGGGGCATAGATGTCGGCGTAGAGCTCATCGAAGTTCTGCACCCCGAACCGCTCGGTCATGCGGGCGCCATACGACATCGCGAAATAAACCGTTTCGCCTACCTGCGAGATAGTTTGTGTAGAGTTCGGGTTATTTACCGAGGATGCGCTCCTGGTCGGCTTGGATGAGACGACAGCCTCGTCGACGGACCCCTCTTGCGTGTCGGCCGGACGGGGAAGTGACAGCCGGGCAGCACGCCACAGTTTCCTAAACCGCTCAACCTCAGGTTGCGGGTCCAGCTCCGGAATGCGGTCCGCGAGTTCCTCGACGACCAGTTCCAGCACTCCCCACCGGGGCAGTTCCGCCTTGACGAAGGTCTCATGAACGGTGGTATGGCTCAGCACCCCTGGACCCATCGCCCTGGATAGGTCCCGCATGGAGGGACAGTCCGCGAGCAAGTGCAGCTCGTGCAGCTCGTTGTTCAGATCGAGCAAGGGGCCGGGCGGCAGCTTCGGTCGAGCAACTCCGTCTCTTCTGCCCACGCCTCACTCCAAGTTGTAAGCGGTTGTCAGCTGCCGATCCTCTCGCATCTGGGATCGTCAGGTCACGTCAGTGCCTGTCAGCAGTTGTCGGGGCACGTCAGCGGCGACATCAACGAATCGAGCCTGGGTGAAACAGATTGGAACTCACCGAGGAGGACTCGTGACCGACGACCGCACTCGCACCATGGTGGCTCTGCTGGGCACCGGATTCGCCGGGCTGATCGCGGTGTTCGCACCCGGCCTACATTCCGGCCCTGACCCTGGCGGTGGCAGTGTGGGTGGCCCTGGCGGTGTACCTGAAGCTGTGACGACGGACGGCACACCCACCTGGGCCACTTTCACAAACCTGTTCAGTAGGACGGCCTAGGGCAGCGTCAAGTACGGGATGCCCCGCGGGTTCAGGGCCGCGTTATTCATGGCATGTACCGGGGCTCAGGTCAGCCCCGAGCGAGGTCCTGGGCAGTGATGGTGGCGAACTTCCGAGCCGGTCTATGGCCGACTCGCAGTTTCTCGCGGCTCCCTACGAGCTGGTCGTACGGCATGCACGGGTACGGGAACACCGCAGGCCAGCCACTGTGCGACACGCGATGGCGCCGAAAGTGCGACCAAACCCCAGATCTAGTGGTTGGGTTGTAGTAGCAGCCCAGAAGTTGTGGTCCCTCGGTCCTTCAACGCCGCTACCACCGCTTATGCTTGGGGCTGCTCCAACAGGTGCCACCTTGTTCTTCGCCTCGGCGTGAGGTGAAGGCCCAGTTCTGGGCCCCTTCGGTACCTGTTGGAGGTACGGATGGCGCACGACAGCGAGCACGCGAAAGCACGGCGAGTACGGAGACTGTCCCCAGGGCAGGTCGTGATCGACTGGCTGACCGTGACTGCAGCGATCGTGGAGATCATCGACAAGGTGGTCAACATCCTGAGCCACGGGATGTGACGATGGCCCCGGACGTACGGCACGAGCTCGTAACTGAGCCCGGCCGGATACTAGACGGCCGGGCTCACAGTTAGGCCACTCGCGGAGGGCCGGGCTGGCGGCAACCGGCTTCGGCCCTCTCTGAGGATCTCTATCTTCCACGGATGGAAGATGTTGTTCCACGAGTGAAACATAGACTCACCTTAACTCACCAGCCCATAGCCTCAGCGTGGGCAGACCGTAGCGAGGCCGGGCTGAGACGTGCTCGGCGTCGGCCTGGTCGCGGCGGGTTCGCCGGACGGGTCACCACGACGGCGACGCGCTGAGCGGAGCGCCCACGACGGGCCTGACCACATCGCGGCAGCTGCTGCTCCCCCGCAACCACGGCGAGCGGTGCGGCCTGCTCACGCCGTGTATGCGTGACGGCGGCAGTACGGCGAGTGGTCCAACTCCGTCCGGGTCGACGGCTCACTCCGAACCCCGGCCCGGCTCCCCTCCCCGCCCCGCCGGCCTTTGCGACGCGCACAACCGAGCCGCTGCGCAGTCGGGAGCGCGCCCGCCATGTAAACCGCCCACCGTGGCCGTGCTCTGGCAGCGTCCAAGAACTGATCGGTTCATGGACGAGTCAGGGCCGCCGGGCGGAATGCCTGGCGGCCCTGTTGAGTCGTGTTCAGGAAAGGTGTTCAGCTGGTGTCCGCTTGAGACGGGCGCACCGCGGCCCTTGAACCGTTGCCCACGTGCTCGCCGGATGGTCGGGAGGATGTGGCCAGGCCGCTGGCGGCGCAGAACCTGCTCCAGCTCGCCGCATGGCGTCTACCCATCGATGACCACGTCGTCCAGTCTGATCTTGGCGCGGAGTACCTGGTAGGGGTGGCACTGCGGGCAAACACGGACCCTGTACTTGATTTCCTGCTTCTTGGCTTCCGGCTTGGTCATCCCCATCGTGGTCGTCAGCCACTGTTCATCGTGGTTGGACATGACAGCTTCGCAGTCTCGGAGATGCAGCATGGGGCGTCGCCATGCCTGGCGTTCCATATGCCACTGGGCGACTGGTAGTCCGGCATCACGAAGAGCTTGCCGATCTTCTTTGGGGCGGGCTGCCGCGAAGAAAGCCAGACCCTCCAGTTGCCGGCCCTCAGAGCGCTGTGCGAAGGCCACCGCGAGTCGGAGGATCATGTCGACGGAGCTGAGACGGCCCACTATAGGCAGCAGTGAATCCCCGAGCGGCGCCGGAGGAACGCTTATCTGGAAGTCGCCTGTGCCGTAGCGGTCATCGGGCCCGACTGCCAATGCCAAGCGCCGCAAGTGCGGCCCGGGGCAATTTAGTGCGGCTGCTTCCAGCAGTTTCGCCGCATCGACCCGACGTCCAGCGTCTTTAAGTGCACCGTGCAGTCGGGCAACGACCGCCGGATCGTGGCCTTGAGCGACGTCGGCGAGCAGGCCGTCTGCCTCTTCGTCCCGATCGGCATCGCGCAGGTCGTCCAGCGTCTCGACGATCTGCTCGGCATCCAATCTTGTTGGGTCGACCTTCCGGCGCTGCTCCGGGAGCTTTGCACCGTGCTCCCACTGGTCCAGTGCGTGCTGGGTTTCGGCAGCCATCTCCTCCGCGTGCTGAGCGTCGCGCTGTTGGAGTTGAAGTAGGGCACCGGTCTGGGAAACCAGGTCTTCCAGCTCGGCGACCCGCTGCAGTGCGCTGTCTCGCTCCGCCTCCAACCGGCGTATCTGTTCATCGCGATCTGCCACACCGGCCTGTCGAAGCCGTGCAATCTCCTGCTCGGCACGGCGTCGGTGGTCACGTTCGTGTTGCATCTCGGCCTGCAGCGCGGCGAGGGAGCGGGCCGTTTCCGCCCGCTGCTCGTGCAGCTTCTCTTGAAGTTCCGCGATCTCGTACGCACGGGCGAACAGCGGCCCCTTCGACCGAGCGAAGGCATACAGCAGGGCCCGACTCTCCCGAGCCGCCTCGTCAACGGAGTACTCGGCATTCCGGCTGGCGAGTAGCTGATGGAGACTGGTGAGAAGCTGCGGTTGCGGCAGATCCTCACCCGACAGGTAGCGCGACAGCCGGGTGGCATCAACGCCGAGCGCCGCGGCCAGATCCGAGGAGGTCATCCCGCTGCGTTCGCGCAGGGCCCGCAGATGCTCAGCGAAAGCTCTCTGCTCTTCTCCGAGATCGTCCCTGAGCGGTGACAACCGCGGCAGATGCCCCCGCGGCATCGACACAACAGTTCGCTCCGCTTGCTCTTCGGTCACTGGTCCTTCCCGATTGCGCGGCCCGCAAGATGCGCGAGACACCGCAAGTTGGTCTTGCTCTCTGTCACAACACGCCTGCCGAGATGTGGAGTTGACCTTAGTCGGACCGTCCGGCGGAGAGGAGACCACCATGCCCACCGCACCCATCCCGCAGCACCATGAGCTCAGCGCGCGTCCGCGTCGATTGGGGGAGCTCGAGGAACGCCACCGGCGGTACCGACGCCGGGCCAAGGTGCTGCTGTGGCGTGCAGCGCTCGGTGCCGCTTACGCAATAGGCACGGGCGTGGTCACGATCGCTGTGCACTGGATCGTCACCTCGGTCTAATCGAGCGGCGAGGAGGGAGGATCGGTTGCCCGGCTGATCCCCCCCTCCTCGCCTCTCACGCACGAAGGATCCCAGCTACAGCACGCCGAGCAGGGCGTTGTCCTCCCACTGATCGACGACTTCGAGGTAACCGGCGAGGACCTTGGAGTGCGGGGCCCATCCGCCCTGCTTGGCGATGACGATCTGGTCGTGGCCCTTCAGGCGGGACGAAGTTGCGAGCCCGCGGCGGGGGCTGTGGCCGGTGAACCGGATCTCGATCCCGGCGCGCTCGCCAGCGCGGGTGATGACATCGCCGATGGACTCGGGCTGCAGCCCGCCCTCCATGACGGTGTGCCAGCGGGAGTGCAGGCGGCGCCAGGCGTACCCGTCGGGGTCGTCCAGACAGGCGGCCTCCTTCCAGGCCTGCCAGGCACGGACGGGACAGATCGAGAGGCGGGAGCCGTAGGGGACGGGGACGACGCGGGGGCGGACCTTGGAGACACGCAGGTCGGCCTGGATGCCGCCGGGGGCGTCGGCGTAGTCGCGGACCCTGGTGGAGGCAAGTTCGTGCTCGCGGCCGGCGACCGCGAAGTGCATGAGCACCAAGGCGCGGTCGCGGATGCCCATGAGGTTGTCCGGGCACGCGGCGCTGATGCTTACCAGGTGGTCGACCAGCAGCGGCGGGGCCTGACCCCGGCCGCGCGTCTCCCCCTTCTCCTCCATCTCCTTGACCAGCTGCTTGAGCCGGTTGCGGGCGAGACGGGCGATGCCGTCCTCCAACCTCATGCCGTGGTCGGCACGGGCGGAGACGACCGTGCCGGAGATGCGGCGGTCGATGGTGGACGGGGCTGTGAAGGTGCCCTTCTTCCATCCGGGCTGGGTCCACAGCCACTCCACGAACATCACCAGGGTGCCGGGGGTGACGGCGAGCAGGGGCACGCCGGACTCGGCGCAGAACTTGGTCCAGCTCGCCCAATCCTGGGCGTAGCCCTTGCGGGTCCGCTCCGGGCGGCCGTCGGCGACCGTGCGCACCGCTTGGTGGTCGATGTGGTCGAGCGCGGCCCGGGTCGCGGCGTCGTACTCCTCAGGCCGACCCGGCGCCGCCGGGATGACGACCGCTTCGACCGCGTTCTGACTGTCTGCCATGAGCCGCCCCGTTCATCCGGTTTGAGCCCTTCCATGGACTCCGGACATGGGGAGCTTATCCGGAGTTCAGGAGTCGGACCGCGGCTCTCCGCGATCTCCGGCGCCAAAGTTGCGCGACATCGGCAAGCGGCTCGTCATCACCACGGCCGCGAAGAAGGGCCAGCACCCGTCGCCCGCCACCGTCATGCGGATGCTGCGTGAGCACGACGAGCAGGCCGCCATGGCGGTGAGTACGTGATCATCCCGCTACTTCGGCCTGGGGGACCAATGGAACAGCGAGTATCGGTGAGATCGATCTTGGTCGGCTTTGGCGGCGGGGCGGGCCAGTCGACTTCCCGTGGGTGAGATTGCCGGGCGACCTGACCATCAGCGGCAGCGTGGGAGTGGAGTGAACCTGCTGGTCATGGGCAGATCTATCACCCGCGGGCGAGGCCGTTCAGGAAGCGAGGACCAAGGTGGCGTTATGGCCGCCGAAGCCGAAAGAGTTGCTCAGGGCCGCCAGTGGTCCTTGAGGAAGTTGGCGCGGTGATCCGGTCACTATGTCCAAGCCGATTGCGTCGTCGGTCTCTTCTGCGTTGAGGGTCGGGGGCACGACGCGGTGGTAGAGGGCCAGCAGGGTGGTGATCGCCTCGACGGGGCCGGAGCCGCTCTGCAGGTGTCCGATCATGGACTTGGGAGCCGAGACGGCGATCTGGTCGGTGTGGGCGCCGCACACACGATGTAGGGCTCGGGCTTCGGCGAGGTCTCCGGCCGGTGTGGAGGTGGCGTGGGCGTTGACATGGGCGATGTCGGTGACCGACAGGCCGGCGTCGGCGAGCGCCCGGGTGATGGCTTTGGCCGCACCGAGTCCCTCGGGCTGCGGCTGGGCGATGCGGTGCCCGTCGACAGACATTCCGATACCGAGGATCCGGCCGTAGACCCGGGCACCGCGGGCGCGGGCATGGGCCTGCGACTCAAGGATCACGATGCCCGCGCCCTCGCCGAGCAGGAAACCGTCCCGGCTCTTGGCGAAAGGGCGGGAGGCACCCTGCGGGTCGTCGTTACGTCGGGAAAGGGCACGCATGGCGGCGAACCCGCCCAGGCCGAACGGGTGGATCGGCGCCTCGGCGCCGCCGGCGATCACGACGTCGGCCCGGCCCAAGCGAATCATGTCCGCCGCCAGCCCGATGGCCTCGGCCCCCGAGGCACAGGCGCTCACCGGCGCATGGGCACTGCCCTGGGCGCCGTACTGGATGGCTATCTGCGCCGCCGAGCTGTTGGGCAGCAGGGAGGGCACCGCGTAGGGCGACATGTGCTTCCAGCCCTTGGTCTGGAGCGTCTGATGCGCAGCGAGCATGGTCTGTGCGCCGATGGTGGAGGAGACCGCGACCGAGAGCCGCTCGGTGTCCAGCTCCGTAGCGGTATCGAGGCCGGCGTCCGCCCAGGCTTCGTGTACGGCCATCAGCGCCAGCTGCGTGACGCGGTCCATCCGGCGCGCCTGCGCGGGCGGGAGGGCTGCCGCGGGGTCCACGGCCGCGGGTGCGGCGATCCGCACCGGCAACTCATGGGCCCACGGTTCGTTCAAAACCCGGGCTCCTGACCGGCCTTCCAGCATGCCCTGCCAGCTGGAGGTGACGTTGGCGCCCAGGGGCGTGACCGCTCCGAGTCCGGTGACCACGACATCCGACGCTCCGGCGGAATTCTCTACCACGATCTTCCTCATTCAGTTATCTGTTTGACCAAAAGGGTAAAGCTACCTGAACGTCGCAAAATGGGGGCTGTCAGGTGGAGTTGGGTCGCAGTCGTCTTCCGCGTCGTAGAGGTGCGGGCCCAGCAGGGTAGCCAGAGTGTGCAACGTGGCCTCCAGCTCCAGTTGTTCGATGCTGTCGGCGGTGCCCGTGGTGGTCTCGTTCTTCCAGGTGATCCATCCGGGGTGTCGATCTGCGGCCCCCGCTGGCGCAAGGCGGGCGGTGACGGTTTTACCGCCCGGGAGCCGTACCGTCAACTCCGCGGACTCGACGGACGCTTCCTCGTCGGCCATCTCCGCGCGCCGCTGGGCCGTACGGGCCACCACCACCTGCGTGTCTTCCACGGCCGCCCACAGGGCGTGGGCCTGCCGCCGCAGATGGTCGCCCTGGAAGGCGAGGTCTTCCACGCGGGCGGGCCGGAGCTCGGCGTCCTCCCCCATCGGCCCGGCCAGGGCGCTGATGTGGTCGAGGGCCATGTGCGTGGCAAACGCCGCCTGTGCCAGCGGGGGCTCGACACCGCGGCCCGCAAGGGCAAGCACGGCGGCCGGCCGCCCGTCATCACCGACGACATGCTCCACACCGTGCTGCGGCGCCGCGCGGGCGGCGAGTCCGTCGAGCAGATCCAGCCCGACCTGATCATCCCCACCGGCAAGCGCAAGGGGCAGAACCCTTCGGTAGCCAGCGTCTACCGAGCGCTCGCCGAGCACGCCAAGCGCGAGGCGTACCCCGAGGCCATCGAGCAGGCCCGCGCCGACTTCACCACACTCCAGAACGCGGACGTCCCCCGGCCACGCGCGGACGCCGTGATGCCCAGCACACGACCATGATCGTTCTCACCGATACTGGCTGTTCCACTGGTCCCCAAGGCCGTACTTTGCGGCTGGTGTCTGGGCTAGGACACCGGGGCCAACCCAAAGG
Organism: Streptomyces sp. NPDC002896; assembly: GCF_040295225.1. NCBI lineage: Bacteria > Bacillati > Actinomycetota > Actinomycetes > Kitasatosporales > Streptomycetaceae > Streptomyces > Streptomyces sp. NPDC002896. Next base: position 34,148 of record NZ_JBEOVA010000044.1, on the reverse strand, counting down.
GGACACGGCAGGCGAAGGGCTCAACCTCGCTGAATACCGAGGACGTTCATAAGGATGCCTCGTCGTCCGTCCTCGGTCTGTGCGATGAGTCCCGGCCCCGGCCCGTACCGTTCGACTGCCAGGTACCAGGTGCCGGGCACCAGCTCGGCGATGGGCTGGGTTCCGCGGCCGTGCTCGGGGAGCAGTGGACGGGCCGTGGCTACGGCGAACCAGAACGGGGGCGGCCCGTCGTCGCCGGGCGCAGCCTCTGGCGCCGATAGTCGAAGGTGAGCCTTGAGAGCTTTTGTTAGTGCCGTGGTGTCCCACTCCCACGCTTTCTTCCGCAGCTCGTCCGCCGTAGGCCGGGCCTCCGCGATGATGCGCTCGGCCTCGTCCTTGGCCGTTTCCGTGGTGTCCCACGCTTCATCGGACGCTGTCTTCCGCAGCTCGTCCGCCGTACGCCGGGCCTCCGCGACGATGCGCTCGGCCTCCTCATACGCTGCCGCACGGGTGGCCTCGGCGTCGCGGAGGGCCTCGTCGAGCGTTTCACGCACCGTGTTTCGGAGCCGACGCCAGGGCGCCTGGGCTCGCCGTTGGGCGAGCTTGATCTCCTGCCACCGGGCGCGCCAGTCGTTCAGGAGTTCGGGGCGGCCCGGTGGGACACGAACCCCGTCGCGGCCGCCTCCGCGAGCGCCGAGGAGAAGAAGCCCGAGTATGTCGAGGTCGCCGACTACACCGGGATGACCCTGGCCGCCGCCGAGCGCTCCGCCAAGAGGGACGGGTTCCACACCGACTCGCACGACGCCTCCGACAAGGACACGGGCCAGTGGGACACCAGCGCCTGGACGGTCTGCTTCCAGAGCCCCACCAAGGTGAAGTCGGACATCACGCCCAGCACCGTCACCGTCGACTTCGGCGTCGTACGCAACGGTGTGCCCTGCCCTGCTTCCGACGGCGAGGCCATCGACTACAACGAGATGCCCCGCGTCGTCGGCATGACCTACGCCGACGCCGAGAAGAAGATCAACGATAAGACCTCCGTCACCGACATCACCGCCGTCAGCGCGTACATCGACGTAGCCGACCCCGACAACCCCGACTCCTGGAAGGTCTGCGCCCAGGACCCGAAGGCCGGGAAGGAAATCACCAACCCGGACCTTGAGAACGTCACGCTCGACGTCGTGAAGTCGGGTACCTCGTGCCCCTCCGGCGACGACGACCTGTACCTGCACAAGGACGAGAACGAGGACGACGACAACAAGCGCTCGTCCGGCTCGAGTAACTCGTCTTCGTCTGGCTCGTCTTCGTCGGACTCCGACAGCGGCTCCGCCAGCGTGTACTACAAGAACTGCACCGCGGTCCGCGCCGCGGGTGCCGATCCCATCCGCAAGGGCCAGCCCGGCTACGCCTCTCATCTCGACCGCGACGGCGACGGCATCGGCTGCGATACCTGACCTGAGCCCAGTCCCGCGCCACAGCGACCCAAGCCCCCCGTCCAGCCGCCCCACCCCGCCCCCGCACGAAACCGAGGCATTAGTCATGTTCAAGGGCCATAACGGAGCCATCGAGATCCACGGCGATGGCCTGGTCCTCACGCGCACCGGGATGGGGGCCCGGCTCAGCGGCCAGACGATCAAGAGCCGGACGATCCCGCTGGCCGCGATCAGCAGCGTTGACCTGGTTCGGGCGAACATCGTGAAGAACGGGCGGCTCCGGCTGGGACTGGGTGGCCGGCCGTTGTCCACCTTGGATGCCAGCAGCGCGGTGTCCGATCCGAACACGGTGGTATTCACCCACGGCCAACGCCACGACTTCGACCGCCTCTACGAATACCTGCGCTCCGTCGTCGCCACCAACGAATCCACTGGCGTCGACTGCGCCGGGGCCTACGCGCAGTGCGGTGACGCCCTCCACGAGCACCACGACGAGAAGGCCGAGAAGCTGGCCTCGAAGATCGGCACCGCGTCCGAACGCGAGGACATCCTCCAGGCCGCCGCCCGACTCAACTGGACACTCGGCAGCAAGCGCGAGATCAAGAAGCTCCCGGAGCACCTCGCTCCTGGTGAGACGGTTCGTTTCCTCGCCGCCGGTACCTACGACGAGGCCGCAGGGCTGGTCGCCCTGACCGACCGCCGCGTGCTGATGCTGCGTCACGGCTTCACCGGAAGCCAGCTCACCGACTTCCCGCTCGAGCGCATCAGCTCCGTGCAGACCAGTTCTACCCTTGGCCTGGGCACCTTGAAGATCCACGTCTCGGGCAACGTCTCCACGATCAAGCAGATCGCCACGCGCGATCTCGGCCCCCTCGCCGACGCCATCCGCGCCGAGATGGGCAAGATCACCGAATCCGCCCTGGCGCGGACGTCCCTCGCCCCTGCGCCGGCACCGTTCCAGCCGGACGTGTTCGCCCAGATCGCCAAGCTGTCGGAACTCCATGCCGCCGGGATCCTCAACGACTCCGAATTCCAGACGAAGAAGGCCGAGCTTCTCGCCCGCCTCTGACCGATACGGGACAACGGCGGTGGAGAGCCTCACGGACCCGCGGATCGTCGGCCCGAGTCCGATGCGCCTCGCGGGACGTCGCGCCGCACAGCACAGTGCGAGGCGCTGCGTGCGCGTCGTGGCTGGAGTGAGTACGCCGATCTGGTGCGGGTTGGGTGCTCAGGCAGGCTGCCGTCGGCGGGGATAGTTCAGTCGGTCCAGCCCCATCCGGTGCGTTAACGGATCAGGACGGGCTTGCATCCGTCCGTGCAGGCCACGTCGATCGCGGCAGACATGGCCGCCCCGCACGGCGCGGGACCGTTCTGTCTCCCACCGGCACGGACGCCGGCCGAAGGGGCCCAGCAGCGCCGAGAGCCCGGTCGGCGGAGGTGTGCGGTGGTCATTGAGTGCTTCCTTCCAGAGGGTGCAGGGCGGTGGCGCAGGTGGCACAGCGGCCGTCGCCGCCAGGGTGGGCGCGCCGTGGTGTGGGGCTGGTGCAGCTGCGGCACCAGGGCCAGTCGAGGCAGGCGGGGCAGAGGTCTTCGCCGGGGGCGCATCCGGGCCTGCCGCAGCCGGCGCATTCGGCGAGCGCCCGGTAGGTGATCGCCTCGATCACCGTGCGGCTATCGCAGGCCGCCCGGGAGGGCTTCGGGGTGGGAGGCGGTTGGGCCGGGTCGGCGTCATCGGCGCAAGTGGCTGGGGGCGGGTAGCTCTGGGCGGCGCGCAGCCGGGCGGCGACGATCGCGTCGACGGAGGTCCTGATCCGGTTCGGCAGGGGGCGGCCGGCGATGACGTGATGCAGTTGCTCGGGGCTCCAGCCCGCATCGAGCATGGCCGTCACGATCCGGCCCTGATCCCGCAGTGCCGCTCCCGTCAGCAGCAGCTTGGGATGGCGTGCCCCGATCGACAGCAACAGCCGGACGCCCGCCGACGGTTGGTCGATCGGTGTGTCCTGGGGTGCACTCTGCCCGGCGCCGGGGTCCGTCCGTGCCGCATCGTCGGGTCCGCCCGTGCGCGCGCTTGGGACGGAGGGACGGACGGGGTTGGTGTTCTGGTCGGTGGTCTTCTTTGGCTTGGTGTTCTTTGTTGGCGGGTCGGCCTGCGCAGGTTCAGCCTGCGCAGGATTTTCCGACTCTGGCGCCCACCTGCGGTTCTTCCCGGCGGCTGGCACGGTGGGTGGTGCCGCCGGGCTGTTGTCCCCCTCGGGGGGCTGGGGCATGTCCGTGATGAAGTAGGCGGCGGCGCCGAGCGTGCCGTCCGAGCGTCGCTCGCGCTCGCGGATCAGGTAGCCGTGCTGCTCCAGCTCCTTGAGGGCGGTGGTGACGGCTTCCTTCCCGTCGGGCCCCAGCCGGGCCAGTTCGGTGACGCTCACCCGCCAGCCGTCGCGGTGGGTGGAGATGAGGCCGAAGATGCCCTTGGCGCGGAAAGAAATCTTCGGGTCGCGGAAGAGGTCGTTGCGGATCTGGGTGAACCGGTCCGCCGCCATCACCCCGCGGCGGATCCCCGCGCCATAGCCGCTCATCGCGGCGCCCCCGTCTGCACGAGGGGTGCGCGGCGGCGAGGGCAGCGAGCTGACCGCGCACGGGGAGGGCGGCCGGTGCCGGCGGACGAGAAAACACGCGTGACGTCCATGCCGTCAGCTCATCCGCTACCCCCGACCACACCGTCGGCCACAACCCACGACCAGCGGTCACGATCCGGCAACATGCCCGCCAGCCTGCTGTGGTCGGGGTCGTGGTCGGGCCCGACCATGCGTGCTCGGCCGCCTTCCGTAGGCGATGCGCAGTCCCGGCTACGCACCGACGGGACGGTCATGCGCACGCGGCTGCGCAACGGGCCCGGGGCCTGCGCAGTCGTCGCGTGCGAGCGGTTGCGCACGGGGACGGGCGCCGTCCGCTGTAGGGCTTGCGCATTCAGCAGCCTGTGCGCAATCAGGTCCACGGGGCCGACACAGAGGAGGCCGCGCACTACCCGTGCGGGGAGCCGCTCCCCCGGTGGGCCATACCGCGCTCGTTCCTGTCGGCTCCCGGTTCCCGTCGACCCCTTTCCTTCCTTGGGGCGGTGCGATCGGTCGCGTGGGGCCCGTGGTCGGGGCTGTGGTCGGCCCGACCACAGCCCCGACCATGGCGTTTGTATCCCCATCGTGACCGTGGTCGGTCCTTGTTGGTCGGTGGTCGGGTCGGGGCTGGCGGGTTGCCTGAAGGTCAGCAACAACCCGTTCTGACCTGGGAGTTTGGAATGTCTCCTGCCAAGCAGGCTCCGGTGGGCCAAGGCGCCCCGCCGGTGGCCGCGGGGGCCCGCCTCACGCAGATGCGGCGCCGTGTCCGCCTGGGCCGCATGGGGGTGTGGGCTGCCGTGGCAGCCGGGCCCATCGCCCTGGCCGTCGCCGTCACCGCGCCGGCGACCGTGGTCCATACGGCCGCCGAGGCGAAGCCGACCCGGGTGCGCACGCCCGTGCCGGCCAACCCGGCCGGCTACGCCGGGGTGTTCCTTACCGCGTGGCTGCGCAGCAGCCGGGGCGACGACAGCAGTGCGCAGGCTCGGCTTGCGCAGTCGCTGGCGCCGGAGGTGGACCTGCCTGAGCGGGGCGATGCGCAGCCGAAGCTGGAGTCGGTGGTGGCGGTGCGCAGTGCGCAGCGCTCCGGCCAGAGGTGGTCGGTGACCTTGGCTGCGCAGTACGCCGAGGCCGGGGTGCGCTATTACGTGGTGCCGGTGGCCGCCGATAGCAGCGGCACGACGTTCACCGTGACGGGAGCTCCCGGTGTGGTGGCCGGTCCGGCCCGCGCCCAGGCGGCGCGGTCGCCGTACAGGGTGACGGTCCCTACGACTGGTGATCTGTCGTTGGCGGCTGGGGAGTTCCTCGCCGCGTATGTGACCGGGTCCGGTGAGGTGGATCGCTACCTCGCCCCCGGGGTGAAGCTGTCGGCGGTTTCGCCTGCCCCGTACGAGGCGGTCACCGTTACGCAGCTCGACGCGATCGAGGAGGCGGCGGCCGCCGAGCAGGTTCCGGCCGACGGTACCCGGGTGCGGGTGGCCGCCCAGGTGGAGGCCCGTGACAAGGCCGGGCGGTGGCCGCTCAGTTATGAGCTCACCTTCACGGCCCGCTCGGGCCGGTGGGAAGTCGCGGCGCTTGCCTCTGGCGTCACCGTCCAGGAGGGGGGTGTCCGGTCGTGACCACCGTGCACAGCGTGATGCTCGCCGGGGAGTTGAACGACCTCGGCGACTCGTGGATCAGCATGTTCAAGGACTGGGCGACGAAGGGTTTGCAGGCTGGCCTGTCCGTCCTCGTCGTCGTGATCATGGTCCAGAGGTTCAGTCTGAAAGCGGGCATCGGCGCCCTGCTGCTGATGGTGATCGCACTCGGGCTGTACAACTCCCGCAACGACCTTGCCAGGATGTTCGAGGACGAGGTCAAAAACCCGTCCAAGTCGGCTCCCGCCCTCCCCGGCATCGTCGAGGGCTTTGATCCAGCCGGCCGTGACCACGTGGCAGGTCCGGGAGGCTGGTGGTGAGCGCGTCCGCCGCCCGGGTGGGGCGCTACTACACCGCCGGGCGCCGCCACCCGTGGGTCCTGGGCAAGGTGGCCGACTGGCGCATCCCCCTCGGCCCCTACACCCCCGCTCAGATCGTCCTCGCGGTCGTCGGCGGCTTCCTCCTGGTCAAGACCATCAGCTGGTGGTCGTGGATGGGGCCCATCCCGGTCGCGGCCTGGGTGCTGGCGATCTGGGCGGTGCGCCGTCCGAAGATCAAGGGCCGCGCCCCGATGCAGGCGGCGGCGGGTTGGCTGCTGCTGGCCTGGCAGCCGCACGGGGGGCGGATCGGCGGGCGGGCCGCCCGGGACCGCGCAGCCCGCCCTCTGGTCGGTGGCTTTGTCATCGAGGGTGCCGCCTGGGCCCCTGCGATCACGTCCCGTGCGCCGCGCGGGTCCTCGGATCGGGCGCCCGGCCGCGGATCTGCGCGGCGCCCGTCTGCCGGTGGGCGTTCGGTGGCCGTTGCCCGTACGCAGCCGGCCCGGCCGGTCTCGGGCGTGCAGCATCTGCTCGCGCTCGCCGAGCAGGGTGGTGGTGTGCGGTGAGGGTTGCGATCCGTCACATCGCCGGACATCTGGTGTGGTCGACGCACGGCGGCGTGTGGGCCGTCTACCGGCTGCACCCGGGCCCGGACGCCCGCGGCCGCCATGAGGAGACGGTGCAGGGCACCTACGTGCCGGCGGCCGTCCGGGACGAGCAGCTCGCCACGATCACGCACATGGTGCGGTCCCTGTCCGGGGCGCCCCGCCTGATCGGGCTGTGCGCGCGGGTCGATCCGGGTGAGATCGCGCTGCGCATGATCGAAGGCATCGAGCCGGCCGAAGCGATGCCCGACGACCAGCCGCATCCGTGGGTGGAGAACGTCGAAGCCACCTTGGATCTGCTGGACGGTCAGGAGATGCACCGCCGCACGCTGTGGCTGGCGGTGCCGCTGCAGACCGACACCGCCAGCGGGCAGGTGACCGCGTTGCTCGGCTCGGTATGGGCGCAGATCGCCCCCGCCCTGGGGATGCGGCCAGTACCGGTGGCCCGGCGCGAGGTGAACGCCTACCGCGAGCAGGCCGTGCGGGTGGAGGCCGCGCTCGCCGGCGGGGTGGCGTTCCGTCCGGCCCGCCCGGCGGAGATCGTGTGGATGATCCAGCACTCTCTGCACCGCGGACTTGCGGAGCCGCTGCTCGCCGAAGCCGAAGCCAGCGACCTGTACGGCGGGCAGGTCCGCGGCGGGGTGCTGCACTCCCCCAGCTACGCCGACCTCGGGCAGGCCCGGCTGCAGGAAGGCGGCATCGACCCGGAACTCGACGACATCGAGGACCTGGGGAGCACCGACCAGCTCACGCGGTCGGGCCGCAAAGCCTGGTGGCGGATCACCACCGCTGCCTCGCCGCTGCGGCGGCGCTGGCTACAGGTCGAAACGGACGCCGGAACCGGCTACCAGGCCCACCTGGCCTTGGCCGAGTGCCCGCCCGCCGTCAGCCAGGACGCCGCCGACCTGTTCGCCCAGCTGGAAACCTTGGAGTTCCCCGTCGACTACACCGTCGACCTGACGCTGGTGCCCGCGGAGAAGGCGCGCGATCAGGTGCGGCGCAAGAAAAACGAGCTCATCGACCAGGCCGACCAGTACGACGCCCGCCCCACCGGCATGCCGGCCTCGCTGACCGAGGCCGCCCGCGATCTGGGCGAGCTGGACGCCCGCCTGTCACGCACGTCCGTCGAGGTCGAGGTCCAGTCCATCACCGTGCTGACGGTGTGGGGGCCGACCGCCGCGATCTGCGACGCCCGCGCGCGGGCTCTGGCCGCGCTGCTCGGCGGCGCCGACTACCGCGCCGTTCGCCCGGCCGGCCTGCAGGAGGCCCTGTTCACCCTGGGCCTGCCCGGCACCGTACGGCCTGGTGTGGTCAGGGAGTTCACGCAGCATCAGGTTTCGGAGGACTGGGCGCTGTCGGGTGCCTTCACCGCCTGTGAGGTCGGCGACCCGAACGGGATGTTCCTCGGCATCGATCTGGACTGCGGCACCACCCGCCCCGTCATGATCAACATGGCGGATGCGCCGAAGCAGGACGCGTCCGCCTCCATGGGCATCGTCGGCGATCTCGGCGCTGGCAAGAGCGTCCTTCAGAAGCTGATCGCGGAGGCGGTGTGGGCGCGCGGCGGCTGCGCGATCTGCATCGACCGCACCCCGGTACGGGAATGGGCAACCTTCGCGCGGACGGCCGCGAAGGGCCGCTGCCAGATCATCGATGCCGCCCAGGCCGAGGTGTCGATCGACCCCTTGAGGATGTTCACCGGGCCCGAGGGCCGCCACTACGCGCTCAGCTACCTCACGCTGCAGCTGGGCATCGGCCCGATGAGCACAGGCGGCGAGGTCCTGCACCACGCGGTCGAGCAGGCCGCCGCCAGCGACGCCCCCTCCATGCACCGCGTCCTTCAGGTGCTCGAGGAGATGGCCACAAGCGAGGTGGGCAAGCGGCAGGACGCGGCCGCCACCCTCGCCGGCCTCATCCGGGTCGTGGCCAGCAGCCCGCTGGCGGCGATGGTGTTCGACCCGACGCTGCCGCCGGTCCGGCTGGACGCCTCCAGCGCCTGCGACATGATCGTGATCACGACGACGGGGCTGACGCTGCCGCCGAAGGCCGCGTTCGACAAGCCCGAAGTGCTGCATCAGCAGCCCTTGGAGGCGCTGATCGGCCGTGCGGTGCTCTACCTGATCGCGGCGATCGCCCGGCAGACCGCGTTCGAGGATCCGGAGCGGTTCACTGCGGTTGTCCTCGACGAGCTGTACTGGCTGACCAGTTCTGCGGAGGGCACCGCCCTGGTCCACGAGATCCTCCACGACGGCCGCAAGCACGGTGCCGGCCTGCTCGCCGGATCGCACGACGCCGAGGAGCTCGGCCCCGACCGTGGCCTGATGGCCTACCGCGTGCTCGCCCGCACCGCGGATCGTGAACGCGCCCGTCGAGGCCTGGAGTTCGTCGGACTCGACCCAGGCGACCCGGAGCTTCTGCGGCTGGTGACCACCGGACTGTCCCCCGTCGGGCAGAAGGGCCGCGAGGGCGAGTTCCTGCTGACCTGCCCGCGGCAGAACACCGGCCGTATCAAGGCCGTCATCCCCCACATCGAGCGCATTGCCTCGTCCATCACCACTACCCCGGGCCGCCGCCACGACCACAGCCGTCCGCACGCAGCGGACACACCTGAAGCCGCCCGGCTGAAGGAACACCTCTCATGACTTCTTCCTCCTGGGACCGCTCCCGGCGCTTCGTCGCCGCGGGCAGCGTCCTCATGGTGATCGCCGTCGCCGCCGGCGCGCTCGTCCTGGTCCTCGGGGTGAGCATGCCGGAGGCGTGGTGGCCGCGCACCGGGCAGGCCTTTGCCGCGGACGTCCACTCGACGCACAAGACTCCGTGCGCCCTGATCGCAGGGCCGGGCAAGGCCTGGTGCGAGCGCGGCAGCACGACCGCCGCCTTGGCCGAGGACCCTCGCGGCGCCGGTGCGGCGTGGCAGCTGGTGGCGCCCGCCGCGGGCGTGGCCGCCCTCGTCATGTGGCGGCGTCACGACGCCGTGCAAAGGCGGCGCTGAATGTTCCGCCCGGACCGCGGCACGCTCCGCTCGGCCGGCTTCGTGGCTCTGGCCACGGTCGTGTTCGTCATGGTGAACAGCCGGGTGGTGTATGCGGCGAGTAGCAACAGTGAGACCGGTGACCTGCTCGCCCCGCTGAACATCACCTCCTCCGAGGGGGTGGCGACAGGCGGGTACGAGCTGAACGCCGAAGGCGGCTCCATCGTCAGCTTCAAGACCCAAGCCCTGGCCTTCGCCTTGTCGGGGCTGTTCACGCTGATCCGGCTGCTGGTGGGACTTGCGGGGTGGGCGATCGAGGTGGCCTTCCGGTTCCCGCTGCTGAAGGTCCTCGCAGCTCCGGCGCAGAAGGTCGCCGACGCCTACAACAGCGTGGTCGTCGACACTCTGGGGCTGAAGGGTGTGCTGCTGGCCTGGGCGTTCGTGTTCGCGGGGTTCATGCTCGTGCGCGGTCGTGTCGGCCGTGGTCTGGGCGAAATCTTCCTCACCTTGCTCGTCGGGGCGTTGGCAGCGTCCGCGTTCGTCCGCCCCGACTACCTGCTGGCCCAGGACGGCCCGCTGGGGCAGGCCCAGGAGGCGGCCGCCGAGGTCGCCCAGCGATCCGTCAACTCCTACGACTGGGGCGGCAAACTCGCCAGCCGGGGCCCGTGCGACGGCATGGCCGGCAACCAGGAGATCAAGTGCCTGGAGCGCGAAGCCGTACGGCCGGTCTCCTCCACGGACGTGGCCCGCCCCCTCCAGGACTCGATCACCAACGCGCTGGTGGTGAAGCCGTACATGCTGCTGCAGTACGGGCGCATCCTCGACCCGGCCAAGGAGTCTGATCGCAAGGCCTACGCCGTCCACCTGAAGTGGATCACGGGCGGCTACAAGCCGGGCACCGAGGACGACGGCGACGACAAGGAGAGCGATCCCTGCGACAAGATCTGGGGGCCGGGCAAGAAGTACTGCGAGCGCGACACCAACGACGCCTCCCGCGGTAGTGACGAGCTGCCGACCCTCACTCCGGGCGGGGAGCTGCTGGAGGCGGCCAGCCCGGTCGTCAGCGAGGAGGACCAGGAGTTCGCCGCGTTCCTCGCCGATCTGAAGAAGGCCGGCGACGTCGGCACGTCGTGTGCCGCCTACGCCCAGAAGCCCACCTGGTGGCGGGTCGCGGGGGCCGCGCTGCTGCTGATCGGCGCGCTGTTCATCTGCGGCATGCTGCTGTCGTCCGCGATCGTCCTGCTGGGCACCCAGGGCATCTGCGCCGCGGCCGCGGCCGCGGGCGGGGTCACCTTCATCGCGAGCATGCTCCCCGGTCCGCCACGCCAGACGGTGTGGAAGTGGCTGTCCCTGTGGGGCATTTCGGTTCTCGCGGTAGTCGGCATCTGCGCGTTCGTGCCGTTCTTCGGCATCGCCGTCGACGCGGTCCTCACCAACGGCCCGGATCTGATGGTGGAACGGATCCTGCTGATCGACGTGTTGGCGATCGCCGGCGCGGCCGGGCACCGCAGGCTGCTCATGGCCATCACGTCCTTCGGACGGCGCATGGCCATGCGGATGCGCTACGCCAAGGTCGGCGGCACCCACATGCCCGGCGACACCTCCGAGCTCGGCGCCGCCCTCGCCATGAACTCCCCCGCTGCTCTGGGCGGCGGCTTGGGCAGTGGGCTGCGCGCCTTCACCGGCGGCGGCCGCTACGGGCTCCTCGGCACCCGCCAGCGGCTGATGGGCGCCCTCACGTCCCTGGTCGACGGCGCGGGCATGCCCATCGACACCGGGCAGATGCTCGCCGACGCAGGCGCCGAAGCCCAGCGGGGTCTCGCCCCGCTCACTGCCGCGGCAGCCGGGGCAGGGCTCGGCGCGCGACTCGGCGCGAAGGGCGCACACTGGCTGCTGATCGGCAAGCGGCCGGACAAGGAACAGCTCGCCAAGTGGCAAAAGCCCACCGGCGTCGACGGCGACGCCGGCACGCAACCGGGCGGCGAAGGGCCAGGCCCAGGTCCGGGTCCGGGTCCGGGCGGTCCCCTCAGGCCCCGCGGTCCAGCGGACCGGTACCGCGACGAAGAGGGACGCATCATCGACCGGGATTCCGGTCGGACCCTCCACGACCACAACAGCGACCGCACCCTGCTCTCGACTCGCGCGCACAACCGGCTTGCCCGGTTGCGCGGTTACCGCATCGTGCACCGGGGCGGTCGGGCCGCCTACGGGGCGACGGTCGGTCTGCCGGCAGGCGCCCGCCGGGCTCGCTCGGGTGGATCGCGCTACTCCCAGGACGCCCGCCAGCAGGTGCGGGTATGGGGCAACACGCTGCGCGAGGACGGCAGGGCCTGGTCAGACACGGGACGGCATGTGTCCCGCGTCATGCGGGAGCGCACCGATGACCGCGGCGGGCCCGGCCCGTTCGGCGGCCGTCGCCTGCCGAACGGGGCGCCACCGGTCCAGGCCGCCCGCCCGGCCAGTCCTCCGCGGCCGCCCAGGCCCAGCGGCGGCGCCGCAGGCCGTACGGGAGCGGCGTCCGCGCGGCCCAGCGCGCCGACGTCTGCGAGGGGTGCCGCCTCAGCGGCGCCTACTGCGGCGTCGCGGCTGGGGGGCGGTGCACCCCGGCATCCGGCGGGGGCGCCAGGCCAGGCCGGGCCGGTTCTGCCCGGCGGTGGGGGCGCCAGCGATGACGCGCGCAGCCAGGCGCGGGCCCGGTTCCAGGAGCTGATGCGGCGGACCGCGCCCGAGGCCGAGCGGCTGCGCCAGGAGCGGGCCCGGCGGCGACGCGAGGACGGTGAGGACGAGTGAGGCCGGCCCGGCGCCGCATGGGGCGGTGGGGGTGTGGGGTGGTGCTATTGCTGTTCGCCGCCGTGTGCTGCGCCGCTCCCGTATCGAACGCGATCAGCGCGTACGTCGCGCTGCAGACCGGTGCGCAAGGCGACGGAGGGATCGCCGGGGGTGGCACGGCCGCGGACATCCCGCCGCGCATGCTCACCGCCTACAAGCAGGCTGTAGAGCTGGTCGGTCGGCATGTGCCGACGTGCCGGGGCATGCGGTGGCCGCTCCTGGCCGGGATCGCCAAGGTGGAGTCCAACCACGCGATCGGCCGCACCGTCGCCGCAGGCGGTGACATCCGCCCGAAAATCTACGGGGTGCTCCTCAACGGCTCCGGCGCGGGTGGCAACACCACGGTCTTCCCCGACACCGACAACGGCCGCTGGGACGGCACCGCCCAAGGGGAGCGCGCCGTCGGTCCGTTCCAGTTCCTGCCCTCCACGTGGGAGGAGATCGGCAAGGACGCGAGCGGCGACAAGACCGCCGACCCGCACAACGCCGACGACGCCGCGCTCGGCGCCGCCCTCTACCTGTGTGGGAAAGGCCGCGACCTGGGCCAGCGCGCCCCGCTCAAGGCGGCGATCTGGCAGTACAACCACTCAGGCGAGTACGTCGCCAATGTGCTGGGCTGGATCGACCAGTACACGGCGGCCGCCAAAGACCCGGACCTGAAGAACGTGTCCAAGAAGGTCCGCACCGTGATCGAGGCGGCACTCTCCCAACGGGGTGTGCCCTACTCCTGGGGCGGCGGCACCACGAAGGGCCCGAGCAGCGGGATCTGCTGCTCGCCGAGCGGGAAGAGCGGCGCATCGATCAAGGGCTACGACTGCTCGGGGCTGACGCTGTACGCATACGCGAAGGTCGGCATCCGCCTGCCGCGCACCGCGGCCGCCCAAGCCGGAGCCGGCAAGCGGATCCCCACCAGCCTCGGCGCTGCCGCCCTCAAGCCCGGCGACCTCGTCTTCTACGCCTACGCCCCCGGCCGCGACTCGACGATCTACCACGTCGGGATCTACGTCGGCGGCGGCCAGATGGTCAACGCCGCCCGCCCCGGCACCCTCGTGCGTCTGGACGCGGCCGACGCGATGTCCGGCTACGCGGGAGGAGCCCGCCTGCTATGACCACATCCCTGCCGCGCTCGCCGCGACTGCTGATCATCACCACCGTTGTCCTGTCCGTGACCGGGATGATCCTGCTGGCCCTGCCACACGCAGGAGGCGCACCCGTCTCCGCGTCGGCAGCGCCCGCGACCACGCCGGCCTCCCGTCCCTCAACGGTCGCCCCCGCAGGGCGTAGCACGCAGGGCAGCGCGCCCGCGCCCGCGGCTGATACGACAGCCGCCTCGTCAACGGAGCCGGCCGTCGCGTCGGCGCTGCCGCCGCACGGGGAGGGCGTGGCCGGTGACCGGGCCATCCACAAGGCGCTGGAAGTCGCCTGGCCCGCAGACCTTGCCGCCCGCAACGAGCGGCAACTCCTCGCGGTCGGCCGTGAACTGCTGCGGGCCGACGCCACAGGGATCGGCCGCTCGCAGTGGCCCACCGCCTTCGGCGACCAAGGCCAGGCGACCGCGCCGGCGTACAGCCGGTTCCGCATTCAGGCGGCTATCGCTCGAAGAGACGGCCGGGACGACCGGGCGGTGGTGCACCTGGTGTGGGCGGGCGCCGACCGCGGCGGCACCTACACCGACGGCCGCATCACCGACCTGCATTTCACGCGCACGACCTCGAAGAAGGGAGCGTCAACGTGGACACCGCAGCCCCGTACCTGAACCGGGATGCCGGCCAGGCGGCGTCCGGCCAGGTGTTCGGCCTGCTCGCCACTGTGCTCGACATCGCCAACTGGCTCGCTGAGCACTGGTACCTGCCGGTGGGGGCCGCACTCGTGGCGTGGGGGCTGGGTGAAGCGGTCGTTGGGCGGCTGGCGTTGAAGGCCTCCGCCGAGCGGATGGCTCTGGAGCTCACCCCCTCCCGGCACTTCGACCCGGGCTTGGAGGAGATCTTCCGCCGTGGCGTGCAGCTCGCCCGTGCCTCCACCAGCATGCCGTGGTGGGCGCCGCGCCGGACGAAGACGGTGCAGATCCGGCTGCGGGCTGATGGCTCCAGCCCGCTGCGCTACCGGATCGAAGGCCCGGCCGGCGGGGAACGCCTGCTGTCCATCACCCCCTTCGGCCCGAACGTGACCTTGCGCAAGGCCGCGCCGATCGTCGACAAGCCACGCACGCATGTCGTCCGTGCCGAGTTCATCCTGCGTGGCAAGACGATCGCGCCGCTGCGGGAGGTGCCGTTGGACCCTGATCCGCTGCAGCCCCTCGTCGACGCGGTCTGCGATTTGCGGGCCGATCTCGGGGACCTCGCCGAAGTACGCGTGGACATTCAGCGGGCCCCCAAGTGGGCCCTGCGCTCCCGCCGCATGCAGCTCATGCAAGCCGCGCGCCGCAGTGAGCGACGCGAGACGCAGCGCGCGTCCCGTGCGGCACGCAGGGACGCCGCCGCGATCGAGGACTCCCTCAGCTGGCAGTTCCAACAGCTGCTGAGCGGCAGGCACGCCGCGGGCGGACGCCGACTGGTGATGCCGCCCCTCCCGCGCCGGGTGGATCTGGCCGAGGCGCTGGGCAAGCTCGCCGATGACGACCAGCTGGTGCGCGTCCAGCTGCTGGTCACCTGTGCCTCGAACGTCGAGGGCCGGGCCGAGGCGAGGCTGGGCCAGATGCAGGCCGCCCTCGATGTGTTCGGCGGCCGGGCCCGGTGGGCGATGCGCGGTCTGCGCATCGGCCCATGGCGGCTGGGCGCCGACCACTGGCCCAGCCGCCAGGCCTTCGAACGACGCTGGACACACGGGTACTGCCAGCCGCCGCGGGCCAACTGGATGCGGCTGGAGGAGCTCACCGGTCTGCTGAAACCGCCGACCAAGCACTGCCGCCTGCCGCTGCTGGCCGGTGACCTGCCCACCTTCACCGTCGGCGACCCCGAGCTGCTGCTGCAGGGCCTCTACCGGGGCCCCGACGGCCGCGAGCGTCTGGTCGCCACCTACGCCGCAGAGACACTGTTCGAGTGCGCGGTGGGCAAGGCGGGCGGCGGCAAGACCGAACGTGCCCTCGCCCAGGCGATCGGCTGGGCGCACGCCGGCGGCGGACTGATGGTCATCGACCCCCACCGCGACTCCTGGCCGCGCGCCGTACCGTTCCTGGCCCACGACCACCTTATGGAGCGGATCGCGCTGGTCGACCTCAACGCACCCGGCCCTGCAGCACAGTTGAGTGCGTGGAATCCGCTGGCGATGCACCAGGGGCAGGCGCCGCACGAGGTCGTAGAGGCAGTCGTGGACGCCTTCGCCGCCGCGCTCGGCTGGGACGACACGGCCGCGCCCCGGGCGATCACCATCTTCACCGCCGCTCTGGCCGTGCTGGTCGCCGTCAACGAGGCCGCCTGCCAAGCCAGCCGCCCCGAGGATCAGACCACGCTCTTCCATGTCCGGGCGCTACTCACCGACCCCGGTTTCCGCGCTGCGGCGCTGGCCGCCGTGACCGGCAGGCTCGATGAGGAGACCCGCGCCTGGTGGCACACGGTGTTTCCCACGCTCCCCGCCGACGCGTTCGCCATCGTGCTCAATCCGCTCGCCCGGCTGGCCGCCAACCCCGCCACCCGGGCCTTCCTCGGCCAGCCGGTCGGCGTCTACAACAGCCGCGCAGCCATGGACCACCGGATGATCGTGTGGGTGTGCCCGGCCGGGAACGGGCCCACCGACCGGCTGCTGACCGCCCTGCTCGCCCGCGACCTGCTGCGCGCGGTGCGCTCCCGCCGCGACACCCCCGAAGACCAACGGGTGCCCTTCCGGCTCTACTTCGACGAGCTGATCACCCTGACCGGCGCCGCCCCGGAGACGATCGCATCAATGTTCGAGGACTTCCGCAAGTACCGGGTCACCGTCCACGGCATGACCCAACTACTGGCCCGCCTACCGGCCCCGGTGCGGCTGTCACTGACACAGAACGCCTCCACGCTGGCGTCCACCGCCGGCTCCAAGACGGCCATCGCTGCGATTACCGCCGAGTGGGGCGACAGCCCCAGCCCCCACGAAGTGGCCGTCCTGGACCGGTTCGAGCACTACGTGTCGCTGACTGTCCGCGGCCGCCGTATCGGACCGGTGCGTATCACCGGACCCCACCTCGACGAGGTGTTCGCCGACCAGGCCCGCCCCGGCCAGGTCACCGCCCTCGAGCGCGCTGCCCGCACCACCGCCGGCGCGCTCCCACTCGATCAGCTCACCGCCCGCGCGGCCGGCCAACTCCATCGCGTCAACAGCTTCCTCGCCCAGCACACGCCCGCCGGCACAACTGCCGTGCGGCTGCAGAAGGGATACCAGTGACCGTCAACCCCGCCCTCACCAAAGCCAAGCCGCCCCAGCTCACGCCCAGTCCCCTCGAGCCGCTACCGCACCAGCTCCTGGCCGCGCTCGCCCAGCACCGCATGGCCACCACCAGCCAACTCCACGCCCTGCTACGTCCCCACGCGACCCGGCAGACCGTCTCCACCCCGCTCAACAAGCTGCGCCGCCAAGGCCTGCTCGACTACACGGTGCTACCCCGCTCCAACCGCTCCCGCGCCTGGCATCTCACCTCCGAGGGCGCCCGCCTGACCCGGGACTGGCCAGCGTTGCGCGGCCGACCCCCGTATCCGATCACCTCGGCAACCGCCGCCTCCCTGAAGACCCCGCACACCCTCACCGTGGTCCGCTCCCACCTGACCTTCGTCGCCGACGCCCGCCGACGCGGCGATGAGCACGGCCACCTGGACTGGACACCCGAGGTCTCCCACCCGCTCAGTGACGGCGAGAAGATCATCGCGGATGCGGTCATGCACTACACGCTCACCGGCCATGAACAGCGCACGAAGCTACGGGCCTTCGTCGAAGTGGACCGGGCGACCATGGGCAGCGAACGTCTGGCGGCGAAACTGATCGAGTACGCGCGGCTGTGGTCCTACGAGCCGCAACCCGTCGGCCGCCAGCGCTCACGGCAACAGGCAAGCACCGGCGCAGTCTGGCTGCGCTGGTACCCGGTGTTCCCCCGGATCCTGTTCGTGCTGACCGGAGCCTCCCGCTACACCCTGGACAACCGGATCAGCGACCTACAGGCCATGGTCGCCCAACACCCACTCGTCGCCGCACTCGCCCGCGAAGTACCACTCGGCGCCGCAGTCCTTGAAGACCTCGAAGAACACAGCCCCACCAAAAACGTATGGGTGCCGCTCGGCGGCGGCGAGCCTCGCCCCTGGACCGAGCTGTAACTCCCCGCGGACCGTACGGGCTTCGGCGTCGAAGCGCCGCAACCTTCCGGGTCTTCCCGCAACCACTTGATATTTGCTCACGCGAACCACTAATTTACTGCTGCACGCAAGGACCAGAGGTTCAATCCGCCCTGCATGCCCTGAACTTGAGGAATGCGAAGATGACGCACGCTCCTGGCGAAATTCGCAGCAACGAAGATTGTGCATGGCCCGGCAGGACACAGGCCGTCTCGTACGTCGGGGACGCCTGCGTGGTCGAAGGAGCCGGCGACTTCGACCTCGACGACCTGCACCTCGTACGCCGCCGCTTCCCCAACCAGCATGTGACCCTCGACGGCGACGTGATCACCATCTGGCCGCGCCCCTGCAAGCCCGGCGAGGATCCCAGCCCGCACGCATCACGTACCAGACCGCACTGCAGCGCGAATACACGAATGCACAGAACTACAAATCGATAACCAGCCCCGAATGTGACCGGATACGTCCGGAGTTGTACAAGTGAACTCAAGTACCACACTGGGAAGTTGACTGGCAGATGCGTAATCTTGCGGCTACGCAAACGGATCACCGCAGCTCCACCAGGCCGCGGATCTGGGCTGCCGCGTGCAGGCGGCCGGGACAGCGGCCATGTCACACCGCGTCGTACGGGGAGAAAACGTGACACTTACACAACGACACCCGTCAGGGCTCGCTGCTGTTCGCTTCCGGAACCGAAGCCATGCGGCAACCATTGGACTCTGCGCCGTGCTGGCCTTGTCGGCGTGCAGCTCCGAGGGCGACGAGCCGACGGGAGACCAGTCGTCGACACCCTCTGCGTCTCTGACCGCAGACCCCAAACAGGTCGAGGCGCGCGACGCCGCTCTGGCGGCCTTCCACGGTATGCGCGAAGAGCAGGTCAAGGCTTACGCCAAGGGGAAGGCCTCAGGAACCAGGCTCTCGACGTACGCCGCGGACAAGGCGCTGTCGAAGATTGAGAGCGAGCTGTTCAAGTACCGGCAGGCCGGCGTGGTCTTCACCGGGAAACCGACCAGCGAAGCAAAGGTCACCGCCGTCGACCTCAAGCGGAACCCGCACAAGGCCACCATCACCGAGTGCTTCGACACCACGGCCTGGAAGGCCATGAAGGACGGCAAGGACG
This sequence comes from Streptomyces sp. NPDC002896, assembly GCF_040295225.1. NCBI lineage: Bacteria > Bacillati > Actinomycetota > Actinomycetes > Kitasatosporales > Streptomycetaceae > Streptomyces > Streptomyces sp. NPDC002896. Next base: position 15,363 of record NZ_JBEOVA010000044.1, on the reverse strand, counting down.
TCACCAGTCCCAACCAGGTTCACCGCTACACCGTGACTGGCGCGGTCCGCACCGTCGGCGAGCGCTGGATGGTCGTTGACTACAACGTCGACAAGGAGCGGACATGCTGACACGCCGCGCGCCAGCTGTTGCAAGCCTCGCGCTTGCGCTCGCCCTTGCCCCGGCCGGATTAGCCACTGCTGGCAGCGAGCCGACGGTGGCCCCGCCCACGGATTGCGGCGACATGGCCGTGTGCATCGGCGTCGGCGTCGACGACAGCAACTCCAAGCCCTCTGGCGGGGGAGAGGGCAAGCCGGCCTCGCGTCGCGGCTCGCCGGGCGAGCGTAAGTGTCAGACATACTCCGAGGGCGGCCTCAGCAACGGCGACAAGAACAGTGGCCCCGGCAACGTCACAGTGCCGTGCGAGGATCCGGAGCTGGGCAGCTTCTCCGGCGGCTGCTATTACAAGCGCGCCGACCCCCAGCCCCCTGCTGGGGACCCGGCGTGGGAAGGACACGAGCCCGGCGACGGCGCTATCTACCAGCGCAGCTGCCCGTTCGGCCCGCCCGGGAACGTCGTCGAAGGCTACGTATGGATGGCGCAACCGCCGGGAGCAGCTGCTGCTGACCCCGCGCAGCTCGCCCAGGAAGCCGTCGACAAGATGACCCTGCGCGGCCCCGACATCGGCATCACGCCGAAACCGGGCGGCAAGGGCGTGGTCGGCATGCCCGTGTGGATGTGGACTGAGAAGTCCGCCGAGACGTACGGGCCGCAGAGCGCATCGGCATCGGCCGGCGGTATCACCGTGACGGCGACCGCGAAGGTCTCCAAGATCGTATGGAAGCTCGGTGACGGCGCAACGGTCACCTGCACCACGGCTGGAACCCCCTACAAGGCGGCCTACGGCAAGAAGGACTCGCCGGACTGCGGTCACCGCTACAGCCAGCCGTCGTCCACGACGTCGTCCGGCACGTACCACGTCACCGCCACCGCCACGTGGACCATCGACTGGCAGGGCGGCGGCCAGACCGGACAGCTCACCGAGGTCCGCGACAACGCCGTGGACATCACCGTCACCGAGGTCCAGGTCCTCAACTGACCCTGCACCAGCACAGACCCCCGAGAGGCTTCGCCCCGTCATGGAAACCCCTGCCGCGCCGGCGCCCCCGCGCCCGACGAACCCTGCCCGCCCCGATCTGCCCATCACCACCGCGCTGCCCGTCAAGCGGGAACGCCGCTGGTCGGTTGTTGCGTTGTGTGTGGTCTTGGCGGTGCTGTGCGCTCTGGGCGCGGCTGCGGCGGTGACGTCGGCCAGCGACCGCTCCCCCGTGCTGGCTGTCGCCCGCGATGTGCCCGCCGGGCAGGCCCTGACCGCTGAGGACCTTACGATCGCCGAGGTGTCCGCCGACGCGGCCCTCACCCCCGTGCCGGCGAGTGACAAGGCCAGCATGGTCGGTAAGCGGCCTGTTGTTGATCTGCGCAAGGGCAGCCTGCTGGTCGCCTCTCAACTTGCCGCAGGCACAGGCCTGGGCGATGACCAGCAGCAGGTTGGCGTCCAGGTCAAGCGGGGCCAGGCCCCCTCCGGCACCCTCGCACCGGGCGACAGGGTCCTCGCAGTGACCACGCCAGCCGAGGGAGAAGAGGAGACCAAGGTCGGTGACGCACCGCCCTCCTCCATCGAGGCCACCGTAGTGTCCGTGTCCCGGCCGGACGCCACCGGCACCGTTGTCGTCAATCTTGCCGTGGCCACCACCGATGGCCCGCTGCTGGCCACCCGGTCCGCGCAGGGCCGGATCGCGTTGGTCCGTGAACCGCGGAGCAACTGACCATGCCCGTCACCTGCCTCGCCTCCGCGAAGTCCTGCGGCGTCACCACCGCCGCGCTCGCCCTCACCCTCGCCTCCACCCGCCCCTCGCTGCTGGCCGAGTGTGACCCGGCGGGCGGCACCATCCGAGCCGGCCTACTCCAGGGCCAGGCCAGTGCCGGATACGGCCTCTACCACCTCGCGGCCGCCGAGCGCGTCGGCCCGGTCGAGCTGGCCAACGCCTTCGCCTCGCACCTGTGGCCGCTGGACGGCACCACCGGCCACCGCAAGGTGCTGCCTGGGCTGACCGACCCCGCGCAGGCCGCGGCCCTGGGCCGGACCTGGCCCGCGCTCGCCGACGTCCTGCACGTCATGGCCGAATCCGCCGACCACGACGTGTTCATCGACGCCGGCCGGCTGGCTCTGGAAGCCGGCCACCTGCACCCCACGCTCACCCCGGCGCCGCTGCTGCACAAGGCCGACCTGGTCCTGATCGCCGTCCGCGGCACCGAGCAGTCCCTGACTCTGGCGCGCCATCTGATCCGCCCGCTGCGCGCCGAACTCGCCGAGCACGGCACCGGCGGCGACGCCCTGGGCCTGCTGCTGATCGAGGACGGTCCGTTCCGCTCCCACCAGGTCGCCGAGGCCCTCGAGGCGCCCGTGCTGGCCGCGCTGCCCTGGGACCCGGACGCCGCCGCCTACCTCACCGCCGGCAGGAAGCAGCCGCGCGGATTCGCCCGCAGCCCGCTGCTGCGCTACGCACGCACCGCCACCGAGCGGTTCGAGGCGATCGCCGCTCGCCGTAAGGTTCAGCAGCAGTACCCGGCCCCTCCGTCCCACCCGCAGCTTGCCGGTGTCCTGGACCGCCTGGCCCAGGGGGGAGGTGCCCGTGGCTGACACCCAGCCGCGTGCCGGCGTCAACGGGCACACCCCGGCACCCATGGGTCGCGACGACATCGCCCACCTGCTCACCGGCAAGCTCGGCGAGCGGCGGCCGGCGCCCCCGCCACGGCCCGCGACGCCGGCCCCGCTGACAGCGTCCGGTGGCACCACCAGTCCCTCGGCCGTGCCGAAACTGGCCGGTGTTCCCACCGAACTCCTCCCGGTCGGCTGGGAGGTCATCGAAGCCCTGCAGGCAGACGTGTCCGCGGAGCTGAGCAAGCGCGACCCCGAGCGCACCATGGGCGAGCCCGACCGGCGCGCCCTGGCCCGCTCGCTTACCAGCACAGCCGTCGCCGACTGGGCCACCAAGTACGCCCAGGGCAGCACCCCCCTGACCCAGGAGCAGGAAGCCCGCATCGCCACCGCGGTGTACGACGCGATGTTCCGCGGCGGCCGCCTGCAGTCCCTCCTCGACGAGGACGGCGTCGAGGACGTGATGGTCGACGGGCTGACCGCGCACGTGGAGTACTACGACCGGCCGCGCCGCACCATCGACAAGGTCGCCGACTCCCACGATGAGCTGATCGCCTGGGTCAACCGGATGGCCCGCCAGTCCGGTCAGGGTGAACGCGCCCTGACCCAGGCGACCCCGATGGTCGGCTTCCGCCTGCCCGACGGCTCCCGCGTCACCGCGAGCCTGCTCACCAGCCGCCCCTCGGTCGTCATCCGAAAGCACCGCATCCGCCAGCACGGCATCGGCGAACTCCTCCAGTGGCAATCGATCAACTCGCTGCTGGAGCGGTTCCTGGTCGCCTGCGTCCAGGCGCGGCTGAACATCCTCGTGGTCGGCGACATGGGCGCCGGCAAGACCAGTCTGCTGCGCGCCCTGGGCCGGGAAATCCCCCCGGCCGAGCGTGTGGTGACCCTCGAATCCGACCGCGAGCTCTACCTCGATGAGCCCGGCCCCAAACCGGGCCCCGTCACCTTCGCGTTCGAAGCGCGCCAGTCCAACGGCGAGCGCACCGCGGGGAACCAGCTGGCGGGCGAGGTCACCATCGCCGACATATTCGCCACCGCACTGCGCTACAACGCCACCAGGGTCATCGTCGGCGAGGTCCGCTCCACCGAGATCGTGCCGATGCTGCAGGCGATGTCCGCCGGTGGATCCGGGTCGATGTGCACCATGCACGTGCGCCGCCCGCACGCCATCGTCTCCCGCTTGGTGCAACTGTGCACGGAGGCCGGCATGGCCACCGAGGCCGCCCACCACCTCATCGCCTCCGCGATCGACGTGGTCGTGTACCTCACCTACCTCGACGAGACCGGGATCGGCGGCCGCAAGCACCGGTTCGTCTCCCACATCCACGAGATCCACGACCTGGTCGGCGAGGGCGGACGGCCCACCACCACCGAGCTATTCGCCCCCACCCCGGGCGAGCCGCGCGCGGTCTTTAAAAACCTGCCGTCCTTCATCGACGAGCTGGAGCGCACCGGCCTGGTCGACCGCTCCTGGCTCGCCGACAACCCGCACGGCTGGTGGGGGCCGCCGCTGCAACTGGTGGGCCGCCGATGACCGCCCGCCGCCCCGCCCCGTACCCGAACGCCACGCCTGGGAGGACACGGTGAGCACGTCTCAGCTCGCGCTGGTCGCGGCCTGCTGCGCCGTACTGGCCGTCCTCGCCGCAATCGCCGCCGCCCGCGAACTGCGCGGCCGCATCCCCGACCCCGTCAAACCACCCTCCCGACTCGCCGCCCGGTTGCGCCGCGCCAAGACAGAGCTGCCGGAGAACTGGCAGCGCCGCTGGCGCCACCTTCTCACTGCGGCCGCCGGCGTCGCCCTGTTGGTGTGGGCGTACACGGGCTGGCCCGTGCACGGCCTGCTCGCCGGCGCCGCCGTCCTGGGCCTGCCCTTCGTCCTGCACCCGGGCGGCGCCGCGCAGGCCCGCATCGAACGCCTCGAGGCGCTCGCCCAGTGGCTCAACCACCTGGCCGGTGTGCACACCGCGGGCATCTCGCTGACCCAGACCATCCGCGCCTCGGCGAAGAACGCGCCCGCCCCCATCGCAACCAACGTGCAGCGCCTGGCCGACCGGCTGCGCACCGGCATGGACGCCCAGCTCGCCTTCGCCATGTTCGCCGACGAACTCGCCGACGGCGTCTTTGACCACGTCGTGCTGCTGTTGCAGTCGCACGCCGTCTACAAGGGGCCCGGCCTCGCCGATGCCCTCGAAGCCCTCGCGGTAACCATCCATCAGCAGGCCGCCGACGCCCGCGACGTCGAAGCCGACCGGGCCTCCGTCCGCAAGTCCTCCCGCCAGGTCTCCCTGGTCATCTGCGTCGTGGTCATCGGCTGCATGCTCAATAACGCCTGGTCGGGCTGGTACGAGAGCCCGATCGGCCAGATCGTGCTCGCCCTGCTGGGTGGCCTGTTCGCGTGGACCCTGGCGTGGCTGCGCCGGATCGCCCGCACCAAGCCCGACCCGCGCCTGCTGGACCCGCTGCCCGCCCATCTCGCCGTCGTCGAAGGGCAGAAGCGATGATCCCCATGAACGCGGTGCTGCCCGCGGCCGCCGCCGGCCTCATGATCGGCCTCGCCGTCCGGGCCGCCCTCGGATCCAAACCGGACCTGGCCAGCGCCCTGGACCGTCTCGACGCCCGCCACTTCACCAGCCCACTGCCCGTCGCGGCCCCACCCGGCGCCCGCGGCCTGCCCGAGCGGTTCGGCGCCCGGCTGCTCGACGCATACGGCATGCACCTCCGCCTGCCGCTCAGCGATCTCACCCTGCTGCGGATCTCGCCCGCCGAACACCTCGGCAAGCGCCTCCTGTTCGCCCTGTACGGCCTGGTTGCCCCGCAACTTCTGCAAGCCCTGCTCGCGCTGGCCGGCACCCCGTTCCCGTTCGTCATCCCGGCCGGCGTCTCACTGATGCTCGGCGCCCTGTTCTGGCTCAGCCCCGGCCGCGACGTCACACGCGAAGCGGCCGCCGCCCGCCTGGTCGTCCGGCACGCCGCCGCTAGCTACCTCGAACGCGTCGCGCTGGCCCGCGTGGCCAACTCCGGCGCCGCACAGGCGCTGACCAAGACCGCCGAAGTCGGCGACGGCTGGATCTTTAAGCGCATGCGCACGGTCTTCGACCACGCCGAGCTCGCCGGCATCACCCCCTGGGATGCCCTCAAGCAGCTCGGCGAGGAACTCGACATCCCCGAGCTGACCCGGCCCGCCGACACCCTCGCCCTGGCCGGAGACGGCGCCGCCGTCTACACCACCCTGCAAGCCCAGGCCCGCCAGCTGCGCGTCGCGCTGCTGGCCGACGCCAAAGCACAGGCCAACGAAGCCTCCGCGGCGATGGTCCTGCCCGTCACGTTCGGCGTGATCCTCATGCTCGCCTTCGTGATGATCCCCATCGTCAACACCATCCTCGCCAGCTGACCGGAAGAAGGAGAACCAAGCACCTATGGACATCCAGATGCTGACGGCATGGATCGGCAGCCGCGCCGAGCAGCTGCGCGGCGCCCGCGACCGCGGCGCCACCAGCACCGAACTCGCCGTCATCGCCGGCTCTCTGCTCCTCGGCGCAGGTCTGCTCGTCGTCGCGATCCGGACCAAGCTGGCGGAGAAGATCGGCATCATCAACGGCGGCTGACCAGGACCCGTAAGGAGCGACCACAGCAGACCGGCCACGAACGAAAGGGGAGAGACGGTGGGAAGCCGATCACGGCGGCTGCGGGCCGTAAAGGCCCGCAGCCGCCGGCACGGGGACGACGGCGTGGGCAGCGTCGAACTGGCCACCCTGGCCCTAGTGGTCCTGATGCTCGCCTTCACCACCATCCAGGTCGGTCTCTACTACCACGCCCGCAAGGTCGCCCAGTCCGCCGCCCGGCAAGGCGTGGACGCCGGACGCCAGTTCGGCGCCGGCGAAGCCGACGGCGTCGCCCAGGCCCAGGAGTACCTCGCCCGCTACGGCGGCTCCGTCAAGGGCGCCCAGGTCTCCTCAAACGGCAGCACCGCCGAGCAGATCCGCATCACCGTCACCGGCGACGTCGCCACCCTGGTGCCCGGCCTGACCCTGCACGTCACCCAGCACGCCGACGGCCCCATCGAACGCTGGACCAACCCATGACCCGCCCCCGCCCAAAGAGATGGCTGCGCCAGGACGAGGGCAGCTACGCGCTGGAGACCGCGGTCCTCGCCCCCGCCCTGATCGCCATCCTCGGCCTGATGATTGCCTTCGGCCGGGTCACCGACGCCGCCGGCGCGGTCGACTCTGCCGCCCACGCAGCCGCCCGCGCCGCCTCCCTCGAGCGCGACGCCACCGCCGCGCAATCGGCCGCAAGGGACGCCGTCACCCGCAGCCTGGACGGCGACGGCATCACCTGCCAGACCTCGAACGTCGACATCGACACCTCCGGCTACGCCACCGACGTCGGCGAAGCCGCCACCGTCACCGCAACGATCTCGTGCACCGCGAACCTGTCCGACATCGGCCTGCCCGGTCTGCCCGGCGCCAAGACGATCAGCGCGTCATGGACCAGTCCGATCGACACCTACAGGGCCCGCCAATGATCGTAATCGCTGTGCTGAGGAACCGTCTGGCCGCGCTGCCACAGCGCCGCGAGGACGGCTCCATGTCGCTGTTCTTCGCGGTGACCACCATCGGCCTGCTCATGGTCATGGGCCTGCTCGTCGACGGCGGCGGCTCCCTGAACGCCTCCCACCGCGCCGCCTTGCTCGCCCAGGAAGCCGCCCGCACGGCCGGGCAGCAACTCGATCCCGCCCAGGCCATCGAGGGCACCGCGATCACCATCGACCCGGACGCGGCGGCAGCCGCCGCCCAGGACTACCTCGCCGCCGCCGGCGTCCACGGCGACGTCCAGATCAGCGGCGACGGACAAACCATGACCGTCACCGTCCACGACACCTACAACACCCTTTTCGCGCAGCTGCTCGGCAAGGCAACGATCAACGTGACCGGCTCCGCGACCGCACATCTGCAGACCCAGGCTGGAGGCTAAAGCCACCCCATGGCCAACCGAACCCCCAAGCCGCTGCGCACCATCGGCGCCCTGGTGCGCGCGCTGCTCGGCCTCGTCCTCCTCGCCGCCCTACTCGCCGGCACCCCGTATGCGCTGCTGCTCGTGGGCACGCAGCCGACCGAACTGCCCGGCGGCATCGACGTCCTGCTGCGCCCGGACGACGGCACCCTCTTCTTCACCGTCATCACCTGCATCGGCTGGGCCGCCTGGGCCGCGTTCACATGGACGGTGATCCTGGAGATCGTCGCCGTAGCCCGGCGCCGCTCCGCCCCGCGCCTGCGCGGCCTGGGCGGCATGCAGTCCCTGGCCTCGTTCCTCGTCGGCGGGATCGTGCTGTTCGCCCCGAGCGCCGCCTTGGCGGCGACCTCGTCACCCGCCGTCGCGGTGACCGCCGCCCCTACCGACGGCGACAGCAACCCCAGCGCCTCGCCGATTAAGTCCGCGATGGCCGACAACCACTGGCCAACGCACACCGTGATCTCGTCCACCGAACTGCCCTGGGATCTGGCTGAGATGTACTTCGGCAGCGGGCAGCGCTGGCAGGACATCGCCGCCCTCAACCCCGACATCCCGCACCTCGCCTCCGGCGACCAATACCTGCCTAAGGGCGCGGTCATCAAGCTGCCGACCGATGCCCGCCCCACTGCCCCGGCCGCCAGAGCGAGCAGCCCCTCGACCACCCCCGGGGCCGCCGACGCCACGCAGGTCGCGCCTGCCGAACACCACGCGAGCACCGAAGTGCCCACGACGGCCACCGTGGTGCCGCAGGGCACCACCCTGCGCGTACCCGAGCAAGCCGCCGTACCCACGAGCACGACCGAAGCACCGGATACCGGCGTCCATACCCAACTCGGCTCCAGCCCCCGGGCCGAGGACCAGATGGACGGCAAGCAGGTGGTCACCGTTGCCCCCGGCGACTCCCTCTCGAAGATCGCCGCCGAGGAACTCCACGACGGCAACCAATGGCCCAAACTGTTCCAAGCCAGCCACGGCACAGCGCAGCCCGACGACCTGCCGAAGATCACCGACCCGGATGTGATCTACCCCGGACAGCACGTCACCGTGCCCCGAGCACGGTCCGAGCAGCAATATCCTGACCAAAAGGACAACCACGACGACGAGTCCAACCGAGAACGCCCCACTCCCCCGGCCACGGACGACGGCGATCAGGACCCGGGCGCCGACACGGGGAACACGCACAAGCCGACCCCGAGCCAGCCCCCTGCGTCCGGGCCGCAGGCACCCGGCACGAGCGAGCCGAGTAACCGTCCAACCCAGCAGCCTGGCGAGGGCCACGGTGCTGAGTCTGCCAGGCCGTCCCGCAGCCCCAGCGCGTCGCCGGTACCCCCGTCCGCCAAGCCGTCGCCATCCGGCACGCAAACCGCCCCGGCGACCGAGAAGCCCGCTACATCGCCCGCCGGTCAGCCGCTGCAGCTGCGGATCGTGCTGGGCGCCGGTGCGCTCCTGGCTGCCGCCATCACCGGCGCGCTCGCCCTGCGCAGACTGCTGCAACGCCGCCGCCGCAGGCCCGGCCAGCGGATCGCGATCGCCCCCGAAACCTCCGCAGCCGAGGCCCAGCTGGCCGCGGCCGCCGAACCGGCAGGCGCGTCCCGCCTGGACGCAGCCCTGCGGACCCTGGCTCACCACGCGGCCAAGGACGACGACCGGCAGCTTCCCGGGCTGCGGGCCGCGCGGATCGGAGCGCGCTTGCTCGAGGTCCTGCCCGAGGATCTCGCGCAGGAGCCGCAGGCACCGTTCGTCGCCGGGAGAGGCGGCTGGTGGACGCTGCCCGCCGACGCCGTACTCCTGGACGACGACGCCGCACGCGAGGTACCGGCCCCGTATCCGGGACTGGTGACCATCGGCAGCACCGAAGCCGGCGACCTACTGCTCATCAACCTCTCCCAGCTGCCCGCCCTGCTCCTCGACGGCGATCCGGAGCACATCACCGAGGTGTGCACCTCGCTCGCGCTGGAGATGGGGATGAGTCCGTGGGCAAGCGCGGTAGAGGTCGTCGCCGTGGGGTTCGGCGAGGACCTTCCGCAGCTGCTGCCGACCTCGCGGATCGCGCACATGCGGCAGGCCGCGCACGCGCTGCGGGATCTCACCGAACGGCTGCTGGAGGCTCACCAGATGCCGCAGACCAGCCACCAGCCCTACCTGCTGCTGTGCGCGGCAGCTCTGGATGCCGACCTGGCCTGGCAGTTCGCCGACATCATCGACAAGGCCAGCATTCCCATCACGCTCGTCGCCCCGGCGAGCGCCGCGGCCGCGCACTTCCCCCAGGCGGAGATCCTCAACGCCTCTCTCGAGGAGCCGCAGCAGCTTGACTACGCCGGCGTCGAGATCACTGTGCAGCGTCTCGAGCACGCCGCCTACCAGCAGATCGCCACAGCGCTGGCGGTCTCCGGGCTGCCCGCCACCCCGGCCGAAAGACCGTGGAAAGACGTGCCGGACGAGCCGGGTAGCGCGCAGCGGCCCACACCGCTCACCGAAGAGGAGCCCGCACCGCGAGGCGCCGTCTTGGATTCAGCTGGCGTCGCAGCGTCAAACACACCGGATGCCGGTGTCACCGAGGCGTTCGGGGCCCTGGTGGCCGCCGCCACCGATCCGGCCGGGCTACGTCTGCTGCCGGCGCATGAGCCCACGGGCAAGGCACACGATCAGACCGACGCCACCGTGAGCGCGGACGCAAAGCAGATGCAGGCGCCCAGCCCCAAGGAGGCCGTGCAACCGGCGGGTGATGAGGATGCCGCGGACGAGGCCGACGCGCACGATCTGCACGCGCCGGAGATCCGGGTGCTGGGGCCCATCGAGGTGACCGGCGTCGCCAGCACCGGGCACGGACCACGCCAGGCACAGCTCGCCGCACTGATGTACTTCCGCCCCCGTCGCAGCGCTGACGTGCTGTGCGCCGACATGGACCCGCTGGCCCCGTGGTCGGCGAGCACCCTCAACGCCCGTATGCAAGGCCTGCGCCGCGCCCTGGGCAACGACCCGGCCGGCAACGCGTACGTGCCGCGCCGCCGTACCGGCGACGACCCCTACCAGCTCTCCCCCACCGTCCGGTGTGACTGGACGCGGTTCCTGCAGCTCGCCGAACGCGCCCTTCCCCAAGGCCCGGCCGGCCTACCGGACCTGGAGCACGCGCTCGGTCTCGTGCGGGGCCGACCCTTCGGGCCCCGGCCGCTGCCGTGGGCCGAGCCCCACCAGCAAGAGATGATCACCAGGATCATCGACGTCGCCCACACCGTGGCCACCTCCCGCACCCCACCCGGCCCGCACCACGACCTCACGGCCGCCCGGCAGGCCATCGCGACCGGACTCGACGTCGACGACAGCGCCGAGCTGCTGTACCGGGACTGGATGCGCATCGAACACGCCGCCGGCAACCGCTCCGGACTGCACACCGCCATCACCCGCATCCAACAAATCAACCACACCCTCGACTGCTCCCTCGAAATCGAAACCGAGCAGCTCATCAACGACCTGCTGGACGGCTCGGCCTCGGCAGCCCGCACGGCGTGGTAGCGGGCCGTAGTGCGCAGCCCCGCGCACTACTGGCTGGGGCGACGTCGAGGAAGGCGTAAACAAGGGAATGTGATGCCCGATCACAAGAAAGGCCCAGCACAAGGGCAGCAGCACGTGGCCGCGGGGACCAAGAAGACTCCGATGACACTGAGCCGGGCCCACCGCGTCCTCATCGCGGTGGTTGTCAGTGGCGCAATCGTCATCGCGGCAATCGGATTTGCAGGTTCCTACGCCGCCGTCCGCGAACTCGCGCTCCACAAGGGCTTCGGAACGTTCTCCTACCTCTTCCCGATCGGCATCGACGCGGGCATCTGCGTCCTGCTGGCCCTGGACCTGCTACTCACCTGGATCCGCATCCCCTTCCCGATGCTGCGTCAGACGGCATGGCTGCTGACCGCCGCGACGATCGCATTCAACGCAGCCGCCGCCTGGCCCGACCCCCTCGGCGTCGGCATGCACGCCGTCATCCCCATCCTCTTCGTTGTCACGGTGGAGGCGGCCCGGCATGCGATCGGCCGGATAGCGGACATCACCGCCGACAAACACATGGAAGGCGTCCGCATCACCCGATGGCTGCTCTCCCCCCTCCCCACGCTCCTGCTGTGGCGCCGCACGAAACTATGGGAACTGCGCTCCTACGAACAAGCGATCAAACTGGAACAGGAACGGCTCGTGTACCAGACCCACCTACGCTCCCGCTACGGCCGCGCCTGGCGCCACAAGGCCCCCATCGACTCCCTGATGCCGCTGCGCCTGGCCCGCTACGGCATCCCCCTCACCGACACCGCCCCTGCGGGTCTGACCGCCGCCGGAATCAATCACCCCCTGCCGCTGCCCGCAGCTGAACGTGACGCCACCACACCCCCCACCCCAGCAGCACACGAACCGCAGCCTGCCAAGACCGAGAAGCAACCCCCACCCACCCACCCGCAGGCACCAAAACCCACCGACCAGCCCACCGCGCCCACTCCACAACACAACAGCGCTGGCGCCCCCGCGTCTTCGCAGGAGACACACGAAGACAGAAACGACTCACGGGAGCAGTTCCTCCACCGCACCTGGCCCCAAAAAGCCAGCACATACCGTGAGTTACCCGCCCAAGGCCCTTTTGCCCACTACGTGACCGAACGACACGGCATCACCCACACCAACGACCACCCCCTTACCCCCGAAGCGCTCGAACCCGAAGTCAACGCCCTGCGGCAGCAGGAATCCCGCAACCCCCCACCCCATGACAGAAGGACAGCTCCCGGCCGCGACGACCCAACCCCCATTCCCCCAAGTCCTGCCGTCACCAGCCCGCACCCGGCCGGCGCACTCCCCACGCACACTCCACGCAGCCCGCAGATCGACGCCACCATCGACACCCCCAACCCCCGGGATACACAGGACGGGAGCGGCCTGACCAAGGTCGACGGCTACTTCCTCGCCTGGCGCGAATACCAGCAGCAGCACGGCCAAGAACCCACCGACAAACAACTGTCCGCCCACCTCGCCGACAAAGGCATCCTCGGCCGCGGCGAACGCCCGATCAGCCCCAGCACCCTGAGGAGATATTTCCTGCCTTTCCGCCTCTACACCGTATGGGCCCAACACCGCCAACACACCAACCAACCCTCAGCCGCAACCGTGGCCCAGGACTGCGCATCCCGCCAGATCACCGCCCAATACAACCAACCCATCACCACCACCGACATCACCACGCAAACCGACAACTTCCAGCGCCGATGGCACACCCTCACCCGCCGCCACACCCACCCCAACCACCGACCGTGAAATCACAGAGGCCCATAGTTGACGGTCAGGGTTGCGGCGTACTCGTCCGGGACGGTCCGACCCGCGAAGGTCAGCGGAAGATACGATTCCAACGCGCCTGACACCTCCAGGAAGGGCCCGAACTGCGCGCGCCATTCATTCCGTGCGGCTGCATTCGGGAAACCCCGGAAAACTGCAACTTCGGGATCCCTTTCACCCCAGCACCCCCATCTTCCGGAAGGTCCGGCCACAGCGATGACGTTCGCCGAGATCGCGATCGACCCCATGATGTCGCCGTCCGGCTCGTGACCGATCGCCGCCCAGTAGTCGTCCGCGTCAGCCTCGACGGACAACGAAATCGCCGGGTACATCCGATACTCCGGAAGGTAAAACGCATCGCAATTCGGCTCAAGAACCAGCAGTTCAACGTGTCCGTCGCCATGCCACCGGGCCATCGCACAGAGCGCCGGCCAGAATTCCGGGGTGAGGACCGCATCGAACTCACAGAACAGCGAGTCCCCCGCATGCTCCTTGAAGACCTGGTCAGGCAACCTGGCATCAAGATCGAAGGTAGCTGCGCTACGGGAGCGAACATCCAGGTAGCCGTTGCGATCAATCACGATCGAACCCGCCTCTGCCATTCCGCGAAGAGCAGCAGCGCGACCGTGACACGGCAGGCGCCGAGTGGCAGCACAACGGGTACGTATTCACCACGCCGCAGGGAAGAGCGATCGACCCGACCAACCTCACCCGCGCCTTCACCACGCTCCTCCGCCGCGCCGGCCTCCGCCGCATCCGCTTCCACGACCTCCGCCACTCCACCGCCACCCTGCTCCTGGAACAGGGCGTCGGGCTCGTCGTCATCAAGGAACTCCTCGGCCACGCCCACATCGGCGTCACCGCCGGCGTCTACGCCCACGTCCGACTCCGCCTCCAGCGCCAGGCCATCGACACCCTGGGAGACGTCCTCGGCGACCACGACGACGGCCCCGATGCCTCACCCACCACAATCGTCGTCCGCTGACGTTGCCGTCAGCGTTGCCGTCAAGCACCACAGAAGCCCCACCAGAAACAAACTCTGGGTGGGGCTTCTGCATTCAAGGCCATTGCGTCAAGTGACCGACCTTCTGCTGGCGTGCATCGCTACTCCTCCGGGCCAACGATTCTTACCGAATCCGGAAATTCACTAAGCAAGTCTGAATCACCTGCCACGATCCGAGTTCCCCTGAGTCGAAGGTCACGCAGGGAGCCCATATTGAGAAGCGGAGCCACCGATCGAGCCTCCCCCCCGTACGTAACTCTGAGCTCTTCCAGATTGTTTAGATCTGACACAGCACTGAAGTCCAGCGGCTCGGGCTGAATTGACTCCCCTCCGCCAATCAGCCAGCAACGGCGCAGGTCCTGGAGGCCTTGCAGGGGGGCAAGGCTTTCAATGCGCGCCTCAAGAATCTCCAGGTCGTCGAGTTTCGCGCAGTTCTCCAACCCGCGAAGATCCAAAATCTGACCTACACCTTCCAGCTTGAATGACGAGATCCAGGGCGCACTGCCCAGGAATCCCAAATCATTCCTGCCGGACGACCAAAGCGTCAGTCCAGTTAGGGCGGGAAACCCTGCAAGGTCAATCGCACCCGCCCGATCGTCCACCGCCAACACCGTCAGGGACGGGTTCTGGACTGCAGGGATCGCCACTTGCCCCCTCGTGAGGAGCACCAGTTCACGGAGTCCTGAGATTTTGAAGGCCTGCGAGTCATCGGCGACGCGGCCTTCAATCTCTAGATACTTGAGTTCCGGCAAGCTGGACAAAAAATCAAGGCTACCCAGCCGGGCATTTCCGCTTACACGGAGGAACAATCCGTTGAATTCTCCGGATTGATACTGGCGGACGAGTTCACGATCATCGATCGACCCTTCAGCCCGCCAATTCAGGACACTATAGTCCGCCCGCATTAAGGAACCTCATTTCGGCGATTCAAAAGCGTACCGCCACCCACGCCGCCGTATTGATCCATCACCGACTGCTCTTGCTCTCTGATCGCTTTCCAGGAATGACCAGACATATCGTTCACCGATATGTTGGAAATGTCGCTCGTCGTGTAACCCGCCGACTTCACGGCCGCCTTATCTGAATTGAAAGCGGCATGCAGGCGACTATGTATGTTGGTTGAGCTGGACCCAACATACACCTTGCCATCCTTCATCGTGATGGTGTAAACCCCGGGCACAGTCGGAGCATCCTTGAATCCGAACGTGCTGCACGACGAGTTATGCACCAGCACCGGAGTAGGGTGTGTCCAGCCAGTGGTGTAACTCGGTTGTCGGGTTCTAGCGGCGGGCGGCCGAGAGCCGTCCGTCGAAGGTGATGTCGAACGCCTGCAGCG
>NZ_JBEOVA010000043.1:0-56670 GCF_040295225.1 Streptomyces sp. NPDC002896 | reverse complement strand
AAAGGCGTATCCGCCCGCCGCCTCCGCCAGGAGTTTCCCGACCACATCCGAAAGTATCTGTGGGGCGCGCACTTCTGGTCGCCGTCATACTTCGCTGCCTCGTGCGGCGGGGCCCCGCTATCGATCATCAAGGAGTACATCGACAACCAGAAGCGCCCCGACTGAGGTCAACAGTGCGGACCCGTAGGAACCTGCACGTCAGAGCAGTCCAGAGAAGCGCTTCCTCCCGGGCGTGAACGCCCGGGGTGCCGCGCTAGATCATGCTGAACAGCGGCGCTGGACCGGGCAGCGGCCCAGGCCCGGACTGCCCCAGAGCCGCCGAACCCGGGCAATCACGCAAAGGAGCGCAGCCGCCATGCCGCCGCTCTGCTGGACTGAGCATCCCCTCCCCTACACCGCCGCCGCGTCCCCGGCCGACGCCAGCCGCGCGCTCCGGGCTGCCTGCTCAGGCTGCACTGGCGGCGCGGCCTGAAGGTGCTGGGCGGCCTCGGCGGCGGTGTAGGAGGAGGCGAAGGTGAACGCGCGCGGGGACGGCCCGTGCGCCCGCAGGTCCGCCAGCCGCTCCAGGGCCTCTCCGACGGTCGGGAGGTGACCGGCGGGGACCCACCAGAGCACCAGGTGCGCCTCGACGTGCCGCTCGAACCATTCGCGGCGCCGCCGCATCACCTCCAGGTGCCCGCTGCGGTAGGCGAAGTCCCACAGGGCCTCCTGGGTCTCCCACACCGACAGGTTGACGATGACGTCCTTGCCCGCCGGGCGCAGGCCGGTGGCGTCGGCCGCCCCCTCCTCCACGAGCCGCCACACGAAGCCTGGCGCGCCGTCGGCGGCGGCGTTGACCGGGTCGAGCATCTCGACGAACGGCGCCATGCGCGGGTCGTCGAGGGGGTGGCGGAGCGTGGCGACGTTGAGCTCGGCGAGGTGGGCGGCATGCGCGAATGCGGTCATGGCCACATCCCAGCACGGCCCGCTTTTCTATGTCAATCACCATTGTTTTTAGAAGTCTCGACCACCACGCAGCACTCCCCCGGTCGGGCGTCCATGCGGGCGTGGACGGGACCGTCCGTGCCGAGCAGCCCCTCCAGCAGCCCGAGATTCATGCCGCAGACGAGCGGCGGGAAGCGTTCGGCGACGGCATGGAAGGGGCAGTTGCGCATACGGACGACGCGCGCGGCTGCCCCGGTCGTCCCCTCGGCGCCTTCCAGGTGCGGTTCGTAGCCGCGAGCGGCCAGCATCTCCATGGCCTCTTCGAGGCCGCCGCAGGGCGCCGCCGAGCCGCGCAGAGCCTCGCCCCGGCGGCGCGCGGCCGCCCAGAGCCCGGCGTCCAGCCCGGCCTGCTCGGCGGCCTCGGCGAGCAGCTCGGCGGCGGTGCGGTAGTCGCGGGCGGGCAGCGACACCGCCCGCTCGACCCGCGCCCGCGTGTACACCTTGGCGGGACGGCCCGCCCCCGGCCCCGAGCGGCCCGTCAGGCGGCGACTGCCGCTCTCCAGCAGACCGGCCTCGGCCAGCCTGTCCAGATGGTGCGCAGCAAGCGTGCGCGCCACCCCGGCCGCCTCGGCGGCCTCGTTGCGGCCGACCTCGCGGCCCTGCGCCGCCACGTACTCATACAGGCGACGCCGCACCGGATCCTGCAACGCCGCGATCGCGTCGATGTCCTCCACCCGGCCATTCTAGGAACAACACAGGTTGGAGATAGAAGCGCGGGACGCGGCCCCGGCGAGTGCACCCCGAGGAACGCCCCCAGCCGCGCCCTGACCCTCGTCGAAGACCCCGTCCGGCGGCAACCGGGATGTTGACCGGACCAAAGACGGCGACACGCGTGTGTCATGGACGGGCCTTCTCTGGGGGAGCGACTGTGGCGCGAGGCCAACCCTTGAGGCTTCATGCAGCTCAGCGCCGGTTTCGTCGACGCTAGCAGGTGCAACAGGTGTGGTGGTATCGCCGGTTCAGGTGAAGCCCCGGCGGCGCTGGAGCCGCCGGGGCCGGTGTCCGATCAGCCGCAGCAGGAGGCCGCGCTCGAACGTGTTGCCTGTGGTTCCACCGAGCCATCGCCCGGCGAGCTGGAACAGGCTGCGGCTGGGCCCGATGGGGGTGTCCTGCAAGGCGATGGAGCTCGCTCTGAAGCGCACTCGCGACGTACGGGTTCTTTGCGCCGGGGCGGTCGACGTCGGGCAGGTGCCGACCGCACGGATGACGGGCCTTCTCCGCGCTCCGAAAGTAGATTTGGCTCACGGTGGCCGGATGGCCCGTTTCCTGCCCTGGGAGTTGTCCTGTCGCTCTGCCCTGGAGGCCACTTGTGCCCCTCGTTTGGGTCGCGACGGTCAGTCCTGCGGGGTCTGACGGTCAGTGCATGCCTCATCGTGTTCTCTGGGCTGACCGGTGTGCCCCCGGCTGGCCGTATGGCAGTGCCCGCCGATCCAATGGAACTGGAAGCGAAGGTGCTTCAGATACTGCCGCATGACTCCAGCGCCTTCACCGAGGGCCTGGAAGTTCTGGCCGGCTCGCTGTACGAGAGCTCCGGAATGTACCGACAATCCTGGGTACAGAAGGCAGATCTGTCCTCGGGCCGGGTGAGCCGACGCGTGGCGCTGCCCGCCTCATGGTTCGGCGAAGGCCTGACCCTAGCCGACGGCGGGCTGTGGCATCTGACGTGGCGTGAGCATACGGCCGTGTTCCGGGACAGCCGGACCCTGGCCGAGCTGCGCCGGGTGACTTACGACGGTGAGGGCTGGGGCCTCTGCCACGATCGAGCACGGGGCCGGCTCATGATGAGTGACGGCAGCGCAACCCTCTCGCTGCGCAACCCGCAGTCCTTTGAGCTGCTGGGCCGGATCACGGTCCACGACGGTAACGGGCCCGTAAGCGGGCTGAACGAGCTTGAGTGCACCGGCACGGACGTGTGGGCCAATGTCTGGCCCACCGATGAAATCGCCCGCATCGATCCCGGCACAGGGCGCGTGAAGACGACCCTGCACATCGGTGCCCTCCCAGATCTTCCGCCCGCTGCTCGGCGGCCCGGCAACGTGAACGGCATCGCCGTGGACCCTTCCACGCACGACTTGCTCATTACCGGGAAGCATTGGCCGCACGTTTACCGCGTCCGCCCACAGCCTGCCGACCGATAAGGCGACTCGGCCGTCTCTCTCAACTGGTCATTTATGAGAATCACGGTGCGCGGCAATCGTTGGTTGGGGTGGGTGCCCGTGTCATATCGCCATCGATCGGGGCGCTGGGGCGCCTCCGTCGTGACCATCTCTGTAGGTGTGCCAGACCGCCGCGCCTCGCCATGGCCAGCGGTCGGGCGAATTTTCTGTGGCCGGAGAGCAACATGATGAGTTGAGACATCTATCCCGTTGTGCGAATCAGCATTTTATGACCTCTGCCAGAGGTCAGTACGGTCGGATTCATGGAGTGGAACTTTCAGACTGCAGAAGAACTCGCGGCTGCCTTGCGTGCCGGTGAAGTGACCTCGGCGGAACTGACCGACGAGGCGATTGCCCGTATCGAGCGGGATGACAAGGTGATCAACGCGATCTGTGTGCCGGACTTCGACCGTGCGCGGGCCGCCGCGCGCGGTGCCGACCAGGCGCGCGCCCGCGGCGAGGTCCGGCCGCTGCTCGGTATTCCGGTGACGGTCAAAGAGTCCTACAACATCGCCGGGCTGCCCACGACCTGGGGCATGCCGCAACACCGGGGCTATGTGCCGGCCGAGGACGCGGTACAGGTGTCGCGGCTCAAGGCCGCCGGCGCGGTTGTGCTCGGTAAGACCAATGTGCCCTTGGGGCTGCAAGATATCCAGAGCTTCAACGAGATCTACGGCACCACCAATAACCCGTGGGATCATGCTCGCACGTCGGGCGGATCGTCCGGTGGATCGGCGGCGGCCCTGGCGTCCGGATTCTGCGCGCTGTCCATCGGCTCCGACCTCGCCGGTTCGCTGCGCACCCCCGCGCATTTCTGCGGCATCTACGCGCACAAGCCGACACTCGGACTGGCGGCAACCCGCGGCATGGTCGCGCCGCCGGCACCGCCATTGCCGGTCGACCTCGACCTCGCCGTCGTCGGTCCGATGGCGCGCACTGCCCGCGACCTCACGCTCCTGCTCGACGTCATGGCCGGACCGGACCCGCTGACGCTCGGCAAGGCGCACGACTTGACGCTGCCGCCCGCGCGCCACGAGCGGCTCGGCGACTTCCGGGTCTTGGTCGTCGACGAGCATCCGCTCATTCCGACCGGGTCCGCTGTGCGGGCGGGCGTGAACCGGGTGGCCGACGCCCTTGTCGACGGCGGCGCCCGCGTCGAACGGCACACTCCGCTGCTGCCCGATCTGACCGAAGCCGCGACGCTCTACACGCAGTTGCTGTTTTCGAGCTCCGTTGCGCGTTTTCCCGTCGAAGCGTACGAGCAGCTGCGGACCCGCGCCGCCGGACTGAGCGCAGACGACCAGAGCCTCGACGCGGCGCGGCTGCGCGGGATGGTGTTCAGCCACCGCGACTGGATCGAGGCGAACAACCATCGCGAACTCCACCGCCACGGCTGGCGGCAGCTCTTCGCCGAGTTCGATGCCGTGGTGTGTCCGATCACGCCGACTCCCGCGTTCCCGCACGACCACAACCCCAATGTGTTGGAACGCCGGATCGACATCGACGGAGTCGGGTACCCGTACTTCGACCAGCTTGTCTGGGCCGGTCTGGCCACTATGCCCGGCCTGCCCGCCACCGCCATACCAGCGGGCCGGTCCCCCGAGGGTCTGCCGGTGGGAGTGCAGCTCATCGGTCCGATGTTCGAGGACCGCACCCCGCTGCGGCTGGCCGAACTGCTCGAGCAGAAGATCGGCGGCTTCCAGGCACCGAGGTAGGGCGTACTACCGGGTGTCCGTCGAGGATGAGGTGCGGATGACGAGCGAGGGCTGGGGCCTGGTCCTGACGCTCGCGGCCTGGCACGCGGGACCGGCATGCCGGCTGTCCAGTCGCCTCGACAGCCGGATCGTGTTCGCATCAGACGCGAAGCCTTCGCGTCTGATGCGAACACCGAAGGTCCACCAAGGATGTTGTCTTTCCACTGACCAGCGGGGAACAACCGCCACGGCCCCTTTCTGGTGTATTCGGTTCCCACCCCGGGAAGATCCATCGCCCGTGGTCGCTCGTCCCGAACACTGGTGGTCTGTCGGCGTCGGCTGAACTCGACCGTCGCCGAGACGGTCCTGGGTGCTCGCGCGCAGCGGCTTCAGTGCCTGTTCCACATCGCCGAGTTCAAGCACGACTCCGCCGCCTGTGTGCAGCACGTGGAAGGCCCGGTACCGGGGGATTCGGTACCGGGCCGTCTGCCTCTGTGGCGGTCCAATGGCCGCGACTGCGTTGAACCAGTGAGCGTCCTTCCGTGTTTGCTGTGGTGTCTCGGGACCTTGGTTACACGAAGTCCTCGAAGGTGAGCTGCTGCGGGATGTCCGCGAGTGGTTCGGGCGGCTGGGCAAAGACGATCCGGTAGTCGCTCCCGGCGGTCCGGCTGATGAGCGGTCGGCCGCCGAGCGCGGCGTGCGGCCGCTCGTGGTTGTAGTAGTTTACGAACTCCGCGAGTGCGACGCGGCGTTCATGCTCGGTTGTGTAGTCGCGGACGTACGCCCACTCGCGGGTGAGCGTCCCGTTATACCTCTCCACCTTCCCGTTCGTTCGCGGCGTGTACGGCCTGGTCCGCTTGTGCTTCGTACCGGTCGCGGCGAGGGCGTCAGCCCAGGTCGTAGACCGGTAGCACGCGCCGTTGTCGGTGAGGCAGCGGCGGATCGGTGTGATGCCGTGGGCGGCGAAGAATGAAACGGCCCGGTGCCAGAAGGCGACCGTGGTGACGGCCTTCTCATCGTCCAGGGCCTCGGTGTAGGCGAGCCGGGAGTGGTCGTCGAGCGCCGAATGCAGGTACGTGTATCCGACCTTGCCGGTGCCGGGACCGGTGCGTTTGGAGGCGCGGGCGGACTCGGTGCCGACGCCGTGCATCCGCCAGCCGCCGCCGGTCGGGATACGTCCGAGCTTCTTGACGTCGACGTGGACCAGGTCGCCGACCCGGTCGTGCTCGTAGCGGATGACCTCGCGCAGCTGCTCGCCGGTCGGTGGGTCGAGGTCCCGGAGCCGGTTGAGTCCTCGCCTCACCAGGATGGGGTGGACGGTCGCGGGCGCGAGTGTGACGCCGTGCAGCCGCTGTAGGTCGGCGGTGAGCCGGGCTGGCCCGTGCTTGGTCTGCCGTCGCAGCGCCTCCACCAGGTCGGCGATGTCCTCGGGGGTGCGGGCGGGGCTGGTAGCGGGGCGGGAGGAGTGGTCGGGCAGTCCGTTCTCGCCGTGCGCCCGCCAGCGGGCGTACCACTTGGCCAGGCAGCGGCGGGAGATCCCGGCTTCCGCAGCGACGTGCGCGATCGGACGTCCGGCGTCGATCCGCAGGCACAAGCGCAGACGTCCTTCGGGGGTCAGCGGTGCGTTCCCGTGCCCCCTGCTGGTGGCGCTACTGGACTCGGCGGCCGCGTTCACCGGGAGCCCTGGGATCTCAGGGCCCCCGCGTGAGCGGCTGTGCGTGGCGTCAGCGTGCGAACTTTTCGATAGCCGCCGGGGTGACGGGGGTGAAAAAGTTGACGAGGTTGCCGTCGGGGTCGCGGAACAGCAGCGACCGGTTGCCCCAGGGCATCGTGGTGGGCTCGTTGACGAAGTCGGTGACGAAGCCGGTCAGGTTCTGGTGAACGCGGTCCACGTCGTCGACGAGGAACTCAGTGATCACGCTGTGGTTGTCCGCCGGGCGGGCAGAGCCTGGGGCGAACAGCGGGACGGTGCGGGTGCCGGCGATCGCGAGGGTGGCGCCCGGGGTCTTGAGTTCGGCGAAGTCCTCGGTGGCCCACGTCGCCCGCACTCCTGTGGCTCGCTCGTAGAACTCGACGAGGCGCGCTACGTCGCTGGTGATGATGCGGATCGAGACGAAGTCCATGGGGATCTCCTTGGCTGTGCTGGAGGCGTGCACGTCGCAGGCTAGGAGAAATAGTGGACAGAATCGGTCCTGCATTCGCGTTAGGTTGTGCGCATGCCTCGACCCACTGCCCGCGTGCTGACACTCCTGGAGCTGCTGCAGTCGGGCGGCACCCGGACGGTGGCCGAACTAGCCGACCGGCTCGGCGTCGAAGGGCGCACCGTGCGGCGGTATGTGGACCAGCTGATCGACCTCGACGTGCCCGTGGAATCGGTGCGCGGCCGCTACGGCGGGTACCGGCTCGCCCCCGGGTACCGCTTGCCTCCGCTCATGCTCAGCGACGACGAGGCGCTGGCCGTGCTGCTCGGCCTGGTCGCCGGCCGCCGAGCAGGGCTGACAACGACGCAGCACACGGCAAACGAGACGGCATCGGCGAAGATCCGGCGGGTGCTGCCCAAGCACATCGCCCGCCGGCTCGACACACTCCTGGAATCCCTCGCCTTCACGGAACAGCCCGGAGAGTTCGACACCCCGGACGCCGGGGCCTTGCTCACCATCGCCGATGCGGTGCGCCACCGCCGACCGGTCTCGATCCGCTACACCGACCGCGACGGACGGCGCAGCGAACGCACGCTGCACGCGTACGGGATCGTCGCCCATTCGGGCCGGTGGTACGTCACGGGCAAGGACGCCCGGATCGGCGAGGACCGAACCTTCCGGCTCGATCGCATCGCAGACGCGCGGACCCTGCCCGGTTCATTCGAAGCGCCGGCGGGTCCCGGTCCGGCACAGCGCGTGTTGTCAGGCTTCGCCACGGCTGAGTACCAGCATGAGGTGACCTTGCGGATCCACGGGACGGTCGAGCAGATCCGCGCCCACCTTCCCGCCAGCGTCGCGAGCCTGGAGGAGTACGCGCCCGTGGCAGGCGAGGACCGGGCAACCGAGCGCTGGCTGCGCGTCGAGCTGCGGGCGGAGCGGCTCGACTGGTTGCCTCCGGTACTCGCCTCACTCGACCGGCCGTTCGTCATCGAGCGCCCCGCTGAACTGCGCGACCTCGTCATCGAGCTCGCCGATCGCCTCGCGTCCTACGCCCGCCAAGCCTGACAGCGAGGAGGTTGCGTCCATGGAGATGGTGTACGGGTTCGACCTGATCCGGGGGTTTGCTCCGGCTTCTGGCTGATGCCCGCATAGATGAACGGCCACCGGCTGATCTTCGAGATGTCGAGTCACGAAGGATGGCTTCGTTCACGTTCAGCAGCAGCGTTTGTCGATGAGGATTGTCGGCCGCACCCTCACGGACAGCGCACTAGCTGGAAGGGGTTGCCCTCTTCCCCCGCGATACGGTGCTGCCATGTCTCGATCAAGCGAAACCGGATCAGTCTTGTCTCCCGTCACCGCGGACGACGTCGACCTTGCCGTGCGGCTCGCCGTGGGCATCCTTCGGGACGCACCCCCGGAGGGGTGGGGCGGTAAGGCCGGTTCGCTGGAGTGGGACTGCTGGGAGACCGCCGAGCACCTCGCCAACGACCTGTTCTACTACGCCGTGCAGCTGGGGCCGCAGAGCCCGCCGCTGGACACCCATGTGCCTTTCGCGTTGAGGCAGAAGAGGCCGGACGGACCCGCGGTCTTCCTCTTCGCGGACCGTGATGCGGGTCCGGCCGGCCTGGTGCAGGTGCTGGAGGCGTGCGGCGCGCTGCTGGTCGCCATGGTGCGTACCACGCCGCCCCGGGTCCGCGCCCACCACGCCGCCGGGGTGTCGGACCCCGAAGGCTTCGCGGCGCTGGGGTTGCAAGAGACGCTGGTACACATGCACGATCTGGCGGAAGGCTTCGGGCTTGCCTGGACCCCGCCCTCCGCTCTCTGCTCGCGGGTGCTCGCCCGTCTGTTTCCAGAGGCTCCGGGCGGCGCGGATCCCTGGCTCACCCTGTTGTGGGCCACCGGCCGCGCCGAACTGCCGGGGCACCCTCGTCTCACCACGTGGCGCTCGGACAGCACACCGCGGTCATAGGAGCGGATCGGCTTCAGCCGCCGCCAGGCTGATGATCGTGCCCTTGCCGCGGCGAGAGCGCACCGGGCCACCCGTCCCAACCGGCAACCCGGCGAACCTAATTCCTTGCTAACGGTGCGGCGAGGAGCTGTGAGCCTTGCGGTGCTGTTCGAATGCTGGACCGTGACGTCTAAACGTTGCCTGGCGACAGACGCCTCGCATCAGAGCGGCGGACAGTCCGGCTATCTCGTGGTGGCGGTCGCGTGGGCGCCGGGCGGATGCCTTCGGCGAACACGGCGTTGATGCCTCCGCAGAGCGGTGACGCTCGGTGCCTTCGCGGCCGCCACCACGTCAACACCCGTCACATGATTACTCGTTGGTGTAGTGGTGCGAGCCCGCCGCACGGTGACCTCTTGATACGCCCGAACCGTCCGAGCTCCGGCTTAGACCGAGGCCCGTGGGGTGCGCTGGTGCCACGAACGGCTACTGAGGTGGCGGACCGGCCCTGGTGCCGAGTCCTGGAATTAGGTCGCTGCGTGGCCCGCATGTGCTTGTGACCAGCGCAAACGTTCACTCCTCAGGGGAGAGAAACTTGATCTACTGTGGAATCGACTGGGCCGAACGAACTCACGACGTCGCCCTCGTCGACGACTCCGGCCAGCTGCTGGCCAAGCGGCATGTCACCGACGACGCAGCCGGCTACCGGATCCTGCTGGACCTGCTCGCCGAATACGGCGACACCGAGGACAACCCAATCCCAGTG
Organism: Streptomyces sp. NPDC002896; assembly: GCF_040295225.1. Taxonomy (NCBI): domain Bacteria; kingdom Bacillati; phylum Actinomycetota; class Actinomycetes; order Kitasatosporales; family Streptomycetaceae; genus Streptomyces; species Streptomyces sp. NPDC002896. The sequence continues at coordinate 46,984 of NZ_JBEOVA010000043.1, read as the reverse complement.
GCGATCGAGACTTCCCGGGGCCTGCTCGTGGCGGTGCTGCGGACCGGAAAGAGGCAGGTCTTCGCGATCAACCCAATGGCCGCCGCCCGCTACCGCGATCGTCACAGCGTCTCCCGCAAGAAGTCGGATCCTGGCGACGCGCTGGTGCTGGCGAACATCCTCCGTACGGACATGCACGCCCACCGCCCCCTGCCCCAGGACAGCGACCTAGCCCAGGCCATCGGCGTCCTCGCGCGCGCCCAGCAGGACGCGACGTGGAACAAACAACAGGCCGCCAACCAGCTCCGGTCCTTGCTCCGTGAGTACTACCCGGCCGCCCTGGACGCCTTCGCCAAGTGGAACAACGCGGCCTGTGCCGGCACGAGGCCCGCGAACTCCTCAGGACGGCCCCCACGCCCGCAAGGGCTGCCCGGCTGACCCGCACACAGATCCAGGCCGCACTCAAACGCGCCGGCCGCAAGCGAGGTATCGAAGCCGAAGCCGAGCGGCTCCGCGAAATCTTCCGGGCCGAGTGGGCGCACCAGCCGCCGCTGGTCGAGGACGCTCTCGGCAAGCAGATGCAGGCTCTGCTGGTGACGACGTCGGGTGTTGTAGCGGTGCAGCCACCGGAATGCGTCGAGGCGGGCCTCACGCTCGCTGGACCAGCTCTCGCGGCCCTGGAGCGTCTCCCGTTTGAACGTCGCGTTGAAGGACTCGGCGAGCGCGTTGTCCGCGCTGGAGCCGACCGCGCTCATGGACTGGCGGACGCCGGCCCTGCGGCATGCGTCGGCGAACGCCCGGCTCGTGTACTGGGCGCCATGTCCGTGTGCATGACCGCCCCGGCGAGGCTGCCGCGGCATCGCTCGGCGGCGGCCAGCGCATCGGTGACGAGCTCAGAGCGCATGTGATCCGCGATCGCCCACCCGGTCAGGCGGCGCGAGGCGAGGTCGATGACGGTGGCCAGGTAGAGGAACTTCCCACCCTCCAAAGGGAGATAGGTGATGTCGCCGACGTACTTCGTGTTCGGCTCACTCGCGGTGAAGTCGCGGCCGATCAGATCCGGGGCCTTCGCCGCAGACGGGTCCGCAGTCGTGGTGCGGTGCCTGCGACGCAGCCGCACTCCTGTCAGATTGACGCTCCGCATCACACGGGCGATCCGCTTGTGATTGACGCGCTCGCCCTGCTCTCGGAGCTCGGCGGTGATCCTGGGGACGCCGTAGGTGCCGTCCGATTCCCGGTGCACGGCACGTATCCGGGCGACCAGCCGGGCATCGGCCGCTTGCCGGGCGGCTCGGTCCGCGGCCGTCCGGCGCCAGTAGTAGAAGCTGGAGCGAGCGATCCCGAGGATGCTGCACAGCCGCTGCACGCCATAGCGGCGCTGGTGGTCGGCGACGAACTGGAAGCGGTTCACCAGCGCGTCTCCCCGGCGAAATACTTGGCCGCCTTCCGCAGGATCTCGCGTTCTTCCTCCAGCTCGCGGATCTTCTTCCGCAGGGCCGCGTTCTCCGCCTCCAGCGGCGTGGGCGGCTCCGTCGGCACCTCCGCCCGGCGTCCCCGTGGCCGACTCGCTCCGGCCGCCCGGACCCAGTTCCGCAGCGTCTCCGGGTTGACCCCCAGATCAGCAGCGACTGACCTGATAGTCGCTCCCGGGCGCGACTGGTACAGCGCAACCGCGTCCGCCTTGAACTCCGGCGGGTAGTGCTTCATGACCACAAGATGTCCGTTCCCAGATCCTCAAGATCCACGTCTCAAGTGTCCAGGATCCGGGGGGCAAGGCCCATGTTCCCTTGACGTACTGCGCCGTACAGCGTCGTCAACGACGGAGCCCTGCTTGCATTCGGTTCAGCGTCCGCCGCCGGTGCTCGCGGACGCAGCCGGTGCTGCCCCGCTCGTGTCGCGGTCGCGGGATCAGGCATTGGCCCGGCAGGCGGTGATGCGTCGTCTCCTCGCGCTGGATGAGGACAGCGGTTTGGAGACGGTGCATGTACGCATCGTGGCCGGGGCCGCAGGTGTGTCGGTGCGGACGGTGTGGCACTGGCTGGCCGCCGCCAGGGAATCGGGCCGGGTGGAGCCGGTGCCGCGGCGTTCCGCCTTTACTGTCACCGATGAGTGGTCTGCCGGCGCCCGGCACTTGGGCCCGGTGCGGCCGCCGCACCGTACGTCGATGTGCAGTCAATCGACGAATGACGTACGCCACGGACCTTGCGAGGTCGGCGTTTCAATGGACTTCGCCGAGTGGATTCCCGAGCTGAGGGGATGAGACGTGGTTCGCGGGAGGTTGGTGGCCGAAGCGGGCCTCCGCCCATGGGAGCCCGGACACCTCGGGCTCCGGTCTCCGTTGGGTGGCTGTGCGCGGGGGTGCGGGGTCGATGGTCGCGTCGTCTTCGCCCACGCGCCGGAGCCACGCCCGCAGTGCCGCGCGGAGCTCGTCGGCGACGGTTTGGTGGGAGGTCAGGCCTGCGAGATTGTCCAGCTCGTAGGGGTCGGAGTGCAGGTCGTACAGCTCCGTCTCCACATAGCGGGTCGCCGCGGGCTCGTTCCAGGCGTCCGCCTCGGGTGCGGCGACCGCGTACTTCCAGCGGTCCGTCCGTACGGCTCGGCCGACGTGGTCCTCGCTGATCTGGACATAGACCTCGGCGGGGCGGCCGGGGTCGGTGCCGCCGCCGGTCAGGGGCAGGAAGGAGCGGCCCTGCACGCCGTCCGGCACCGGGATGCCGGCGGCTTCCAGCAGGGTGGGGAGCAGGTCGATGGTGCTGATGGGATGGCGGATCCGGCCTCCGCCCGTGAACCCGGGCCCCGTCAGTGCGAAGGGAACGCGTACGGATGCCTCGTGGGCGGAGCGTTTGTACTCGCTGTTGCGGGTACGGAAGTGCGAGCCGTGGTCGGCTGTCCAGGCGAGGACCGTGTCGTTCGCGATGCCGAGGCTGCGCAGGGCGTCGCGCAGCCGGCCGACACCCTCGTCGACGCGTTTGATCTGCCCGAGATAGCCGCCCAGGTGACGGTGCGCGCCGCCCTGCGGGGCGTTCGGACTCAGGGCCGCCAGATCCGGGGGCAGCCAACGGCCCTCATAGCGCTCTCGATACCCCTCGGGTGCGGGGTAGTCGTCGGTGGCGTTCTGGTGGTGTGGTTCCAGCAGGGAGAGGAACAGCAGGAACGGCCGGTCGTGGTGGTCGGCTATGAACCGGATCGCCGCGTCGATCAGGGCGTCGGAACGGTAACCGGGCAACCGCACCGGTTCCCCGGCGCCGTCGTAGACAATCGTCCGGTACGCGTCCGAGGTGAACTCCAGCCGGTCGGAGGCCAGCCACTGTTGGTAGCCGGCGCGGTGCTCGGGTGGCACCGGGCCATCCGGCTGGTCCGCGCCCGCCAAGTGCCACTTGCCGATGTAGCCCGTCACGTACCCCGCCTCTGCGAACGCCCCCGCCAGCGTGGGAACGTCCGACGGCAGCGGAAGGCCGTTGCGGAACACCCCCGTCGCCGTCGGGTACCGCCCCGTCTGCAGGGACGCGCGCGCCGGCGCGCACACGGGGTTGGGCGTGATCGCCTGTTCCACGTGTGTGCCCTCACGGGCGATCCGGTCGAACTCCGGCGTCACGTCGGCCGGATTGCCGTGCACCCCCGTGGTGTCCCACCGCTGCTGATCGGTGAGCACGATGATCACTGAGGGTTGCTCGGGCCGGGAGGGCGGGGTACGGACGGTCATCGGGTCAGGCCTCCGCGAGGGCGCCGTCGGTGGAGGCGCCGGACGCGATCCCGTAGACGGGCTCCGGCACCGACTCCGGGGAGAGCAGCACCGAGCGGCGGCCGTCCACGCCGACGGGGACGTCGCCGTCGATGGTGACGCGGCGCAGGGTGCGCTCGTGGTCGTCGGAGTCGTCCACACCGTAGTGCTGGGTGGCGCGGTTGTCCCAGATGGCGACGTCGCCGGCGCGCCACTGCCAGCGGACGGTGTTCTCCGGGCGCTCGACGTGCGACTGCAGGATGTCGATCAGGGCGCGGGAGTCGCGGCCGTTGAAGCCGGTGAGCTTCTGCAGGAAGTTGCCGAGGAGCAGGGTGCGCTCACCGGTCTCCGGATGGACGCGTACCACGGGGTGCTCGGTCTGGAACTTGGTCGAGGTGAACACCTTGCGGTACTTCTGCAGCGCCTCGGCGGTGGCGTTCGGGCGTACGGCCGCGTAGTCGTAGTCGTTGGTGTGCACGCCGCGCAGGCTGTCGGCCAGCACCCGCAGCGGCTCGGGGAGTTCGGCGTAGGCGGTGACGGTGTTGGACCACAGGGTGTTGCCGCCGTACGGCGGGATGACCTCGGCTCGCAGGATGGAGAAGGCCGGGTAGGCGGGGACGAAGGTGACGTCGGTGTGCCACTGGTTGGCGCGGCCGCCGTGGTCGTTGTCGATGCCGAGGGCGTAGCGGCCGTCGACGGAGGGCACGGTGGGATGGGCGACCGGGGAGCCGAGGAGGCGGCCGAACGCCTCGTGGCTGTCTGCGTCGAGGTGCTGCTGGTCGCGGAAGAAGACAACCTTGTGTTCGAGGATGGCGGCGCGTATGGCGGCCACGGTGGCCTCGTCCAGGTCGCCGCCCAGGCGGACTCCGGAGATCACGGCGCCGATGCGGCCGCCGATCTTCTCGACGCTGAGAGCAGTGGTTTCCGCGATGGGAGCGGCGGGTGTGGTGGTCGTCATGGGAAGGTCCCTTCACCAGAGTTTCTGTTAGTTGCTTTCGGAGCGGAAGGAAATCAGGACAGGTGAGAGCCTCGTTCTCATGTACAAGGTGAGAGAGCACGTGGCACACAGCGCACGAGGCGAACACAGTCGGAACGGAAGGAGCGCCGTCAGCGGCGGGGACACGCCGCCGAGGCGAGGCGCCCCAGGTCGACGTGGAGCCGCGTCACGAGAGAAGTCGTCGCGGTCATGGCCACGATCATGGTCGCGCCTCGGGGAGGCAGTCAAGGTGTCTCCGACTCGCTTCATGGTTCTGCAACACGACCGCCACAGTGGCCGTGTTCACGGCGGCGACAGTTCGCCAAACACCCCACAGACCGGGCATCTTGAGTTCCTTCACTCCCGCTCACGCCACCTGATGTCTGCGAAAGGACCGTCATGCACACCCCCTCCGATATGCGGCTGGCGGCGCATGCCACCGCACCGGGTACCCGCACCTCCGGTGACGGCCGCCGCGAGGCCAACGCCGCCGCCGTTCTGCGCGCCGTGCTCGACCACGGTCCGGTGGCCCGCAGCGGCATAGCCAAGTTGTCCGGGCTGAGCCCGGCGGCCGTCTCCCGGCAGTGCACCGACCTGGCGCGCCTGGGGCTGATCAGGGAGATGCCCGAACTCGTGGCGTCAAGCGGCGTGGGCAGACCCCAGATACCGGTCGATCTGCACTCCGGTACGGACGGCGGGCCGCTGACGGCGGGAGTGCACATCGGAGTGCCGTATTCGACTTTCGGTCTCACGGATCTGCGCGGCACGGTCCTGGCCCGGCGGACCTTTCGGCACGACGGGATTGCCGCCTCCGCGCTGTCAGAAGAAGTAGGACGGGCGCTGGCTGCGTTCCTCGCCGAGCATGCACCGTCCGGCACCAGGATCCTCGGGGTCGGCGCGGCCATCGGCGGGTGGGTGGACCCGGAAACCGCAACAGTCGTGCGGCACGACGCCCTCGGCTGGCACCAGCGCCCGCTGGGGGCAGAGCTGCAGCGGCACACCGGCCTGCCGGTACGCGTCGACAACCACGCACGCGCCGTCGCACAGTCCGAGCTGCTCTTCGGCCGGCCGGCCGCGCGACGCTCACTGGTCCATCTGTTCATCGGCAACGTGGTAGATGCGGCGCTGGCCATCGCCGGGGTGGTGCACCGCGGGCCGGGGTCCGGCGCGGGCGACGTGGCCCATCTGCCGGTGCCGGAGAGCGCGGTTAAGTGCCCGTGCGGGCGGACCGGCTGCCTGGAGGCGACCGTCTCCGACACGGTGCTCACCGGGCGCGCCGTGGCGGCCGGCATCGTCCCGGAACCCAGTGCCGCGCTGCTGGTGGACGCCGCGGCGGCCGGGGACCGCCGCGCCGACACGCTGCTGCGGGAGCGGGCGCGCGCGGTGGGCCGGGCGACGGGACTTCTGCTCGACGTACTCAACCCCGACCTGGTGATGGTCACCGAGCACTCGAGCCTGCTCAACCCGGAGTATCTGGAGGAAATCCGGACGGCCGCGACCACTCACTCACACGTCTGCGACAACCCGGAGCGGATCGTGATCCCACATGCCGGACCCGCCACAATTCTCGTGGCGGCCGCCACCGTGATGCTGAATCCCCTGTTCAGAAGCCCGCTGCAAGCTTTCAGCAACACTGCCGCAACGATCCTGTCACCCTGACAAGTCCCTTTAATCCTCGGGATGTTGACCCTCGGCGACGACCGCTGACATCCTGCTCACGTGAACCCGGACCCGCACCTCGTCTCCCGCCGGCACGTCGACCTGTGTCGACAGGCCAGCGCGGTCTGTGCCGTCCGCCGCTGATTCACTGCTGACGTACCGGGCGCGTCCAACCGCCCGGGCTCTTTCCCACGGGCCTTCCGTCGAGCCTTCTTTCCCGTACACGCGCCACTGATCGCGCCATTGCCCGGCGAGCCGCGTACGGGTAATTACTTCCTGCCGAAGCGAAATGAATAGGGCTTCCACCATGCGTACACCCTCTCCCCTGCCTCTGGATCAGCTGTCCCGGCGCAGCGCACTGCGTGCCGCAGGCGCCGGCGCTCTGCTGCTCGGAACGGGCGGCGGGCTCGCCGGCTGTCGTTCGGCCGTCGACACGGGCGAGAAGGTGGGCGGACCGAAGCGCGGCGGAACGCTGACCATCGGCGTCAACGTTGATTTCACGCCCGCCCTGCTGTTCACACAGAGCGGGCAGTCGCTGCAGCAGCGGCTGATCTACAACACCCTCATCCGCTACGACGACAAGCTCAAGCCGCAACCGGAGCTGGCCAGTTCCTGGGAGTACGCCGCCGACGGCCGGAGCATCACACTCAAGCTCCGCGAAGACGTGACGTACCACGACGGCCGCACGTTCACCGCCGACGACGTCATCTTCGCCGTTCAGAACCTGCAAAAGCCCGAGCGCTCGGCCCAGTTGGCAGCCACGGCCAGAGCGGTGAGCGGCTTCGAGAAGCGCGGCGACCATGAGCTGGTGGTGAAGCTGGCGCATCCGGTGAGCAATCTCTTCGATCTCTTCGAGTTCATGATCATCACCGACCGGCACACCGTCGACGACGCCGTGAAGGGCAAGAAGCTCAACGGCACCGGCCCGTTCCGGCTCAAGAAGTGGCAGCCGGGGACGGGGCTCAGCCTCACCCGCAACGACACGTACTGGATACCGGAGCGGCCGTATCTGGACGCCGTCGAACTGCGCGTCTACACCCAGCCGGACGCGCTGCTGTCCGCGCTCCGCTCGGGTCAGGCGCAGCTCTCGTACAGCGCGTCGGGCAAGTATCTCGCCACGCTCAAGGGCAGTGGTGACTTCACGATCAAGCAGTACGCCACCGGCAGCGGCGCCGTGTACGTGGGCGCGACCGTCGACGACTCCCCGGCCGACTCCAAGGCCTTCCGGCACGCCATCGCCTACGCTGTGGACCGGGACCGGATCGTCGAGCAGGCCCTGGGCGGATACGGCCTCGCCTCGGCAGCGCCCTGGCCCAAGTCCTCGCCCGCCTACAGCGAGGCCAATCGCAGCCACTACACGTACAACCCGGGCAAGGCCCGCGAGCTGCTGAAGTCCTCCGGTGTGTCGACGAAGCAGACCCTGACGCTGGGCCACCCCAACGTTGCGCTGTACACCGCGGCCGCCGAGATCGTGCAGTACGACCTGGAGCAGATCGGCATCAAAACCGAGCTGCAGCCCTTCGACCCCGCCGCGTTCCAGAAGAAGCTGATCTCCGGCACCATGCCGACGCTCTGGGTCAACGGCCACGCCTTCGCGCAGGTGCAGCCCTCCACGCTGGCCGTGAGTGCCTACCCGTTCAACGAGGCCAAGAACACCTCGCACTTCCGCTCCGACGAGTACACGGAGTTGGTCCAGGACGCATGGCGGCAGAAGGACGCAGACGGGGCGAAGGCACGCGCTCTCTACCAGAAGATCTCCGACCTGCTCCTCGACGAGGCGTTCATCATCGATCTCGCCGTCCTGGGCTCGGTGCAGGTGGCCGCCAAGAAGCTGCAGGGCCCGACGCTCAACAAGTTCTCATACCTCAACCTCGACGACGCCTACCTGGTGTGACCATGCGCGGATACCTCCTCAAGCGGATCCCCTCCGCGCTCCTGGTCCTGCTCCTCGCCTCCTTCCTGATCTTCGCCATCTTGCGACTGGTCCCCGGCGACGCCGCCGAATCGCTCGCCGGGCCCGACGCCTCCCAGGCGTCCGTCGACGCCATCCGCCACCAACTCGGCCTCGACCAGCCGTGGTTCACGCAGTACGCCACGTGGATCGGCGATCTGCTCCACGGCGACCTCGGCCCGTCGTACTCCATCGGCGGGCAGGTCGCCGATCTGATCGGCGACGGGCTCGGCGCCACCGCCGAACTCACCCTGGGCGCCCTCTTCTTCACCGTGGTCATCGGTCTGCTGCTCGGCGTGCTCGGTGCCACCTCGCGGCGGCGCCCGGTGCGGGCGGCGGTACGGGCGCTCACCACCGGGGCGCTTGCGGTGCCGCCGTTCGTCACGGGGGTGCTGCTCGTGCTGCTCTTCGCGGTGGCGCTCGGTGTGCTGCCGTCCGGCGGGCGGGTGGGACTTCTGCAGGCGCCCGATCTGGAGGTGCAGTATCTGCTGCTGCCCTCGCTCTGCCTCGCCCTCCCCAGCGCCGCCGTGATGGGCCGCTATCTCAAGGACAGCCTGGAGCGCGCCCTCGGGGAGGACTACATCCGCACCGCCACCGCGGCCGGGGTCTCCCGGCGCAGGCTGCTGTGGCGGCACGCCATGCCGAACGCCCTGCCACCCGTCGTCACGCTGCTCGGCATGCAGACCGGCCAGCTCCTCGGAGGCGCTGTCCTGGTCGAGGCCATCTTCGCCTGGCCGGGGCTCGGCCAGCTCGCCGAACAGGGCCTGACCCGCCGCGACTACCCGGTCGTCCAGGACCTGCTGCTGCTCCTGGTCGCGGTCTTCGTACTGGTCCAACTGCTGACCGACCTCCTCTACGTCCTGCTCGACCCGCGCATCAGGTGGGAGTGATCGCCGCCATGACCACGCTCTTGCTCGCCCAGGGGCGGAAGCGGCCCGCCGGAGCCTCCCGCCGGCCGCGCCACCCCTACCTCGCCGCCCTCGGCACCGCACGCGGCCGCGTCGGACTGGCTCTGGTCGGCCTGGTCGTCCTCGCCGGGCTGCTCGCACCACTGCTCAGCGCCCACAGCCCGACCGCCCAGAGCGGCGGGGCACTCCTGGCCCCCGCCAGTCCGGGGCATCTCCTGGGCACCGACGATCTGGGCCGCGATCTGCTGAGCCGGGTGCTGTACGGCATCCGTACGGATGTGGAGGTGATCGCGCTTGCCGTTCCGCTGGGCGCTCTGCTGGGCTACGCGTTCGCGTTGCTCGCCGCGGTGCACCCGGTCCTGGACACGGCGGTGCAGCGGCTCTTCGACCTCGTGCTGGCCTTCCCTGGACTGATCCTGGCGCTCGCCATCACGGCCGTGCTGGGGCCGGGCAGGCTGCCGGTGATCGTCGTGATCGCGCTCGCCGAGATCCCGGTCTTCGGACGGCAGTTGCGCGCCGGGATCCTCATCCAACGCGAACGGGAATACGCGGTGGCCGCGCGGGTCGGCGGCACCGGCCGGGCCCGGCTGCTGATCCGCCACATCCTGCCCAACTGCGCCGACCCGCTGGTGGTGCAGATCGCCGTCTCCCTCACCGTGGCGGTCTTCATCGAGGGGGCGATGAGCTTCCTCGGCGTCGGCGTCCGCCCGCCCGAGCCAACACTCGGCAGCATGCTCAGTCAGGCGCTGCCCTACCTCGCCCAGGCCCCGCACTTCGCCGCCGGCCCCCTGCTCACCGTCACCTTGCTCGTCCTCGGCCTCTCGCTGCTGTCCGAGGCCCTGAACCGGGAGATTCGCCGATGACACCCCCTCTGCTGGAGGTACACGGCCTCAGCGTCGACTTCGCCACGCCCGATGGCGCCGCCGTCCATGCCGTACGCGACGTGAACTTCACTCTGCGGCGCGGCGAAACCCTCGCCGTGGTCGGCGAGTCCGGCTCCGGGAAGTCCACCACCGCACTGGCGCTGATGCGCATGCTGCCGGGCACCGGCCGGATCACCGCCGGCTCCATCCGCCTGGCAGACACCGACCTGACCGCCGCCAACGAGGACGAGCTGCGCGCGGTACGCGGCGCCCGAATCGGGATGATCTTCCAGGACCCGATGACCTCCCTCAACCCCGTCCTGTCGATCCGCAGCCAGCTGGACGAGGTGCTGCGCGCCCACGGCCAGGGCGACCGCGCCGCCCGCCGGGCCCGCGCCGAAGAGCTGCTGGACCTGGTCGGCATCCCCGACCCACGGCGCCGCCTGGACGACCACCCGCACCAGTTCTCCGGCGGCCAGCGCCAGCGCATCCTCATCGCGATGGCCCTGGCGGGCGGGCCGGACGTCCTGCTGGCCGACGAGCCGACCACCGCGCTCGACGCGACGGTGCAGGAACAGATCCTGCAGCTGCTGACGAAGCTCAACGAGGAGACCGGCACGGCGCTGGTCCTCATCACCCACAACATGGGCGTCGTCGCCCGCACCTGCGCCCGCGTGCTGGTGATGTACGGCGGGACGGTCGTCGAGGACGGCCCGACAGCCGAGGTCCTCACCCGCCCCCGACACCCGTACACCGCCGGGCTCCTCGCCGCCGTACCCCGCCTCTCCTCACCCTCCGGCACCCGCCTCACCGGCATCCCCGGCTCCCCGCCCGACCTGTCGCGGCCGCTCGTCGGGTGCGCGTTCGCGGCCCGCTGCGCGCTCGCCGACGAACAGTGCGTGAGCAAGACGCCCGCGCTGGGGACAGCCAAAGACGGCAGCCGTGCGGCGTGCTGGCACCCGGACCAGCTGGACGCCACGGAATCCCTGCCGCCCGTACGTGCCGTGTCGCCCCGTCCAACCGTGCCGACTCGTGCATCCGTGCCGGCTCTCGGTGAAGCCGAGCCGAAGATCGAGGGAGGGCCTGTTGATCTCTCTCTCGCCCCCGCGGCGCCGCTGCTGGAGGCGTCCGGCCTGCGCAAGGAGTTCAAGGGGCGCGGCAGGGCGGGCCGCCGCGATCCGCTGGTCGCTGTCGACGACGTCGCGCTGCGTCTGCACGCCGGCGAAACCCTCGGGATCGTCGGCGAGTCCGGCTCCGGCAAGTCCACCCTGGCCCGAGTCCTCGCCCACGCGCACCCCGCCGACGGCGGCACGCTCAGCCTGCGCGGCGAGGATGTCACGCGTCCCTCCCGTACCGCGCTGCGGGCCGTTCGCCGCCAGGTGCAGATGGTCTTCCAGGACCCGTACGCATCCCTCAACCCGCGCATGACGGCCGGCGACATCATCGGCGAGCCCCTCCTCGTCCACGGCCTCCACCGGGACCGGGCCGCCCGGGAGCAGCGGGTCGCCGAACTCCTGAAGCTCGTCGGCCTCGACCCGGAGGCGGCTCACCGCCTCCCCCGGTCCTTCTCCGGCGGTCAGCGCCAGCGCATCGGCATCGCCCGCGCGCTGGCCCCCGAGCCCTCGGTCCTGATCTGCGACGAGCCCGTCTCGGCGCTCGATGTCTCGGTTCAGGCGCAGATCGTCAACCTTCTGTCCGATCTGCAGCGCGACCTCGGCCTCGCCCTGCTCTTCATCGCCCACGACCTGGCGGTCGTACGGCAGGTCAGCCACCGCATCGCGGTCATGCACCAGGGGCGGATCGTCGAGACGGGACCCGCGGACGAGCTGTGCGAGTCCCCGCAGCACCCCTACACCCGGGCGCTCCTGGCCGCCGCACCCGACCCTGTCCCGACGCAAGCCCTGGGAGCGTCGGCCGCATGACCCGCCCCGTCGAACTTGGACTCGTCCCTGCGGCGTCCCATCCCTGTTGCGCCCCACGACGTCCCGCGCCCCGCAATGCACCGGCCGTACCCAGCGACCGCCCGCCAGCCGGGCGTCCAGCGACGCCGATGGTCGAACTCCCAGGCGGCACCTTCCTCATGGGCGACGCCTTCGACGAGGGCTACCCCGCCGACCGTGAGGGCCCGGTGCGGCAGGTGACACTCGCCCCGTTCGCCATCTCCCCCACTGCGGTGACCAACGCCGAGTTCGCCGCCTTCGTCGACGCCACCGGGCATGTCACCGACGCCGAGCTCTTTGGCAGCTCCTTCGTTTTCCACCTTCTGCTGCACCCCGGGGCTGAGAAGCATGTGCTGGGCCGGGTCGCCCAGGCTCCCTGGTGGCTGGGAGTCGCCGGAGCGACCTGGCGCGCACCGGAAGGCCCCGGCTCGGACATCGGGGACCGGGCCGACCACCCCGTGGTGCACATCTCCCACAACGACTCCCTCGCCTACTGCACCTGGGCCGGCACCCGGCTGCCCACCGAGGCCAATGGGGTCTCCCCTGCTCGAGCGAAGCCGAGAGCTTGGGGAAGGGAGTACGCGGCCCGCGGCGGCCTGGTCGGCGCCCGGTATCCGTGGGGCGACGACCTCACCCCCGGCGGCCGGGAGCGCTGCAACACCTGGCTCGGCGAATTCCCGCACCACTCCGATCGGCCCGGCAACCGCACCGGCACCGTCCCCGTCACCTCGTACGAGCCCAACGGATTCGGCCTCTGATCGGCGGTCCGCGCAGCCTGGTGCACTACCCGCGAGGCTCATGTATTTCCTTTGGGATCCGTTGTGATGTGTCGTCGGTGGGCGTCATGCCGTGGGTCCGGGGCCGGTGTCGGCGTCCCGTACGTGAGTGCGTGTGTCGAATGCGTGACCTTTGCGCGGGGGTGTCGTTGATCTGGTGACAGCATCACGGGCGGGGATAGGGGGGCCGGTGAGTCGGAGGCTGCCGCTCGGCGAGGGAGAGACGTCCCGTACCGCCTGCGCCCGTGGCCTGCTGCGGGCGGGCGTGGTGGAGAGGACGGGCGAGGTGCTGTCGGCCCCGGTGCTGGCACAGCGGGTGGGCTGGGCTGCCGGTCTGGTGTCCGGTATGGCCGCCGAGGTGCTGGCCGCGCACTGGAATGCCGCCGATGTGGACGCGCTCGCCTCCGGTGAGGACGCCGACGGGCGGGCGCTGCCGTCGAACGCGTGGATGGCGCTGCGCCGCCTGGGCTGGAGCGTTACGCCACCTCAGGGCGTCCGCGTCAACGACCGCATGGTGCGCATGGCCCAGGAACAGGCGGGGCGTACGCTGCGGTCGGTGAAGTGGCGGGCCGATCTGACCGCCGGAATCCTCAAGACGTGGCCTGCCGACCCGGGCAGGCGCACCCCGCAGGAGTGGGAAGCCGTCCGCGGGGCCGTCCCCGGCGGCCAACACCTGCCGTCCAGCGTCATCTCCTCCCGCACCCGGCAGATCGCCGCCTTCGTACGCAGTCACGGCCGGTTGCCGGCCGACGTGTTCGAGCTGGAGGCCACGCCCCGCATGGCACAGGTGCTGCCGCTCTCGGCCTGTGACGGGCAGCAGGCCACCCTCGCCCGCGCCGACGATCCGGGCCGGACACTGCTGCGACTGCAGCTGCCCACCCGTCCCGATCCGCGCTCCTACCAGGACTGGACGTGGGTGGCCTGCCCCATCACGCTGCCGCCGACGATCCCGCCCTGCGCGCTGCTGCACCTGCCCACGCTGCGTGTTCACGAGGACAGGGTGCGCGCCGATCTGGCCTACACCCACGCCGTACCGAAGGCCCGGCGCACCGGGCACACGATCGCGCTGGGCGTGGACTGGGGCCTGAATACGCTGCTCAGCGCGGGCGCGGTCCGGCTCCACGACGACGGGAAGATCACCGCTGTTGGCGCGGGCGGGATGTTCCGTGCCGCAGGCGTCCTGGCGAAACAGCACCGGCTACGCCGCGAGTTTGAGCACCTGCACGCCAAGACCGACTACTACCAGCGGCTCATCGGCGACACCGACGGGCATTCCCTGACCGGCAAACACGCCGTCCTGACCGAGGAGATCCGGCACCTCTCCAACCGCCGCTCGAACCTCAACGACGCCCTCGCCCGGGCTGCGGCCCGCTGGACGGTCGATGAGGCCATCACCGCCGGCGCGACGGTGATCTATGTCGAAGACCTCCGCTCGATGGAGGCCCGCAACATGGGCCGCACCCTCAACACCCGCCTGTCCCAGCAGATACGCGGGCAGATCGTGCAGCGGATGCGGCACCTGGCCGCCGAGGCCGGCATCGCCGTAGTCACCGTCCCCGCCCGAGGCACCTCCCGGCACTGCCCCCGCTGCCTCACCCCACTTGCGCCACCGCAAGGCCCCCGACCGACCCACGACGCCGGGCTGGAAATGGGCCCTCTGCCCCCACCCGGACTGCGGCTGGCAAGGCGACCGCGACACCGGAGCGTGGCAACGCATCGCCACACGCGGCCTGACCCACCAAGCCAAGACGGTCACCGACCGCGCCAACGGCATCCTGGCCATCCGCTCGGTGGTTGACAAGGTCGAAGCCCAAGCCGTGGTCACCCCGACGACGAAGGCCAGCCGGAAGGACCGGTCCAAGACCGGACCCACCCGGCGCAGGACAACACGCCCCACGCCCAGGCGACGCAGGGCACCCTCCCCCACCAGACCCCTCGGTCCGGCGGGCAAGCGTCCGGAGGGACACGCACCAACGGACCGGATGCGGCTGCCCCGCACAGCCCACCGGCACCAGGGCGTGACAACGATCAGCACACCCACCAGCCGACACCGGCCGAGAGGAACGTCGTTGGGCGCGGGCTTCCACCTGCACGCCCACGCCACCCCTCCACGATGGGCACAACCCACGCCAGACACTACGTCTCACATGGGATCGCTTAGCTAATCCGAGACGCTGGGCGATGGCGTCCAACACGCCGTTCCAGCTGTACAAGCGCCACACGTACGCGGGCGGAGTACGGGCGCCGTTCCTGATCTCCTGGCCTCGGCGGCTGCGCCGCTCCCCCCATGACGACGGCATCCGCCACCAGTACCAGTACGTCACGGACATCGCGCCGACCCTGCTTGAGCTGGCGGGGATCGAGCGCCCGACCGAGCGCGCGGGGAGGCCCGTCCAGGAACAGGACGGCGTCAGCTTCGCCCCTGTCCTCACGGACCCCGCGGCCGAGAGCACCCACACCGAGCAGTACTGCGAGATGACCGGCAACCGCAGCTACTACCGCGGCGGCCACAAGCTCGTCACGCTGCACCGTCCGGGCGCCCCCTACGACGACTCCGAGTGGGCCCTGTACGACATCCGCACCGATCCGACAGAGATCCACGACCTCGCGAATGAACGTCCGGACCTCGTGAAGGAGTTGGCCGCGGCCTGGGAGGCGGCGGCCTGGCAGAACGGGGTCTTCCCCCTCCCCGACGCCTCCGGCGCCCTCACCCTTCGCGGCCCCGCCGAGGAGAAGCTGGCCCGCCCGGTCACCCTGCTGCCGGGCACACCGGAGCTGGAGCGCTACCGCTCCTCACGGCTGATCGCCTTCCGCTCCTTCACCGTCACGGTGGAGCTGTACTCGTATGAGCCGGGCGACAGCGGCGTCCTGGTGTCGCACGGCGACCAGGGCGGCGGCTACAGCGTCTCTGAATGGCTTAGCGATCCCATGGGTTACACAGGACCAGAGCGTGTAAAACCGCCCCATGCCGCCAATCGTCTTCGTGCCCTGGTGCCGATGGGCAAAGCCGTCGGCCCGCGTGACACGTCCCTCCGGACGCTGGCGGGCAGGCCGGTAAGACCTGGCCGGGGAGGGTGCCCGACGTCGCCTGGGCGCCGGGCGTGCGCGTCACACCCTGCCACCGCATCACTACGGTTGGCTAATCCAACTGGTGAGCCTGTACGTCGAGGACGGGCGGCTGCGCTTCGCGTACAACGAATACGGAGCTCTGCGGGAAACGGACGCAGGCGCGCTGGGGCCCGGCACGCGCACGATCCTTCTCGCCGCCACCGCCGAGCCGGGTCTGCGCTGGCGCTTCGGTATCACGGTCGAGGGGGTCGAGCGTGCCGCGCCGGAGCCGGTCCATCAGCTGATCGGCATGGCACCATTCCAGGGCATCAGCGTCGGCGTGGACCGCAAGTCGCTTGTCTCCTGGCCGGTGTACGAACAGCACGGCGTCTTCCGTTACACCGGCGCCCTCCGCTCGGTCACCTACCGCCCGGGCACCCCGGGACCGGACTCGCCGGAGGACGTGGCCCGGGCGCTGCGCGCAGCCGCGGCAGCCTTCGAATAATCAGGCAGAGCGCCCACACGGCGCTGTCCGGTTAGGGCATGCCTACCCCCCCCTGTCCCATGCCGGCGGACTGCGGGGCGGGCTGGTCCCACGAACCTGTTCTGCCGTTGGGCAGGTGGCGTCATCAGGTGTGGCGTCAGCAGGTCTGGCGGACGTAGCCGCTCGTGCCCTTGGGCACGACTGACTGGTCGCGAAGGACAATACTCAGTGTGCTGCTCCAGCCGGAGCACGCTGCCGACAGGCCCTTCGCCGTGTACTCCACCACGAGCACGTTGTTGTCGAACGCCTCGGCGAACTCGCCGCACTCATTCCACTGGCCGCACTCCTCCACCACGGCGAAGTCCAGGCCCACGGACGCACGGTCGGGCACGAGCTCCAGGGTGTTCTTCTGTGCGATGGCCAGGCCCTTCTCGTGGGCGTGCACCGCCAGCAGCTTCATGAGCGCCTTGGCCTGGTTGGCCGTGAGGTATTTCGGGAAGCGAGTGAAGGTGTCGTAGTTGTCGGGCTCGACGGCCTTGTACCCCTTGGCCGCGCACTCGTCGATCCAGGTGTTCACCTTGGCGGCGATGCGCTGCCGCTTGGCGTCCGTGCGGATGTCCAGGACCGCCTCGTCCCAGTCCTTGTCGTAGACGACATCCCCGCCTGCGTCGCGGAGCAGCAGGTCGGAGTCCCAGTCACCCTCCGCGCCCTCTTGTGCCTGGAAGGCGTTGATATTGCAGATGTTGTACACACCCGGCGCGGGCGCGTCCTCGTGGCTGCGGCTGACCACCTGCACACCGGTCGGCGGGGTATACGCGCCGCCGATCTCGTAGTCCCACCGCACGTGCTTCGGCGGTAGCGTCACCGTGGCGGCGGACGCGGACGCGTGCGCGGTGGGCGACTGGGAAGTGCTGTTCTGGCGCGACCCGGTTTTCACCGCCGCGATGCTCAGCCCGGTGATGGCCAGGGCTGCAGCGAGGCTGACGAGGGTGAGCCGCCGCCCTCGACGTCCGTGACCGGTTCGAGTCCTGTCCGTTCCCTCCTTCCCCGCGGCGGTGGCCACGCCTGGTGCGAGGGGGCGTGTATGGGAAGCCTGGCGGCTGGTCTCCGCTGAGTCGGCCACTCCCGGCGCGGCCGGCGCGGCGGAATCCGGCAACGTCTGGAACATACTGTGCAGTTCGGTGAGTTCTGGCCGGCTGGCCGGGTCCTTGTCCAGGCAGCGTTCGGCGATGCTCCGCAGCGGTTCGGCTACTCCGTCCAGGACCGGCGCCTCGTACATCACCTGATACCCCGTCAAGTACGGGCTGCTTCCGTCGAACGGACGGTTGCCGGTGGCCGCGTACACCAGCAGCGACCCCAGCGAGAAGACGTCCGATGCCGCGGTGACATCCCGCGGCGCGATGAACTGCTCCGGAGACATGAAGGGCGGGGTGCCGATCAACCGCCCGGTCACGGTGAGGACCTCGTTGTCGACGGCGTGCGAGATGCCAAAGTCGATGACGCGGGGTCCATCCTCGGCCATCAAGACGTTGCTCGGCTTCAGATCACGGTGCACCACACCAGCCCGGTGGATGTCCCGCAGCGCCTCGACAAGGCCCAGCGCGAGTACGCGCAACTCCCGTCCGCGCAGCGGGCCGTCCTTGGCCACGATGTCCGACAGCGTGCGGCCCGGCACATACAGCGTTGCCATCCACGGCCGTTCGGCGTCCGGATCGGCGTCCACCACCGGGGCCGTGAAGGCCCCGCTCACCCGGCGAACCGCCGCGACCTCCTGCCTGAAGCGCGTCCGGAACTCCTCGTCCTGCGCGTACTGCGCGTGCACGACCTTGACCGCGACCCGCCGTCCCGAGGCCGAGTGGCCCAGATAGACGACGCCCATACCGCCACTACCGAGCCGGTCGACCAGCGCATAGCCGCCTATGGACTCCAAATCGCCGGGGCTCAGCGACATCACCGGTCACCTTTTCCATGTGCCGTGCTTCGAAAAGCTGTTCAGGGGCATCAGACTAATACTGAAGTTTCTCGGAAGCCGTCGCTATCGATCAGGGCGAGCGCGGAATCGAGTGCGGTGGCTCAGTCGGGTGATCTCCGGGTGTCTGGTCATGAAAACAGGGCCTTCTGCCCAGCTCGTGGGTGTCGAAGTCCAACCGAGCAACAGACAGACCCTGTTGTTTCAGTCTTCCGTGTCGGTGTCCGCGTCAAGGCCGACGTCGAGTGGGCCGAAGTCCGCGCGTCTTGGCCGGTACCGGGGTGGCTGGAGGGTCCGCGCGGGCAGCCGGAGCTACTGTCACCGGCAGATGGTCGACCAACGCCGCGACCGTCACGATGGCTTGATCGGCGTCTGCCCCCAGGGCCTGGCAGACCTGGCCCAGCAGCGAGAGGGCTTGCGGGCTGGATCGTGCGCAGGGGGGCCGCCGCATGAGGTCCCGGGCGGACAGCTCGGTGAGCGATGCCGCAACGGCGTCCAGCCTGGGCCGCAGTCGGCAGAGGAACCGGCGGGTGGACGAGGCGAGCAATCGGTAAGCGTGCCGAAGATTTGGCAGTCGGCGGTGCGGGTGCGGGTTTCGGCCTCGACGACCCCCAGAGCGAGGACGGCGATGCGGGTGAGTAGGAGCCGTCAGGCAACGGGGCCAGTACGGGTGGCACCGGACACTGATGCAGCGCACCATGAAGTGCGCGCCCTGGTGGTGGCCACTGCCGCACTCCTGGTCGTGGGACCGTCGGCCCTCCCCCGCCAGGCCGAACGTCACTGGTCGCCGGAGCGGGGCGGTGCTGTCATGGGTAGGGGAGACGGCGTGGATGAGCCGGCAGGACCACCGCGGAGGCCGGCACGCCGCCCCGTCGCGAAGCGCAGGAGGCCAATGCCATGCTGCACCGCCGCACGGTCGGTGATGTGATGACCGAGGAGGTCGTCACCCTCCGCCCCGACACACCGTCTCACGAGATCGCCGCCCTGCTGGACGCGAACGACATCGCCGCGGCCCCGGTCGTCGACGACGACGGCGCCCCCGTCGGCGTCGTCACCTCGTCCGACGTGCTGCGGCACGAGACCGGCATGCCCGATCCACAAGGGGAGGACGGCAACGACGAACACGCCTGGAGCAAGGCCCGGGCCCGGACCGCGGGCGCGCTCATGAGCAGCCCCGTCTTCGCCGCCCGCGCCGACTGGACGATCCCCCAGGCTGCCCGGGAACTCCGCAGACGGCACGTCAAGCAGCTGCCGGTGGTCGGCGACGACGGGCTCCTGACCGGCATCGTCAGCCGCAGCGACCTGCTCGACACCTTCATCCGCTCCGACGCCGAGATCCGCGACGAGGTCGAGCAGGACGTCCTGGGGCGCATCCTCGGCCTGGAACAGGGCACCATCGCGGTCGAGGTCCGCGACGGTGCCATCACCCTGCAAGGTCACGTCCCGCAACCGCGTCTCGTCCCGGTGATCGTGGGCCTGTGCCAGGGCCTCGACGGTGTCGTCGCCGTCGAAGCCCACCTCAGCGCCGCCCAGGCGGACTAGGTATCGCGGTCATGACGTCGCTGACACTCGGGCACCTTCTGGCCGCTCGGCCCGGTCTGCTCTCTCTGCTACCGCCGTGCCCGCAGCACGCCGAGCACCTGCGCATCCTGCGGCCACTCGCGGATCCTCGTCGGGCAGGCACCCCACGGCGCCGGGATGTGCACGACCTGCTGCACAGCCGGCGAGCCAGCCGAGATGTACTCCGCCTACAGCCAACCCGGCGACCTGCCGGCTGATGGAAACTGCCCCCGCAGCAGCCAGAGCCAGACGGCCCGCGTGACCGGCCTGCTCACCGCAGAGGACAAGGTCGTCCCCGAGCTACTCGTCCCCGTCGCGCACGTTTTGACCAGCGCGGACAACCCCTACCGCGTTCTCGCATGGCTCAGGCGCAGCCCGGCCGCGCAGCTCTGGGGCCGCCTCGCTCGTCAGCCCGGCGACCTCACCCACGAGGCCCTCGACGCGCTGCCCGAGCGAGCTGCCACCGCGCACGTCCGCGGTCTGCTCGTCAACGCCGGCGTCCTACCGCAGCGCGACGAGAACCTCGCCCTCCTGACGAACGGGCTCGCACGCACCCTCACAAAGCCCCCCCGCACCATGCCACCCTCATCCGCCCGTTCGCCGAATGGCATGTGATCCGCCACGCACGACGGCGCTCCGCACGAGGCCGCTACTCCTTCAGCGCCTACAAGACAGACGCCCGCAACATCCGGGCCGCCACGCAGTTCCTGGCTTGGCTGGACGCCCAGCACCTCACGCTCACCACCCCCGAACAACACCACCTCGACACCTGGGCGATCAACAAGCCCGGAGTGCGCCACCACTCCATCCGCTGGGCGCGGGCTCGACGCCTGATCTCCGACCTCACCATCGCCCAGTCCGCCCGGCCAGCTCCCGGGCTTCCAGATCGAGGAGGTCTACCAGGACGAGCTCAGGCGATGCCGCAACGACGCCTCGCTGCCCCTGCAGGTGCGCATCGCCGGCGCCCTGATCCGCCTCTACGCCTTTCCACTCACCCGGATCGTTAACTGTCGGCTGCGCACCTCCAGGGCCGGGGCGAGGCGCGCCCTCTGATGGGCTCCGATCGGGACCGAACCAGCGGCGACCCGGTGTGCCGTGGATGCGGAAACGGTCCGGGCCCTCCGGTCCCGCCGCATTGGAGAAGGCCGTGTGGCCGAGCCGTTTGCGCGGGACGGGGCGGTTGCCGGGGAGAAGTCTCATAGATGCCGCGTCCTGCTTCGCCCTGCGAACGCCCGGGTGGGTCACGCCATCACTTCTGCCCTGATCCGCTTGTCGGAAGCGGCCCCTCGTGCGGCGCGTGAGCCTCGCTGCCCCGTCCGGTTCCCAGGGCTCGCAGGAGGGCGCTGCGTCCGCGGTCGGGCACGGTCCACAGTGTCTGTCCGCGCACGTTCCAGCGCCGCAGGAGGGCATTGGCGGCAAGGAAGCCGGTCGTCGCCGCCCGTTCCATCAGCGCCACGGGCTGATCGGCTCGTACCAAGTCGCCGGCCAGCACCAGGCCGGGATCGGGAGTGCGCACGGTCGGCCGGTGGCGATGGCTGCCCACCTCGAACAAGGGGCAGTCCGTTCTCCACTCGTGGCGTGCGTCGACCACCGTGGCCGCACGTGTTTCCGGGTAGAGGCGGTGGAGTTGGTCGATGAGGCGCTTTTGCTCGACGTCCCGGGGCACGTCCGGCGGCACCGCGTAGGCGTGGAGTTCCACTACGGATCCGCCGGTACGCGCCGCCCACCGGGCCGCTTCGTCCTCCCAGCGTTCCAGCACGCTGACATTGTCGAGGCTGCCGTACCCGCTGGTGCCGAGGAAACCGGGCCGGTCGGAGGCAACAGGTCGGTCCAGCCACAGGCGGGTGACCAGGAACGGCGGGGCGTTGCGCAGGCGGGCGATGCGTTCTCGCCAGGGGGCGTCGCCCAGCCGTTCGGAGCGGGCGACCAGGGATCGCAGTCCCGCGGTGTCCAGGGCAAGTACTACGGTGTCGTGTCGCTGCTGTTCACAGGCGGTGGCGACCTCGTAGCCGCCGCCCGGGAGGGGGGTGATGTGTTCGACGGGTGTGGAGATGCGGACGTCGGCGCCGTGCCGCCGCAGGTATGCGGCGAGTGGGTTCCACAACGCCTGCGGGAAGGGTGCGCGGGGCACGTCGAAGAGAAGGCCTTCGGCGGAGCCGAGGAAGTAGATGTGGAACATCAGTGCCATCTCGGCCGCTGAAAGCTGTCGCGGGTCGGCGAAGAAACTGCGGGAGAAGACCTCGAACGCGAGATGGCGGGCGCTTGCGGGGAAGCGGATGTTTTCCAGGAAGTCATGTGCGCAGGTGTCGTCGAAGCGTTCGTAGATCTCGGGGACGCGGACGTCGAGGAGTGGGAGGGCCGCGGCCGGATTCATGCGGCGCAGGTCGCGCAGGCCGAAGGAGGGGCTGAGCGCGGCAAAACTCAGGGCGCTCCACGGTGGCGTGCGCGGGATGCGGCGGAAGCTGTCCTGCAGCCCGCTGCTGTGTCGCAAGGGGTAGTCCGGAAGCGCGGTGAACCGCTCGAGCCGGGGGTCGGTGCGGCGCAGCAGGCCCCGCAGGTTGTAGTACTGGCGGAAGAAGGCGTGGAAGCCACGGCTCATGGTCATCGTGGTGCCGTCCCGCAGTTGTACCGGCCATCCGCCGACCCGTCCGCCCAGGAAGGGCTGGCGCTCGTACACGGTCACGGCCACGCCCCGTTCGGCCAGTGCGGTCGCCGCGGCCAAGCCGGCGATGCCTCCTCCCACCACCGCGGTCGTGGGCCGGGTGCCAAGGATTCTCGGGGCGCCGGGCGGGGGCGGCAGCAGGCATGCCCGGCGGTCTCGGCCGCGGCGTGCGGCATCCGGCCGGCGCCTCATCGGTCCTCCGGTGCGGCGTCGGGGCGGCGGGCGATGAAGGTGTGGGTGATGCCCGTGTGCCAGCCCGGTAGCGGCAGGGTGCGGACGCGGTCGAACGCGGCGGTGCGCAGGCGGTCGGCGAAGCGGTCGGCGGTGTCGAACTCGACGACACTGCGCCACAGATGGCGGTACAGCTCGCCGTCTCCCAGCAGGGTGGCTACGGGCTGGACGATGCCGCGGCACACCAGGGTCCACACCGCCCGGTCCGTGCGGCGCCCGCTGAGGGTGTATTCGTGCACGCCGAGCCGGCCTGACGGGACCAGCATCTGGTGCACCGTGGCAAGCACAGCAGCGGGGTCGGACACGTTGCGGAAGAGGTAGGCGGCGAATACGGCGTCGAACGGCCCCTTCACACCAGCCTCTGCCAGCCGCTCCGCCGGTGCCTGTACGAACGTGACGCCGTGCGGCCAGCGTTTGGCGGCGGCCCGTTCGAGCATGCCGGCGGAGGCGTCCACGGCGGTGATCTCTGCAGCCGGCACAATGGCACGAAGTGCGGCGGTGGAGGCGCCGGTGCCGCATCCGAGGTCCAGGATCCGCAGGCCCTGGCCCTGAGCGGGTAGGCCGAGACGGCGTACCGAGCGACGCAGGTGGGCGTGATAGCCGGGGTTGACGGCCACCAGCACGTCGTAACTGCGGGCGGCGTGGTCGAACGCGGCAGCCAGATCTTGGTCGCGCAGCAAGGTCATGCGGTCTCCGTACGGTGTCGAGCGACCATGGGCCGCTGGGTCAGGGTCCGTCGAACGGTCGGCGGGGCAGGAAGGGCAGCTCCACCGCCGAGCGCAGCATCGGCCCGATCGGGACGTGCAGGCCGATGGCGAGGTCCTCGCGCAGTCGTGTGCGGCCGTCAAGGAAGTCCAGGAGCCGTCGCATGGGTACGCGTGCGAAAAGGAGCGTGAAGAGGTCGGGGCCGTCGGCCCGGCCGCTGTCCAAGGTGCGCAGCAGCACAGCGTCCATGGCTCGGGAGCGGGCCGAGTGGGCAGGTGGAGGCACGGGCCGGCGGCCGTGGTGCAGGGCCGCGGCCACGGCCCGGGTCTGGCGTTGCAGGCCGGCGAAGGTATAGCCGGTCGATGGGCGGGTGGCACCGCCGGCGGCACCGATCCGGAAGACCGACGCACCGACCTGCTGGGGCAGCGGGGCATCCGTCATCGGGATGACCCCCGTCTCGGTCGAAAGGACCTTCAGATCACCGAGTCGGAGCACCTCCTCGGCGTAGTGCCTTATCGCCGTCTCGTAGTCGGTCGCCGACAGCACCTGCGAAGAGAACTCGGTGTACTCCACCAGCGCCTCGCGACGGCCGAGGGGCAGGACGTAGCCGAACGACAGGCCACTGCGGGGCTGAGGAGTACGAAAGTCCATCAGATCGGCTGTGCCGGGGTCGAAGATCGGGCGGGCGGTGCGGACGAACCAGCCGTGGAAGTGCTGCAGCAGCGTGGTACGCGCGGCCGGCAGGCTGCCCAGCGGGCGTGAGTCGAAAACCCAGCGAGCGCGCACGACGGCAGGTAGACCATCGATGTCCCGCACGTGGACCTCAGCTCCCCCGTGGACGTCTTCCACGGTCTCCACGGTGGCCTCCAAGCGCCGCAGGCAGGGGTTGTGCGCCACCTGGCGGGCGACCAGTTCCTCGAAGTCGTCCGAGTTGATCATCTTGTAGCGCAAGGGTGAGATGTCCCCCTCGATGGGGTCCCCTGTACGTGCACGGATGCGCAGATGCCGCCACGACGCCGTGACCGCGGCGTCGAAGCGGCCGCTGCCGGGCTCCCAGAAGCACCACGTGCGACGCGGCGGACGCAGCGGGCCGGGCGGAGCGTCGATCAGGACCACCGACAGCCTCCGCCGGCGAAAGACGGGTGCCGACAGACCATGGGCCAAGGAGAGTCCGGCGGCTCCCGCACCGACGATGGCAACATCCGCCTCCCACACGACGGCTTCCTCCTTCGGTCTTCGGCACGCACCGTCAGCATTCCTGGCCCTGCGCCCGATCGGATGCAGACCACTCGCTCGTGTGACAGCCGCCCGTCGGTGCGGGACAAAACCGTAGACGGGAAAACATGTGCCAGCCGCCCGTGCCGCAGGTCGCCCCTATCCGCATCCGCGTCCGACCTGCAGGCCGAAGGAAGTGGGGACGGAGCAATGCGCGAACACGATGAGAGGAACGGGATGCGCCCCACACAGGCGAAAGATCACCACACGGACGGGCCGCCGTCCGTCCCTCGCAGGCCAGCCCTGTCAGCCTCCATCGCGCGGGTGCAGCCGTACGGGCCAACGGCCGAGCCACTGCCCTTCTCGAGGGATGCCGCGACTGCCCCGCTGCAAGCGGAAACCGCTGATGCATGCGCCGTCGACAAGGACGTGCCCGCAGCCGTAGGCCGCGTACTCGACCAGGTCCTGGCCGACCGTGTCGACCGCGCCCGGACCCTGAACCCACTGTTCGCCGACGACGTGGCCGAGCGAGTCGCGCGCTTCAGCCAGGGCGGCCACCGCACACGCTCGCAACTGCTGTGGTGGGCGCTGCGCGCCTGCGGCGGCAACGACCGGGCCTCGGTGGTGGCGGGGCTGCGGGTCGGCGCCGCCCTCGAACTCCTGCAGACCTGTGCGCTCGTCCACGACGACGTGATGGATGACTCCGCACTGCGTCGCGGCCGGTCCGCACTGCACGCCGATGTCTGCGCGCAGTACGCCGGCGCAGCCGCACCGGCCCGCCTCGAGCCCTTCGGGAAGGCCAGCGCGATCCTCGCCGGCGACTTGGCGCTCGCCTGGGCCGACGACCTGATGGCCGAAACCACGCTCGAACCCGAGGTCGCGAGACGGGTGCGCCCCATGTGGAGCGACATGCGCACGGAGATGGTCGCCGGTCAATACCTGGACATCCACGGCCAGGCCATGGCGTCGCATTCCCTGCCCCACGCGCTGAGCACCGCCTGCCTCAAAAGCGCCCGCTACTCCGTCGAACGGCCGCTCGCGCTCGGAGCCGCTCTCGCACGGACGGACGAAACCACCATGCGGGCACTTCGCTCGGCCGGCCACTGCGTCGGCATGGCCTTCCAGCTCCGCGACGACCTCAACGACATCTTCGGCGACTCCCGGCAGACCGGAAAACCCGTCGGCGGTGACATCCGTGAAGGCAAGCCGACCTACCTGATCGCCCTCGCCCGGGCCCGGGCCGAGGCCTCCGGCGACCGCCACACCCTCGCCATCCTGGAGCACTCGCTCGGCCGCTCGGACCTCTCGGAGGCCGACCTCGACAAAGTGCGAGACGTCCTGGTGGCGACAGGGGCCCGCGCCATGGCCGAGGCCAGGATCGGCCGACTCGTGGCCCAGGGGCTGCACCACCTCGACAGCGCGCTACTCGACCCCGAAGGCGGCCGCCGACTGCGTCACGTGCTGAACTCGGCAGCCCCTGGCGGGGCTTGTCATGATCATCGAAGACCGGACGCCGCGGTGCCCGTGGCCCCGCTCGCCTCCGCTGCCGAAGGGGCCTGCCGGTGATGCGCACCGTGCCAGGACGTACCGACCATGTCGTGGTGGTGGGAGCCGGGCTTGCTGGGCTGTCGGCCACGCTGCACCTCATTGGCGCCGGACGTCGCGTGACGGTCGTTGAGCGCCACCTGATGCCCGGCGGTCGCGCGGGGCGGATGAACCTCGGTGGCTACCGCCTCGACACCGGTCCCACCGTGCTGACCATGCCCGACCTCGCCGACGAGCCCTTCGCCGCCATCGGCGACAGCTTGCGCCGACGCGTCGACCTCATCAAGCTCCAACCGGCCTACCGCGCCTGCTTCGCCGACGGAAGCAGTCTCGATGTGCACACCGACGCGGACGCGATGGCCGCGGAGGTCGAACGCTTCGCCGGAGGCAGTGAGGCTGCGGGCTACCAGCAGCTGCGCAACTGGCTCGAACAGCTCTACAGGGCCCAGATGCGGCGCTTCATCGACACCAACTTCGACTCTCCCTTGGGTCTGCTGACTCCCGAACTCGTGCGTCTGGCGTTCCTCGGGGGGTTCGGCCGGCTCGACGAGCGCATCGGCCGTTTCCTGCGGGACGAGCGACTGCGCCGCGTCTTCACCTTCCAGGCACTCTATGCAGGAGTCCCACCGGCCCGGGCCATGGCCGCGTACGCCGTCATCGCCTACATGGACACCATCGCCGGCGTGTACTTTCCCCGGGGCGGCATGCACGCGCTGCCGCAGGCGATGGCGGACGCCGCCGCCGACGCAGGGGCAGACTTGCGCTTCGGGCAGCGGGTGACGCACCTGGAACGCACCGGCGGCAGAATCACCGCCGTGGTCACCGACCACGACCGCATCCCTTGCGACGCCGTCGTCCTCACCCCCGACCTGCCCGTCGCCTACCGGCTCCTCGGCCGCCCGCCGCGGCGCCCACTGCGTTTGCGGCACTCCCCGTCCGCGGTAGTGCTGCACACGGGCACCCGGCGCACCTGGCCGCAGTTGGCGCACCACACCCTCTCCTTCGGCGCGGCGTGGCACAGCACCTTCCATGAACTCACGCGCACCGGGCTGCTGATGAGCGATCCCTCCCTGCTCATCACCCGGCCCACGACCACCGACCCAGACCTGGCTCCACCTGGCCGGCATCTGCACTACATCCTCGCGCCGTGCCCCAACACCGACATCGGCCCCGGCGCCACGGAATGGACCGACCTCGCCTCGCGCTACCGCGCCGCCCTCCTGCAGGAACTCGAGCGGCGCGGCCTCGATGGCATCGAATCGGCCATCGAAGAGGAGTGCCTCGTCACACCGGCCGATTGGCATGCCCAGGGACATGCCGCCGGTACGCCCTTCTCCGCAGCTCACACCTTCGCCCAGACCGGTCCGTTCCGGCCCCGGAACCTGGTCCGCGGCACCGAGAACGCCGTCCTCGCCGGCTGCGGCACCACACCGGGTGTCGGCGTGCCGACCGTGCTGCTGTCGGGAAAGTTGGCGGCGGCACGGATCACCGGCAGACCCGCACATGTCACCGCACGCACGCGCGGCAGGTCCGCCACGGTGAAGGAGGTTTCGGTATGACGGACCGTGAACTCGACGCGGCGGGCATCACTGATCCGGCGCTGCGCGAGGCCTACCGGCACTGCCGTCGGCTCAACGCTCGCCACGGCAAAACGTACTTCCTGGCCACCCGGCTGCTCCCGGTCGAGCGCAGAGCGGCCGTACACGCCTTGTACGGGTTCGCGCGCTGGGCCGACGACATCGTCGACACCCTCGATCGCGCTGTCGACGCCAACCGCCGTGAGGCGGCTCTGTCCGCCCTTCACAGGAGTCTGCGGACGGGGCTGAGGGAGGAAAGCAGCTGTGAGCCGGTGGTGCTGGCCCTGGCCGACACGGCACGCCGCTACGCCATCGACCAGGCCCACTTCGCCGACTTCATGGCCGCCATGCGCTCCGACCTGATGGTCACCGACTACGCCACCTACGCCGACCTGTGCGACTACATGCATGGCTCCGCAGCCGTGATCGGACTGCAAATGCTGCCGGTCCTCGGCACGGTCGTCCCACGCGAGGAGGCCGCACCTCACGCGGCCGCGCTCGGTGTGGCCTTCCAGCTGACCAACTTCCTGCGCGACGTGGGCGAGGACCTCGACCGCGACCGCGTGTACCTGCCCGCCGACCTGCTCAGCGCCCACGGTGCCGACCGGCGGCTACTGGAGTGGAGTCGCGCGACGGGCCGCCGCGACCGACGCATCACCGCCGCACTGCGCGAGTTCGAGGCCCTGACCCGTGGTGTCTACCAGGAGGCGGCACCCGGAATCGGGATGCTCCACCCGATGTCCCGTCCGTGCATCCGTACCGCGTTCGTGTTGTACGGCGGCATCCTGGAGGCCGTAGCCCGGGAAAACTACTCGGTGGTGCACCACCGCGCGGTCGTGTCCCGCCGACGCCGTGCCGCGGTCGCCGCCGACGGACTCGCCCGGGTGGCCGCCGCACGGCTGCGCGCCCGTGCCCGACGCCCTGCCGCTCTCTCTCCACGTCCCGCCCCGCCCGGCAGGCCTTGTCGACCGGTCCATGAGGAGGTTGTATGAGGATCACCCCACCGAGCAAGCGTGGACGCCTGCCTCTGTCCCTCCGCAGGCGACCAGTGCGCTGGGACCGCCAGCAGCCCACCTGGCGCGAGGCCCGCCCTGCCGTGATCGCCGAGGCGCTGAAGCGCGCTCAGGCACGCCCGTCCGGCAACTGGTACGTCGTGGGGGCCTCCCGTGACATCGGCGGCGACCGTCCGCTGGCACGGGCGGTGGCAGGACATGAGGTGGTCATCTGGCGTGACGCCGACGGCCGTCCGGTCGCCGGGCCCGGCATCTGCCCCCACTTGGGGGCACCACTGCGGGACAGTCCCGTGCGCTGCGGCACCCTGGTGTGCCACTGGCACGGACTCACCTTGAACGGCACCCCGTTCGCCGGCTGGAACCCACTGCCGGTGCACGACGACGGTGTGCTGGTGTGGGTACGACTCGACGAAGCCAGCGGCGAGCCGCCGCTGGACGCGCCTGTCGTGCCGCGCCGTCCCGCACCGGCGGG
This sequence comes from Streptomyces sp. NPDC002896, assembly GCF_040295225.1. Lineage (NCBI taxonomy): Bacteria > Bacillati > Actinomycetota > Actinomycetes > Kitasatosporales > Streptomycetaceae > Streptomyces > Streptomyces sp. NPDC002896. Next base: position 17,730 of record NZ_JBEOVA010000043.1, on the reverse strand, counting down.
TGCCACGTCGGCCGTCTACGTCGGCGTGGGGGCTTGCGAGCCGGAAGACGTGCTGGCCAATCGCCTGGACCCCTGGCACGGTGCCTGGTATCACCCCCACTCGTTCGTCGACCTCACTGTGGTCGGCGCACCGGACAGAGCCGCATGCGGGACCGACGACTGCTTCACCGTGGATGTGTCCTTCAAGGTCGCGGGACGTCTGGTCGTACCGGTGCGGGCGGTGTTCACCGCGCCGGAACCGCGCACCGTCGTCATGCACATCACCGGAGGCGAGGGGGTGGGTTCCGTGGTCGAGACGCACGCCACCCCGCTTGGACCGGATGAGCAGGGCCGGCCGCGCACGGCGGTCATCGAAGCCGTGATCGCAGCTTCCGACCGGCCGGGATTCGCCTTGGCACGCAAGGCGGCTCCGCTGCTGCGCCCGCTCATCCGTGCCGCCGCCGGACGCCTGTGGCGCGACGACCTCGCCTACGCCGAACGGCGCTGGCACCTGCGCTCAACGGGACGCTTGCCTGCCGACTGACGACCCTCACCCGCCCGAATGGAGCCCGGCGCACGTCCGCGAGGCGTTCGTGATCCCGCATGGCGTTGCGGTGCCGGAACGCGACCGCAGACTGCTGATCGATGCGGCTTCGGTCCTGACCTCCCAAGCGGCGCCTGGGCTCGTGTCATGCCGCTCATTCTCCCCTGTCTGAGCGCTTGTCCGGTCGGGCACCGCTTCATGGCTACCAACGGGTGAGCAAGGCGACCCTCGCAGAGCCGTCCAGCTTCTCGAGGACGTGCGCCGACACATCGGGCGTCGTAGCGGATCCCAAAGGCGCTTGAGTCGGCGTGCAAGGCAGCGGCCGTCCTTCCCCTTGCGGGGGTTGAAGCCGTGCTGGTGGCGACGGATCTTCGTGAGGGCGAACAGAGGGCGAGGGCCATCATGGGAGGGCTACGGGCGGCGTCCCCACGCGGAGATCATCGGGGCGGTGGCCAGGTCGAGGCGTCCGGTGGCGACGTTCGCCAGGTGACGGTCGATCTCCTCGTCGGTGGCGAGCCCTTCCGCCACCAGACGGCGGCGGATCTGCCGCACGGTCGCGGCCTCAAGAACGGCACATGCCGGCGAGGTGATCGGGAAGTACGCATCGGCCTGAACGTCGTCCAGACCGGCCTCACGCAACAGCCTGGGCAGGGTTCGCCCGTACGCCAGGTCCGCGCCGCGTGCGGCCATCAACGTGCGAAAGCCGGATCGCAACCGGTTGGCGAGCCGCTGTTCGGGACCCGACTCGTCCGGACACAACAGCGGCTGCAACCCCGGGTCGGCGTCCTCCAGGAGCAGCCAGCCGCCGGGCCGCAGCGCCTGAACCATCTGGCGCAGCGCCTCGGTGCGGTCGGTGACGTGTACCAGGACCAGCCGCGCGTGGACGAGGTCGAAGGCCCCGGGCGGCGGCGGTTCGGCCGCCACGTCGTGCCGCAGCACCTCGATCACGCCACCAGCCATATTCCGGGTCCAGGACACGTCGATGTCGGTGGCGATCACCGTTCCCTCGGGGCCGACTCGCTCGGCCAGCCCGAGGGGTACGGACGGACCACCGGCCCCGACCTCCCAGCACCGCATGCCGGCCGCGATCCCGAGCTGGTCGACGTGCCGGAACGTCACCGGATCGAACAACTCGCTGAGGGCGGTGAATCGGATCCCTGCCTCCGATTGCCGGTTGTCCAACAGGTAGCCGTGATCCGTGTCGTGCTCAGCCATGTGGCGATTCTCGCAGAGGGGCAGTCGGGTCCCCAGATCGGGCCCGCCAACTGAAACGCTCAGCCCTGCCGACTCAGACTCTCACCCACCAACTGAAACGCTCAGTCGCAATCGGCGGTCCGGGGCTCGCGGCTGTTCGGGGGTCTACACGTCGAAGTCGAGGTGCTCGATGTCGGTGAAGCGCATCTCTTCCAGACTGCCGGCGCGGCGGCCGCCGTCCTGGAAGTACACCTCCTTGAGCGCTTCGGCGGCGATCTCCTGCAGACGCTGGTCGCTGACGCCCTGCTCCTGGGCGTCGAAGAGGCGGGCGCCGTACTGCGGGGGCAGGGCCACGGTCAGGTGGCGGATCCGGTCCTCGTCGGTGGAGCCGATGGGGGCGGTGTAGCCGATCCGGGCGCGGGTGTCGATGACGATGCTGCCGGTGGCCGCCGCCTTCTTGCGGGCCTTGGCGCAGATCTGCGGCTGCCAGCGCTTCTTGACCTCGGTCTCCAGCCGGGCGGCGAGGTGCCTCGCGACGAGCGGCCAGGCGGATGCCGAGCAGCGGGCCCGGCTCGCGGACGACCCCTCGCAGCGCGGGTGCCAACCCGGCCCTCCCCCCGGGTGAGATGGCCGTGGTCATGGACGAGGCCAGGGTGCCCGCATGACGACGGGCGCCTGGAACGACGCGGCCGAGGTGCTTGCGGAGATCAGCGGCTTCAGCCGCGGCCGGGGCCGTATTGTCTCCACAAACGCTCATGATCACGGTGGCCGCTTCCATGCGGGCAGGCACTCCGGAAGCCCCGGGACCTGCACGAACCGGTCAGTGATCAAGAACGACAGCTGCCCTGAGAGATGTCTTCCGTAACAGCGGATTTGCGGTCGTCGGAAGGCGGGGCGAGTATTTTTTTAGGGTGAAACGGCCGGGGCAAACCTTGATGCCGACGTCATCGGATGTGTACCGCGACCTTCGGACCGTGACGCTCACCGGCGGTAAGCGTCACCGCGGGTACCGCCGTGGCGAAGAAGATCGAACATACGGGTGCTCAGCCGGTGGCGCTGGCCGGGGCGGCGGGTGGGCTGTCCAGCTGGGCGGCAGATCGGAAGGAGTCTGCCCATGCGGATCGCCGTGGACCTGAATCGATGCCAGGGATACGCACAGTGCGTGTATTTGGCGCACGAGGTCTTCAGATTGACTGGCCAGGAGGCGCTCACCTACGAGCCGAACCCCGATGACGAGCGGCGCCTGCAGGTTGAGCGAGCCGCTGCGGCGTGTCCGGTGCAGGCGATCGTGATCGACCGCTTGGACGGCGCGGAGGGGAGCGCGACGTCATGACCGTGCCGGCAACGGTCGCAGAGCTGGTGCGCGAGTTCCGAGCCCACGGCCGGATCGTCATCGTCGGTGCGTCCCTGGCCGGACTGCGGGCCGCCGAAGCCCTGCGTGAGGAGGGCTTCAACGGGTCTGTGACCATCATCGGGGACGAGCCGTACGAGCCCTACGACCGTCCCCCGCTGTCCAAGCAGGTGCTCAAAGGCTGGGTGCCGGCCGACCACACCAAGCTGCCCCGTCTGCGAGAAGTGAATGCGGAGTGGCGGCTCGGGGTGGCCGCCACCGGGTTGGACCGGGCCGCCAAGCAGGTGCGCCTGGCCGACGGCGAGCAGATCCCGTACGACCGGTTGCTGATCGCCACGGGCACCCGCGCGCGACAGTGGCCGAACCCGGACGAAGCCGCCCTGGACGGGGTCTACACGCTGCGCTCGCGTGATGATGCCGCACAGCTGCAAAAGGCGCTGGCCGCGCCGCCGTCGCGGGTCATGGTCATCGGGGCCGGGTTCATCGGCTCGGAGGTGGCCTCCGTCTGCCGGGAACTCGATCTCCCGGTGACCGTCGTCGAGCGGGGCTCGGCGCCGCTGGTCGGCGCGCTCGGCGGGGTGATCGGTGAGATCGCCACGGAGATGCAGCGCGACCACGGCGTGGACCTGCGCTGCGGGCTGGGTGTGTCGTCACTGGAGGGCGACTCCGGCGGACACGTGCGGCGTGCTCATCTCTCGGACGGAACCACCATCGACGCCGACGTGGTGGTGGCCTCGCTGGGGTCGATCCGCAACGTTGAATGGCTGGAGGACGCCGGGCTGGCGTCCGGTTTCTGGGGCGTCGGCTGCGACGCCGGCGGTCGCGCCTTCGACGTCAACGGCGTGATCACCGACAGCATCTACGTGGCAGGGGACGTGGCGCGCGCGCCCCACGTGCTGTACGAGTACCAGTTCCTCGCGATGGAGCACTGGGACAATGCCGTTCTCGGCGCCGAGGTCGCGGCCCACAACATGGTGAACCTCGAGCCCCACTATCGCCCGCATCTGTTGCTGCCCGGCTTCTGGTCCGGTCAGTTCGGCGTCAACATCAAGTCCGTCGGCGTGCCTCCTTTCGGCGACGAGATCGTCTTCACGCAGGGGTCCGTCAAGGAGCGCCACTTCGCCGCCGCCTACGGTCGCCGGGGCCGCATCGTCGCCGCCGTCACCTTCGATCACGGCAAGTGGCTGGAGTACTACGGGAAGCTGATCGAGCAATCGGGTCCGTTCCCGCCTCCGCCGCCGGGCTGGGACCAGCCCCCCGACATGAAGCCGATCCCGGCCGAGTTCCCGCAACCCGGCGTCCCGACGGCGATCCCCGACGTCGTCCTGACCGGCCACGACCCGAGCGAGCGGAGGGCCGAGTTCCGGTCTCGCCCTCGTTGACTCGCCCGCCTGGTCGGGCGTGCAAGCGGACAGCATCGACAGGAAGAAGGAGGGGAGCCTCGTGGTCGAGGAAACCCCCTGGCAGCAGGCCCTCCGCTACGCCAACCGCGCCAATCCGTACCCGTTCTACGAGGAACTCCGCAGAACACCGGTGGCGCGGCAGCCGGACGGCACCTACGTCGTCAGTACCTACGAAGAGATCGTCGCGCTGCTGCACGACCCCCGGGTCAGTTCGGATCCCAGGAAGCTCCCCGTCCCGGTTGCGGCCCCGGCCGAGGGCTCGGCAGAGGCCGAGCCGATCACGGAGGCGGTCATTTCTTTGGAGCCGAACATCATCACCCAGGATCCACCCGAGCACGATCGAGATCGCCGGACGATGATGCCGCATTTCGTCGGCCCGCCCCATTCCCCTCACCTGATCTCCGACCTGGAACCCGAGATCCGCCGCATTGTGGACGGCCTTCTGGACAACATGCAGGGCAAGACCCGGATCGATGCCGTCGACGAGTTCGCCTACCCCCTGCCGGTGACCGTGATCTGCAAGGTCCTGGGCGTGCCGCTTGAAGACGAGCAACGCTTCCACGGCTGGATCGAGACGGCCCTGGACTCTTTGGATTTCGGCCCCGAGGCTGCCTCCGAGGAGATGCAGAGCCGACTGGCCGGGGGTCGCCGGGCCGTGAAGGAGTTCGGGCAGTTCGCAGCCGAGCTGCTCGACCGGTACGCCCAGCAGCCCGGCCCGGGCATGCTCTCGGCGATGGTGCACGAGGACGGCGCGGAGGGAGGGATGTCCAAGGGCGTGCTCGTGAGCAATGCCTTGCTCCTGATCTTCGCCGGGCATGAAACCACGGTCAATCTCATCGCCCACAGCGTGCTCACCCTGCTGCGGCACCCCGACGCGCTCGAGAAGCTGCGCCGCCGGCCCGAGCTGATCGTGCCCGGAGTCGAGGAGTTGCTGCGCTTCGAGTCGTCGGTCCAGTTCTGGCACACCCGCTCCGCTGTGGAAGACATCGACATCGCAGGCACCACCATCCCGAAGGGCGCGCCGATCTTCCTGGCATACGGCTCGGCGAACCGCGACCCGAAGCGGTTCGCCAACCCCGACGAGCTCGACCTCGAACGCCGAGACAACCAGCACCTCGGGTTCAGCCAGGGCATCCACTTCTGCTTCGGCGCTCCGCTCGCGCGGCTCGAGGTCCAGGTCGCGGTCGGCGAGTTCGTCCGCCGAGTGGAAAACCCCCGGCTCGTAGAGGACCCACCGCCGTACCGCCACAACCAGATTTTCCGCGGCCCGCGCCACGTCCTGGTCGACATCGACGGGATCCGCGACTGAATCGGCGTGCGTAAAGGATCGCTATGCGGGCTTTTCAACTAGTCGGATGGCAGCAACCGCCCGAGCTGCGCGAGGTGCCGGTGCCCGAGCCCGGGCCGGGGCAGGTCCTGGTGAAGGTCGGGGGTGCCGGTGCGTGCCACTCAGATCTGCACATCATGGAGGCACCCGGACCACCACCCGGGTTCGCCACGGAACTGCCCTTCACGCTCGGCCATGAGAATGCGGGATGGGTGGAGAGGCTGGGGCCGGGTGTCACCGGGTTCACGCCCGGAGACCCTGTGATGGTCTACGGTCCCTGGGGCTGTGGGGTGTGCGCCAACTGCCGGGAGGGCCGGGAGAACTACTGCCAGAAGATCAGTGGTCAGGGCGGGGGCCTGGGAGGCGGCCACGACGGCGGAATGGCTGAGTACCTGCTGGTCCCGGCGGCGCGATTCCTGATTCCGCTGGGCACCCTCGACCCCCGCCAGGCCGCCCCGCTCAGCGACGCGGGGCTGACCAGCTATCACGCCGTCAAGCGATCGCTGCACCTGCTGGGGCCGGGCTCGACCGCGGTGGTGATCGGGGTGGGCGGTCTGGGCCAGATGGCCATCCAGATGATGCGAGCGCTCAGCGCGGCGACCATCGTCGTCGCCGTGGACACCGATGCCGGCAAGCTGGAAACCGCCAAGCGCATGGGCGCGGACGACGCGCTGCTCTCGGGCGAGGAGGCGGTCACCCGCATCAAGGACATGACGGAGCAGCAGGGCGCTCAGCTCGTGCTGGACATGGTCGGCATAGACCCGACTCTGCGGATGGCTGCTCAGGTGGCCAGGGTGCTTGGCCACCTGACCATCGTCGGTCTCGGCGGCGGAGCCCTGCCCGTCAACTTCTCGAGCCCGCCGCACGAGTGCTCGGTCGCCTCGCCCTATTGGGGCTCCCTTCCCGAACTGATGGAAGTGATCACCCTCGCCCAGCAGCAAAAGATCAAGATGCTGGTCGAGCACTTCCCCTTGGAACGCGCCAACGAGGCATACCAGCTCCTGCACGACGGCAAGATCCAAGGACGCGCCGTCATCACCCCTCACCCGTGAGTACTGTCATCAAGGCGACCGGGCTGGTGCCGTAGGCCGCAACTGTCGGAGGAAACGTCATGGGGACGGCACGGTCAGCAGCGGGCGTGGTAACGGCAGCGGTGTCGGCGCCTGTGACTGTGACGGGCGCCGGGCTGATGAACGCGGCCTGTCGGCGCTTGCCATGACCGAGAACGCGTTCCGACCGGTGGCCGCTGCACGGCGGCCGTATCTGATCGTGAATCCCCGTTCGGGAGGAGGGAAGGCGAGCCGGTTCCGGATCGCGGAAAATGCCCGTGCGTTGGGGGCTCAGGTGCTCCTGCTCGATCCTTCCCGGCCCCAGGACCTCGCGACTTTCGCCCGACGCGCGGTGGATGACGGTGCGGATCTGCTGGGGGTGGCCGGCGGAGACGGCACGCAGGCACTTGTCGCCGGGGTGGCTGCGAAGAGCGGCCTTCCTTTCGTGGTCATTCCGGCCGGTACCCGCAACCACTTCGCGATGGACCTCGGCCTGGACCGTGACGACCCTTCGGCCGCGCTGGAGGCCCTCACGGACGGCGTCGAACTGCGCGTGGATCTCGGGTTCGCAGGCGAGCGGGTGTTCGTCAACAACGTGTCGTTCGGTGCCTATGCCGCCCTGGTGCAGGACCCGGCCTATCGGGAGGACAAGATCGGCACCATGGTGCGGATCCTCCCGGAATTCCTGGCCCGCCACGAGGGCCCGGAGCTGATCGTACGCGCAGGGCTGCTCACTGTGGACCGGCCTGATGCCGTGCTGGTGAGCAACAATCCCTACCGGGTCGATGACCCGGCCGGGCTTGGCAGGCGTGCGCAACTGGACTCCGGGCTCCTGGGGGTACTGGCCGCCAGGGCGGAGACGCCCGCCGAGACGGCCGCCCGGCTGCGAAGTGGGCAGACGCACCGCCAGACACACGGCCTGACCAATCTGGCCACCTCTGACGAGGTGGTCGTCGATGCCGACGTCCCGGTCGTCCCCGTCGGGCTGGACGGTGAAGCCGTCACCCTGCCGACTCCCGTGCGGTGCCGGATCAGTCCCCGGACGCTACGGGTGCGGGTTCCCCGCCATCGGCCGGGCGCCGCGCCCGCCGGGCGGCCGCCGGGCTGGATCACCATCCGGCGGGTGGCCTCAGCTGTCGGGCGAGCTGTTCACGGCCGTCATACCGGCTGACCGAAGCCGAACCGGGCAGACGCGCGGACTTCCCCGGTCGCCACGTGTGCACCCAGCGCGCGGCCCTGGCTGGCGACGAGCCGCGCAGCAGGTCCCAGACAGAACGGGCAATGCGGGATCAGCCACGATCGTGGCGGACGGCGGTGATCTGGGAGTGATGCCGAGCGGGCGGCGGACGCCGAAGCGATCGTTGCTCCACCGTCGCAACGCGTTCGCTTCGCGGTCATCCGCGGCCGTGCGGCGTCGGCGCCGGCCGAGGCGTCTGCCCGTCCGGGCGGGCGGCTTGGTTTCCGGGCCGGAGCCTCAGCCGTTGGCCAGGGTGCGGCGGAGAAGGGGCAGCAGGCGGTCCCAGTGGCGCTGCAGTGCGGCGGGGTTGAAGGCGTCGGTGTCGGACATGGTGAAGCCGTGGATGGTGCCGGGGTAGATCTCGGAGGTGTAGCTGACACCCGCGGCATCCAGGGCCTGGTTGAGCTCGCCGAGGGCCTCGGGCGTCATGTCGGTTTCGGCGTGGCCGAGGTGGACCTGGGCGGTGAGCTTGGAGAGGAGGCGGTGCAGGCTGTCGGGCCCGTCGGCGCCCACAGGGCCGTGGAATCCGGCGACAGCGGCCACCTGGCCGGGGTGGGCCGCCGCGGTGCGCATCGCCAGGAGGCCGCCTATGCAGTAGCCGGTCACTGCGACCGGTCCGGCACCGACCTCGGGCTGGGTGGTGAGGAACCTGAGGTAGGCGTCGGCGTCGCTCAGGACACGTTCGGCGGTGTGCGCCTCGATCAAGGGCATCAACTGGGCGAAGACCGCGGGCCGGACCTCTTCTCCAATGTGCTCGGGAAGTTCGATCACCGGTGCCGGGCCGTGCCGGTAGAAGAGGTTGGGGACGAGCACGTAGTACCCGTGCCCGGCCAGTTCGCGGGCCATCTCCCGCAGCACGGGCCGGATGCCGAAGCCGTCCGCGTACATCAGCACCCCCGGGTGCCGCCCGCCACCGTCGGGGAAGGCGGCGAACGCGTCGGCCTGGCCGTCCGCGGTGGGAATCTGCAGCATCTTGGTGGGCATGAATTCTCCTGTCGTGGTTGACGTGTCGAGCCTGTGATCAACACGACGGAGGCGGAGCCCGCGCAGCAGCGCAAGATCCTCGATCCAACAGCGGGCCAGCACCGGCCCGTACGGCGCTCAGAAGAGCACCGGGTCACCAATCCGTGTGTGGCGCGATGCCGTCCCGGTAGTCATGGCTGCATAACGTAGCCCACCGGATAAAGCCGATGCCAGCCCCCCAATCCACAGTGCTGTTCGCGAGAATGATCTCGGTCACCGCCTCGGGATCCTGAACCCGGTCGACGCGCTGCCCGTCACAGGGATACCCATCTTGTGGCTGCACGGTCGTCACCGTGCTTCGAAATACTCCCTTGCCGAACGCTCCGGACGTGGCCGAATCGGAGCCACTCTTCGGGTCCGGTTTCGTCATGTTCGTAGCCTTGTGGGGCAGCAGCCTGGCCTGGAGGCCGTGTGCGAGCCGGTGTTTGGCGTCGTGCGGGCGTGCCCGGTCCAGGCCTGGGCGATCAGGGCACTGAAAGAGGTGAGGGTGAGGCGTTCCTCCGGGGTGAACGGGTAGGGCTGGTCGTAGCCGAGCACGCAGGCGCCGACGGGGTTCCCGGAGGCGGTCAGGGGCAGGAAGGTCCAGGCGGCCATGCCGTTGTCCATCACGGCTTGGGCGGGAGAGGCCTCGCGGGGCTCCTGCCGGGAGGCGAAGAATGACGGTACCCCGGCGGTGGTTTCGTAGGTGGGAGTCGTCGGCAACGTTTGTCGACGGTTTTGGGCAGCACTTCGCGATCGCCGGACCCGGAAATGTCGATGAGAAGTAGCAACGCCCGAAGTGTGGGTGGGGCCTTCCCCGGTGCCGTGATGGTGGCCGGTCCTCGGACCGCGTCAAGGGCTGCCGGTAGCTTCCAGCGAAAAACAACGCTAAGCGGTTGACCTTGGCGGGCCGCGCGTCAGGGGGAGACGGCCCTTGAGGATCAACGGCCGGAAATCTGGCGCTAAGCCGGTGTTCGCAGGTCGACGTCCTGCCCGTTGTAGGCCGTGTAGGCCCTCGACAGAAGTTCTTCCTCGGCGCTCACGACGGCCTCCTGGTCCTCGGATCGCCGGCCCGGCTCGTCCGCGGCTGCCGTCACAGGCTCAGCAGCAGGTCCCGGACCGCGGCGGGCTGGGACAGGAACGGGTGGTGGCCGGCGTCGAGTTCGACGACGCTGCCGGCCCGGCGGGCGAACTCGCGCTGTAGGCGCGGCGGGGTGCCGCGGTCCTGGGCGCAGATGAGGTACGTCGAGGGCACCTGCTTCCATGCGGCCGCCCCGACCGGCTGCCCGGTCACCTGCACGCTCTGCCGGGCGAGGTGGTCCGCCGCCTGCGCTTGGACCTCGGAGTCGCAGTCCTGCAGGAACGTGTCCACGAGCAGCTCGGGGCGGACCCCGAATGTGCCGGCGTCGGGGTCGACGTCGAGGAACGGGGCGGGGCTGCCCTCCCCGAACTCCGACAGGCTCTGCCCGACCTCGGGCAGGTAGCTGGAGACCAGCAGCAGGTGGCGTACCGCCCCGACGCCCGCGGCGGCTTCCGCGGTGATGATGCCGCCGTAGCTGTGGGCGACCACGACGGTCGGCTCGTCGCCGGCCTGCAGCACCTGCCGCACCGCGGCAACGTCCTCGGACAGCCCCGGACCACCGACGCCGCCGGGCAGGCCCGCCTCGCCGCAGCTCGGCAGCGCCGGGGCCACGCTCGGCACCCCTCGCTCCTGCAGCAGCTCGGCGGTGCGGTGCCACCACCACGACCCGTCCCGCGCGCACGCCCCATGCACGAACACGACCCTCATCGCTACCTCCACGTCTGCCTTGACCGCCTTTCGATCAACGGTAGATGTAGCCGCCGTTACGTTGGTGGGCAGACGACCGCAACCGCACATCAAGGAGAGGCTGCTCGATGCGTGCGCTGATCACGCCCTCGCGCACGGCCTCCCCGACCGGCTCGAGCCGCTGGCCACCGCCACCGGCACCTCAGCCCGCATGCTGATTTATCACTTCGGCACCCGCGACGCCCTGCTGCGCGCCGTCCTCGGGCACGCGCGGCAACGCCAACTCGACACATTCGGCGACCTCCTGCGGGTGCGACCCGACGAGCCCTACACGGCCACCCTGGATCGCGCCTGGACCTCCATCACCGGCCCGGACGGGCGGCCGTACCTGCGGATGTTCGGTCAGCTGCGCGAGAGTGCGGAGCAGCAGTTGTGGCCCAACTTCCGGCGCACCGCGACGACCGACTGGCTCGGGCCGCTCGAGGACGGCCTGCGCAGCATCGGTCGGCCGGATCTCGCGACGCTCGTTCTCGCTGTCATCCGTGGTCTCCTCATGGACCTCGACGCCACCGGCGACACCACCCGCACCGACCGGGCCTTCCGCGACTTCCTCAGCGCAGTCGAGCACCTGTCCAGCGGCTACCGCTCAACCGCTTACCGCTCCCAGGAGCGCCAGCAGCAGCACGACCAGCACCGACACGGCGTCGGGCACGTAGTGCTGCGTCGCCCACCTAGCCATAGGTTTCGAATTTGGCAGACCCGAGCCGCGCGAGCAGCCGCTTCGAACCGGAGCAGGGCGACCGGGCCCCGCCGAGACACCGCGCGGCTCATGGCTCGCAACCTGCCGCCGGTGCACCGGCGGCAGGTCATGCGCACTCACTCGTCAGCCGCGACCTGGGGTGAGCCGCCACACGGAGAGGTCGAACGCGAAGGCGGTGGAGCAGGACAGCGGGACCGTCGAGCCGAGCACGTTCACCGTGGCCGTCGTGTGCAGAGGTGTGTTGGTGCCCTTGGTGATCACGTAGTGGTCGGCCGGGTCCTCGATGACCTCATGCACGGGCTTCGGCGCACCCGCGGCCGCGTAGGCGCCGCTGATAACCGCGTCGCCTGCCGGCTCTACGGTGTCGTCCAGCTTCCTGATCGGGATGTCGGCCGCGATTGTTCCGTTGGAGAACAGCGCGGTGTCCTCCGGTCCGTAACCGCCGCCGTACTCTCCGTCAGGCGTCTCGATCGACACGCTGGTGTGCGAGCCGAACGCGGAGTTCTGGTACAGGTCCACGGCTACAGAGACGCCTGCGGATTGCCCGGCACAGGACAGCGCGTAGCCCTTCTCGATCGTCTTCGCCGGCTTGGATCCGCCCTCCGCCGCGGGGGCGGCCTGTGCGGTCCCGGCGGTGGAGGCGATCGCGCCGACGCCGATCACGCATGCCAGTGCGACTCGTGTGATGGTTCTCAACTTGGTTCCCCCCTTGGACCTTGGGCCCATGTGTGACGTTTTACGCGCGTTGCGGGGCCTAAGACACGCCAGGTCGGTGTTCGGTTCCGGCCAACGAAAAATCACGGTCAGCCGTGTGATCTGGGTGGCTTACGGAACCGGGCGCAGCCCGTCCAGGGTGACCTCGACGAGCCGGCGGACGGCGGCCTTGGAGGGCAGGCCCGCGGCGGCGGTCAGTGCGTGGAGGCAGTACTGGGCGAGCTCGGCGGGCGGGACGTCGCCGCGCAGGCCGCCACTGTCGGCGCCTTCGGCGATCAGGGCCTGGACTACGTGCGCCAGGTGCCGTTCGGCGTAGGTGACGTGCTGGCCCTGGTGGAGGAGTGCGGCGAGTTCGCCGCCGTGGCGTACGCGTGCGATGTCCGCATACGCCTCAAGGACGGTCTGCAGTCGCCCGACGGCGGTGCCGGGCTGGTCGGCGGCCTCGGTCAGCTGGTGCAGGTGGCCCGTGACTTGGCGCTCGTGCCAGGCCAGAAGGACGGCCTCGATGTCGGAGAAGTACTTGTAGAGGGTGGCGCGGCCGATGCCGGTCTTCTCGGCGATCTGGGACATGGTCACCGACCGCAGTCCGCCGGCCTCCACCAGTTCGGTAGTGGTGTTGAGGATGGCCTCGCGTACGGCGTGGCGGTGCGCGTCGATGGTTTCGTTCCACAGCTTCGGCACCCCTCAAGGATACGGGCGTCTCCGATTGGATACACTCCGCCGCGATGGAGACACCCTGTCTCGAAAAGTAATCGCGCGGCGGGTCCGCGCGTCGGAATCCGTGGAGGACGCCATGGCCGATACACCCCCTCGCCCTGAGGCAACAGACGATCATCAGACGCCGCGCTGGGTGAAGACCTCCGCGGCAGTGGCCGTCTCCCTGGTCGTCGTGTTCGTGGTCGTGCACCTGGCCGGGGGCGGCATGGCCGGGCATACGCCGTGAGCCCGTTCCCCGCGCGGCTGCGCAAGGCGACGCTGACCGCGCACATCACCGCTTCGGTGGGCTGGTTCGGAGCGGTCGCGGCCTTCCTCGCTCTCGCCGTCGCCGGTCTGGTCAGCGACGCTCCGCAGACGGTCCGAGGGGCGTACGTGGCGATGGAACTGGTGGGCTGGGGTGTGATCGTTCCTCTTGCCGGCGCCTCGTTGCTGACCGGCGTGGTGCAGTCGCTGGGGACGGTGTGGGGGCTGATGCGGCACTACTGGGTGATCGCGAAACTCCTGATCACCGTGCTCGCCACCGTGCTGCTGCTCGTTCATATGCAGCCGGTCGGCCACCTCGCCGACGGCGCCGCCCGGGCCGCACTGGCCGGGGGTGAACTGGAGGGCATGCGCATTCAGCTGGTCGCGGACGCGGGCGCCGCCGCCGTGGCTCTGCTCACCGCAGCCGCCCTGTCGGTGGTCAAGCCCCGCGGGATGACCCGCTACGGCCGCCGCCGGCAGCGGCGGGAGCAGCACCAGGCCGGACCCTGACCCCGCCGTGGCGGCCGCCGGAGGGGAATCCGGCGGCCACGGGGCCCGGTCAGCCGAGGGCCTGGATGAGGTCGTTGCACGCCTGTTCGCAGGACCGGCACGCTTCGGCGCACAGGCGGCAGTGCTCGTGCATGTCCGCGTGCGAGGAGCATTCGTCGCCGCAGGCTTTGCAGGCTGTCGCGCACGCCTGAAGGATCGCGCGGGTGATGTTGGCGTCGTAGCCGGTGTGGCGGGACAGGACGGCCGCGGTGGCGTTGCAGATGTCTGCACAGTCCATGTCGGTGCGGATGCACTTGGTGAGCTCGCCGACCATGCCTTCGGACAGGCAGGCGTCCGCGCAGGCGGTACACGTCTGTGCGCAGGCGATGCATTCCTCGATGCACTTAGTGAGCTTCTCGCGGTCGACATCGCCGAGGTCGGCCGGGTACGTGGCGAGCATGTCCTTGACCGTGGTCAGCACGGGTTGCCTCCTTGTCGCTGCCGGAGGCCAGCGGGCCGGGCAGCCACACCTCTTCCACCCCCGGCCCTTGGCGGGTTGGCTTGGCGCGGCAACGCAAACGCGCCCGGGACACCCCCCGATCGGTGAAGGGGCGTCCCGGGGCGGCTGCCGGTTCGGGGTCAGTGGTAGGCGTGGACGACGGCGTGGCCCTTGCCGCGGCCGATCATCCACTTGTTCACGGGCGTGGTGATCAGGAAGGCGACCGCGAACCCGCCCAGCAGGGCGGACCAGAACAGCCCGTCCGACAGGTGGGCGTCCATCGCGCCCGGGGTGAGGGCGATGATGGCGTTGTCGACCAGCTCCATCACGGCGATCGAAACGGTGTCGGCGGCCAGCGCCACCTTGATCGCGGCCTTGAGGTCCAGGCCGACCCGAAGGACCGCGAACAGCGTGAACGAGTAGCCGAACAGGAACGCAAGCGCAATCGCCAGGACCATGGTCGGCACGTTGCCCCACAGCAGGGCGGTACCGATGACCATGCCGAGGATCTCGCCGATGGCGCACCCGGTGAGGCAGTGCAACGTCGCCTTGGCAGCCGTCGACCAGGAGGCTTCGCCGTGCGCGTGCCCGCCGTGGTGGGCGGCGTAACCGTGATGAGCCTCGTGGCTGGCGTGGTCGTGCGCGGCGCCGGTTTGCTGAGCGCTGTGGTCCATGACCGTCATCCCCCTTCCCGTCCAGTGTGGCCCGTCTTCCGAGCCTCACACGCAATGAACGATATACCCCCGGGGGGTATTACGCTATGGGGGGCCGTTTGTTGAGGGCCGCTGGAGGACCGTCCAGGTGCGTCCGGCATCGGTGGGTTCGTAGACGGCGTTGGTGCTGTCGGCCACCAGCAGCCGCGGTGCGGTCACGGCGGTGAGCACGGTGGGATCACCGCCGTCGGGCAGGCGGCCGTGCTCGGTCCAGGTCTGACCTCCCTGGCTGCTGACCACACGGCCGTCCGCAGCGAGTCCGACGAGTAACCCGGGCTCCGGCTCATCGACGGCGACGAGGCCGGGGCGGCACGGAAGGTGCGTCCGCCGTCGGTGCTGTGCTGCAGCCCGTCCCGGTGGTGGCCCACAGGGTTTCGGGGCTCTGGGCGCGGGCGGCGAGGTCGAGCAACACCGGCCCGTCGACGTTCGCCGCGCACCCGACGGATGACGCACGCCAGCAGGGACAGGCCCGCTATGGCGCGCATCGAAAGTGGATCAAGCCGTGCCGGCGAGCTCGACGAGGTGCCGGGCTGTGCCGGCGGGATCGATGATCTGGTGGAGGTGTGCGCCGGGCAGGTGTGCCACACGCCAGCCGCGCTCACGCGCGTCCGCGCCAAAGTCGTCATACGGAGGGCCGAACAGCAAGTAGGAACAGGGGTGGTCGTCCCAGCCGTCGGGGACCGGGATGTGCTGCTCGTAGTAGGACAGCGGCAGGGTCGGCTGCTCCTCAATGACTGTCTGCCGCACCATCGGATCGGTGAACATGGGTGCGACGTCTGCCTCGTCCCACCAGTCAGTCCAGCGCGGTAGCCTGCCGTTCACAGCCATCGGGCGGAGGAACTCCAGCAACTCGGGTGTGGCGACAGTGGTCGGTCCGATCCGGGCCGGCAGTGCGGCATCGACGAAGATCGAGCTGGTCACCGGATGGTCGAGGCCCGAGCGAATCACCGGGAGGAACAAGCCTGCGTTGCTGTGTACCACCAACGTGACGGGGCTGTCGGCCGTGACCTGCCGCAGATCGTCGCGGACGGCGTCCACAATGCGGGGCCAAAACGGCGGAGCGCCGGCGCCTACGTTCAGCAGGGACGGCACCCGTACCGGATATCCCTCCGCTCTCAAGTGATCGGCCACAGGGTGCCAGGTTGAGGGACCTACGGACGGACTGTGCACGAGGACGAAGATCGGCTGCATGTGACGATGCTCGCGCCCATGCCATGGGAGGCGCGACAGTCTTGGCTGACAGCAGAACGCTTCGTTTCGAGGAAGCCCACGCAAGGTCACAGCACGGCCGTTCACAGCCATTCGTTGATGGCCGCGACGAGAACTCGACAGCATCCGCGAGATGGTCAGAAGGCTGATCCCGGCCCCCGGCGCGCCACACTGCAGCGGCGTCGTGCCGCGCTGAAGCGGCGTATCGCCGAGGCGCAGGCCTCGCTCGAGCTGATCGAATGCGCCCTCGACTGCGTGCCCGCATTTCCAGAAGGTGGTGCGGGAGCGTATCGGTGTCGACGTGCCATCGCCCGTGCGGGCGTAGCCGCTGCTTCACGGCTACGGTGGGAGTGTGCCCGGCGCCGGTGCGCAGCCGATGCGTAAGGAGGCCCGATGCACGGCCACAAGGCGGCACAGCACGAGGAACCCGGGGTGCTGATCACCCATGTGCGGTTGTACAACGTCTTACTCGCCGTGCTCTTCGCCGGGCGGCGCGGGTCGCTGGATGCAACCATGGCCGCGGCCAGCGGCGCCGCGCCTGGGGACCGGGTGCTCGACGTCGGGTGCGGCCCCGGGCACTTCGCCCGCCGGCTCGCCGAGGTCGTCGGCCCGCGGGGCGAGGTCGTCGGTGTCGACCCCTCGCAGCCGATGATCGACTACGCCCGCAGCCACGCGGGCAAGGCGCCAAACTGCCACTTCGAGGTGGCGGCGGCCCAGGCCCTGGGCCTGCCCGACGCCGCTTTCGCCGTGGTCACCTCGACCTTCGTCGTCCACCACATCCCGCCTGAGAAACGGGCGACGGCGCTCGAGCAGATGCACCGGGTCCTGCGGCCGGGTGGGCGGCTGCTGATCGCCGACGTGTACCCGACGGGACAGATGGCGCCGAGGCTGGCGAGTCTGTTGGGTCGCCTCACCCTCCACCGGGCACCCGGCCCGGAGGGCCATCCCAGCGTCGACCCGTTCACTGACACCAACGTCCGGCTCCTTGCCATCCCGCTCCGCGAACTCGGCTTCTCTGGGCTGGAGTTCACCGACATCAGGCCGTGGACACGGTACGTGACCGCGACCAAGAACGCGTGAGTCAGTACCTGTGGGGTCTGCCGGGGTCCTGTCCGGCTGTCGCGCCCGGGCGCAAGCGGCGACGGAGCCGGTGCTGAAGACGATGGCCGACTCGCCGCTGAGGTTCTCGACCAGCCGCCTGATGTCGTCGGCGCGTCACTCTGGGGTCGGTTGATCGTAGTCATGCGGACCGTCGAGCCCGCTGCGGGAAAGCCCCCGCCGATCGCGACTGACGACATTGCGGTGCGATGGTCCGTTGGATCCACGGACCACGGCCGGACGGGTTGTAAACAACCGCTGCTGGCACGGACGATTTCACCTGACAGCCTGACCAGCGGCTGCGCGAAGTCGTCGACAGGGCGAACGTTGCTTGATGCGGCACTAGTGTGCTGCGCCAGAAATCCTCAGAGTTAGTTGATACCTTCTTTTCATGGCGCAACGAGGCCCTACTGCTGTGGAGATCGTTCTTTCCG